>JBBQAL010000103.1:0-10217 GCA_038316135.1 Candidatus Nanopelagicales bacterium | reverse complement strand
GAAAGACCATGGCCACCGTGACGTCGTGGTCAGGTCGGTGCGTGATCTCTACCGGATCACCGCCCTGAACACTGCCAGGGGCTAGCACACGCAGATATGCACCAGGACGCGCCGCCGCGGTGAAAGTTTTGAGCCATCCGGGCCGGTTGATCCATCCACGAAAAGTGCCACAGGGAATTCGCGGCTCAGAGACTTGCAGCGCAACGGCCCCACCAACTTTCCAACGCTCGCCGATCCGAGCACCATTGACATCGAGGCCCATCGTCGTGAAGTTCTCACCGAACCGGCCCGCTGAGAACGTCGCACCCACTTCGCCTGCCCACCACTGCAGGTCTTCCACGGCATACGCGTAGACCGCTTGGTCGTCGCCACCATGGTGGCGATGGTCGCCGATGAAGTCACCCACGAGCCCGCTGCCGAGTCCATCAGCCTTGCTGCCTGGTGCGCGAACCTCCACAGCACCAGCGGTGGGCTGCTTGTCGATGCCCGTACTCGCGGCGTCCCCGAAAGGGTTGTCGCGCACCACGGCGAGGTTCACGCTGAGCAGCCGCGCGTCCCCATCATTCCGTCGCATGCGTCCACGGTAGAGGCTGGTAACCCGATGCGCACTCGACATTCCTGAGCGTCAACCTGCTGTGCACTCGACGACCGGGAACGTCAACCTGCTGTGCACTCGGCGGGGTTTAGCGGGTGCTGAGTTCGCGGGCGACGACTTCGGCGATCTGGGCGGTGTTGAGGGCCGCCCCCTTGCGCAGGTTGTCGCCGCAGACGAAGAGGTCGAGTGCATTCGGATCGTCGATCGAGCGCCGCACGCGTCCGACCCAGGTGGGATCGGTACCGACAACGTCGTTCGGCGTGGGAAACTCGCCAGCCGCCGGGTCGTCGAGCAGCACGACGCCTTCGGCCTCGCGCAAGATGTCTTGGGCTCGCACCTGGTCGACCTCTTGGCCAAACCGCGCGTGCACGGAGAGCGAGTGGGTGGTGATCACCGGCACTCGGACACAGGTGGCCGAGACACGGAGGTTGCGCAGGCCGAGAATCTTCCGCGACTCATTGCGCACCTTGAGCTCTTCGCTGCTCCAGCCGTCATCCTTCAGCGACCCGGCCCACGGGACGACGTTCATGGCCAGCGGCGCTGGGAATGGGCCGGTGTCACCGACGATGCCCCGAAGATCACCGGCTCGGTTGCCGGCGTCCGGCGACGCTGCGACCTTGGCGTACTGCTCACGGAGTGTGTCGATGCCTTCTTGACCCGCGCCGGACGCCGCCTGGTAGGACGCGACGACCAACTCTTCAAGGCCGTACTCATTGTGCAGCGCACCCATGGCCACGATCATCGACAGTGTGGTGCAGTTGGGATTGCTGATGATGCCCTTCGGACGCACCAGGGCCGCATGCGCGTTGACCTCAGGCACGACAAGCGGAACGTCTGGGTCCATCCGGAAGGCACCGGAGTTGTCGACGGCCACAGTTCCACGGGCAGCTGCGATCGGCGCCCACTGCGCTGACACCTCGTCAGGTACGTCGAACATGGCGACATCGACGCCGTCGAAGACCTCCGGCGCGAGCTCCTGGACGACGACGTCCTGGCCACGCACCTGAAGGATCTTTCCGGCCGAACGCGCCGAGGCAACCAACCGGATCTCGCCCCAGACATCCTCACGAGAACTGAGGATGTCGAGCATGACCGTGCCCACAGCGCCGGTCGCGCCGACCACTGCCAGAGTCGGCTTTCTCATCGGCCGGTCCCCCCGTACACCACAGCCTCGCCGTCAGCGACGTCCAACCCAAACGCAGTGTGAATCGCAGCCACCGCAGCGTCGAGGTCGTCAGCTCGCGTCACGACCGAGATGCGAATCTCTGACGTCGAGATCATCTCGACGTTGACACCAGCGTCAGCCAACGCCCGGAAGAAGGTGGCCGAGACCCCTGCGTTCGTTCGCATCGCCGCGCCGATCAACGACACCTTGCCAATCTGGTCATCAACAAGCAGCTCGGTGAAGCCGGCGGATTCCTTGACGTTGTCCAGGGCGATGACGGCCCGGCCGGTGTCGGTGTGGGGCATCGTGAAAGAGATGTCAGTGAGCGCAGTAGCTGCCGTCGAGATGTTCTGCACGATCATGTCGATGTTCACCTCGGCGTCCGCCAGCGCCTCGAAGATAAGCGCGGCTTCCCCAGGCTTGTCCGGGACCCCGACAACGGTCACCTTCGCCTCGCTGCGGTCATGTGCGACGCCGGCGATGATCGGCTGCTCCACTGTTTCTCCCTGATTGGTGGGGGCGGCTGACGCGTTGGCGACCACCCAGGTGCCCCCACGATTGCTGAACGACGAACGGACATGAATCGGCAGGTCGCAACGACGTGCGTACTCGACGCAACGAAGGTGCAGCACCTTGGCACCACACGCCGCCATCTCGAGCATCTCCTCGTAGGTGATGTACGGCAGCTTGCGCGCGGCCGGAACGATGCGCGGGTCGGCGCTGAAGATGCCATCGACATCGGTGTAGATCTCGCACACCTCGGCGTCCAGCGCAGCCGCAAGAGCGACCGCTGTGGTGTCAGAGCCACCGCGCCCGAGCGTCGTGATGTCCTTGGTATCGAAGCTGACGCCCTGGAAGCCCGCAACGATCGCGACCGCACCATCGTCCATTGCGCCCCGGATGCGGCCGGGCGTGACGTCCATGATGCGTGCCTTGCCGTGCGACGACGTCGTGATGACACCCGCCTGGCTACCGGTGAACGACCTCGCCTCGATCCCGAGGTCGTGGATCGCCATCGCCAGGAGCGCCATCGAGATGCGCTCACCCGCGGTCAAGAGCATGTCGAGCTCGCGACCCGGCGGCATCGGAGAAACCTGCTCAGCGAGATTGATCAGCTCATCGGTGGTGTCACCCATGGCCGACACGACCACACAGACGTCGTTGCCAGCCTTGCGGGCTTCGACGATGCGGGTCGCGACTCGCTTGATGCTGGTGGCATCCGCGACGCTGGAGCCGCCGTACTTCTGGACGACGAGTCCCACGACACAATCCTCTCCCAGTCCCACAGTGCGAGGCACCGGAAAGACGAGTCTACCGATGGCCAGCTTTGCGCCCCCCAGTCGGCGGTGGCTAGCGCTGGCGGAGGGGCCTTCTAGAGTGAAGCGATGAGGACTAGGGCAGTTTCGGCATTACTGCTGGTCAGCGCAGTGGCACTGGCCGGGTGCACCGGGTCTCCGCCCCAGGAGGCCGCTCCGAGCGCGTCACCCACTCGGTCTGCTGACCCAATCCCCTCGCCCGAGCCACTCACAGCGGGCGAGCGTGCGCAGCAGCTCACCGCCCTCAGCCCCGATCAGTTCGACGCCAGGTACCGGCTCACCGGCAAGGGGCCACGTCCAGACGCCAAGGTTCGGATGCGAGCCAAAGGCGAGCGGTTCCGACTCGATGTGCGGCGCGGACAAAGCACGGCTGTTCTTATCAACGGTCCCCGGGGTGTCGTCTCCTGCCAGATCCTCCAGCAGAAGAAGGGCCGAGCCGACAAGTCGTGCTTCTTGGTCGCCCGATCCCCAAAGGGCTTGCCTAGCCTTTTCGATCCCGAGATACAGCGTCTCTTCCGCAGCGCCACGCGCACGGTCTCGGCGGGACGCAAGCAGCTCACCGTCAAGGACGCGGGCGGCTGGCGGGCGGCTGGCGGACTGGGACCAGCGGAGTGTTTCGCGGTCAAGGGTAAAGGCCTCGACGACGGAACCTACTGCTACCTCTCCAAGCCGGCTCCCAGTATCGGGCTGCTGGCGCGCGCGGTGTTCCCGAGCGGCAAGCTGGAGTTGCGCGACGTCAAGAACGTCCGCCGCGAAGGATTGTTCCGGCCACCGGTGCAGCCAACCCCATTGCCACCCGAAGGCTAGGCGGCATCGGTCGCTAGTCGTCCGTCGATGGCGCCAGGCGAGTGTGCGCCACCGCCGAGTGCAACGCACGGAGCGCCGAGCTTGCGGTCGAACCCCAGTTCGCGAGGTAGGAGTACTGCCACCACCACAACGCCTCGTCAGCTCGGCCAGCCTTGAAGTGGGCGAGACCGTGATAGAGATCTGCCGCAACGTCAGCGATGTCGTCTGAGAGCCGCGATTGCACGATCTCACCGTCGCGAATGTAGGGGTCGAATACCTCGATGTACTCGTCGGCAGGACCGAGCAACTCGGCCAGCCGCTCGCGCAGACCATCGGCATCGGGGTCGACACCAGCGTCCGGCTCATAACGCTCGGACGGCACAACGTCGACGACGGCACCCAGCCGCCCACCGGCGAGCAGCAGCTGCGAGACCTCCAGCAAAAGGATCGAGAGCGTGCCACCGGGGAAGTCACCACGGGCCACGGCGCCGAGTGCGATCAGGAAGCTCTCGATCTGGTCGGCGACGTCGACGGTGAACTCGTCCACCTCGTCGGTTAGCCGCTTGCCTGACGCTGCTGTCACCACTCACCTCACTGTTCGCGGGACGTCGCTGCGACGTCCGACATCCTTGTCTACACCTCGAGGCTGCGCCTGCCCTCGAAGGCACGCCCGAGGGTGACCTCGTCGGCGTACTCGAGGTCTCCTCCGACAGGCAGTCCACTGGCCAGGCGGGAAACGGTCAAGCCCATCGGCTTGATCAGTCGGGCCAGGTAGGTGGCCGTTGCCTCGCCCTCGAGGTTCGGATCGGTCGCCAAGATCAGCTCGGTGACCGACCCATCTGCGAGTCGAGTCATCAACTCTTTGACCCGAAGGTCGTCCGGACCGATGCCCTCGATGGGACTGATCGCACCGCCGAGGACGTGGTAGCGACCGCGGAACTCGCGCGTCCGTTCAACGGCAACAACGTCCTTGGACTCTTCGACGACACAGATGACTGACAGGTCGCGCCGCGGGTCTAGACAGATACGACACTCGTCGGCCTCGGCGACGTTGCCACACACCCGGCAGAAGCGCACTTTGGCCTTCACCTCGAGGAGCACCTCGGCCAACCGGCGAACGTCGGCCGGTTCCGCAGCGAGCAAGTGGAACGCGATGCGCTGTGCCGACTTCGGACCGACGCCCGGGAGCCGACCGAGCTCGTCGATGAGGTCTTGGACGATGCCTTCGTACATCAGCGACATCCTCCATAGCCAAGGTAGCCAAGCGCACAAACGATCATCGTTGCTCCCGTCATCGCTGCGCTCACTCTACGGCGACCGTCCGACGAAGCCCCCGCCGCCGAGGCAACACGAGCGCGTCAAGCGTGGTCGATCTCACCGATCACGGTGCCGCCGAGCTGCTGAGCGATCAGCTCAGGACCGGCGAGGCCGTCGTCATCGGCATCGGCATCGTCGAGGGCCACCTCGTCATCGTCGGCATCGGTGGGCCGCACCTTACCGACCACAGGGCCACCGACGGCCGCTGCAGCAGCGCGCGCCTCGGCGGCAGCGGCTGGAGGCGGAGCTGCCACTGTGGTAGCCGCGGCGGTTGCCGGCCCGGGAGTTGGCGCCGACCCTGAGACCGAGGGATCGAGCACGGCGACCACCACGAGGTCGAGCCCAACGACGTCGATCAGCGCCTGGCGCACGATCTCGTCGTGGCCGCCCTGCGAGAACGCCCGATGCGCGCCGACATCTTGCAGGCCGATCTGAAGTTGCTTCTCGTCGACGCCGAGAACGTCCGACTTTTCGAAGAGCTGCGCCCAGGTGACCCGCCGGTAGTCCTTGACTCGGTCGAGCACATTCGGCCACATGCGCCGGAGCTCGTGCACTTGCGAGCCACCGGCGGTCGGTGCCTGGTCTACTGAATCAGCAGCCTCTGGTGCGGCCGGAGCCTCTGGTGCCTCAAGTGCCTCAGGTGCGCTCAGTGCGGCCGGGGCCTTGACCTCAGCAGGTGCCTCCACCTCCGACTCAGACGCCGGCGGGGCAGGCGGCGGCGCCCCGTTCGCTGCTGGCTGCTTCGCTGATCGGCGACCTGGATCAGGGCGAGGCGTCGCGCGACTCTGCGCGGGGGGCAAAGGCGCATCCGCAGATCCGGCGATGGTCATTCGGCGCTCGATACGGTCGAGGCGGGCAGCGAAGCTCAGCTCGTCGTCATGGGCACCCGGAAGCAGCAACTTGGCGCAGACCAGCTCGAGGTGCAGCCGCGGTGGTGTCGGGCCTTTCATGTCGGCGATCCCCGTTGCCACCAACTCAGTGGACCGCGTCAAGGCAGCCAGCCCGATCCGGTCTGCCTGTGACTGCAACCGAGAACGTTGGTCGTCCGACCCACCGACGAGCCTGCGCTCGAACGCGTCCTCGACTGCGGCGATGATGACGAGATCTCGGAACCGTTCGAGCAGGTCCTTCATGAAGCGCTCGGGGTCGAGCCCGGCGTCGATCACCGACTCGATCACCCCGAAGAGCTCGGCTCCGTTGCGTTCGGCGATCGCGTCGACGATGTCGTCGAGCAACGCAGCTGGTGTGAAGCCGAGCAGCTGAATCGTCCGCTCATACGAGAGGTGCTGCGCTTCGGCGCCGCCGAACAGCTGGTCGAGGACGCTCAGCGAGTCTCGCACCGAGCCGGCACCGGCCCGGACAACGGCGGCAAGAACACCTGGCTCGACGGTGATGCCTTCTGACTCGCAGACCTTCGCGAGGTAGTCCTCGAGGATGCGCGAGGGGACGAGGCGGAACGGATAGTGATGCGTTCGCGAACGGATGGTGCCGATGACCTTCTCGGGTTCGGTCGTGGCGAAGACGAACTTCACGTGCTCCGGAGGCTCTTCGACCACCTTCAACAGAGCGTTGAAGCCCTGCGTCGAGACCATGTGCGCCTCGTCGATGATGTAGATCTTGTAGCGCGACGATGCCGGCGCAAAGAAGGCCCGGTCGCGCAGTTCGCGAGCGTCGTCGACACCACCGTGGCTGGCCGCGTCGATCTCGATGACATCGATGTTGCCGGGGCCGCCACGCGCGAGGTCGCGGCAGCTCTGGCACTCACCACATGGTTCAGCGGTTGGTCCTTGCTCGCAGTTCAGGCAGCGAGCCAGGATGCGGGCCGACGTGGTCTTGCCGCACCCGCGGGGACCGGAGAAGAGGTAGGCGTGGGTGACACGGTCGTGCGTGAGCGCCTGCATGAGGGGCTCGGTGACGTGCTCTTGCCCGATCAGGTCCGCGAACCGCTCGGGGCGGTAGCGGCGGTAGAGGGCGGTCGACACGGGGACGACCCTAGCCCCAGCCTCGGACAGCAAGTGACCCCCCGCGCACCCGCCAGAGCCCGCCTACCCTTGCTGCCTTCCGGCCCTGGGGGAGTTCAGAGAGGTGACGCCGCACGAGGGGTCGACAAACATTCTACGCCGACATGCCCGGACGGGTCCCGGCCCGTCGAGTCGGCAGTGGCTGCCCACCCGGACGCCGGCTTCTGGGCAGCTGCTGCCGATTTGGTAACGCGTCCGACCGATGCGGAGGCCGGCGCTCACACCCGGTAATCTCTGCGGCGGAGGATTCGCCTAGTGGCCTATGGCGCACGCTTGGAAAGCGTGTTGGGTTAACGCCCTCGCGGGTTCGAATCCCGCATCCTCCGCCCTCAGTTCGATCACCCTCACCGCGCTTCGTGCACGATGACCATGTCAGGTGGTCATCGTGCCCAAAGGTGGCGTTCGGCGGCCACCTCTAGCCCGCTAAGGCCACCTCGGCCAGGCAAGACCCGATCGCACCCACCTCTTCGGTGCTCTTTCGATGCCTCTGCGGCAGCATCCTGTCCACAGGTTGCCCGAGCCAGTCTGCGCCTTGGTTAGGGTTCCAAGGTGACCATGCTGACCCCGCTCGGTGCCGGCGCTTCGGCCTCCAGCCGACGCCGCTGGCCGCGCGTACTCGCCGTGCTGCTGGTGCTGGGCCTGTTGGCCGGCGCCGCCTACGGGGCCTGGCGGTGGTTCGGCAACCGTGCTGACGAGGACGCGACACCGAACACCGCTCCCAGCAAGGTGTGCACCACGCCAACGGCGAGACCCCCTAAGAACCTGCCTGCTCCCGCCGAAGTCACCGTCGCCGTTGGCAATGGCACCGACCTCCCCGGGCTTGCGGTGCAGACAGCCGACGCACTCGCGGTTCGAGGCTTCGTCGTCACCTCCATCGGCAACGCTGACAAACCGGTCAAACAGGGTGTGGCGCAGGTCCGATACGTCAAAGCCGATATCGCGTCGGCGCTCGTCGTTGCGTCCTACCTTCCCGGTGCTGAGCTTGTCGAGGTCAGTCGCACACCGGACGTTGCGCTGTGGCTGGGCCCACAGTTCGACGGGCTGGTGAAGACCAGCGAGGCAGACACCGGCGCTGTCGAACTGCCGGCTCTTGAGCCGGTCTGCACCAAGAACACCAAAATCACCAAGAAGAAGCGCTAACCCAGCTGCGTGGGCGGACGCGCACTGATGGCGACCAGGTTCGCCGTTCGCGCGCACGAACGGCCGTCAGCACCTATTGTCCAAGGGACAACAGCTCCGCTGCGCTGTGCTTCCCGACACCGCCGCGAGCGCCCCTCTGAAAGGGCCCTGCATGCGCACCAAGATCTTGATCTCCGTCGCCGCCGTCGTCGCGATGCTCGGGCTGTCGACCCCCGCCCAGGCCATCGTCAACGGTCAAGCCGACAACGGCGAGCACCCGTTCGTCGGCGAGCTGCTCTTCTACGTCCCGGACGCCATCGACTCACGATTTACTGACCCCGGCAGCTGGTACACCTGTAGCGGAACTCTGGTGAGCGCCACCGTGGTCGTGACCGCCGGCCACTGCGCGTTCGGCATCGGCGAAGACGGCAAACCGACCACCGGCTCAGACGGCAACGACGTGTGGATCAACTTCTCCGAGGTCCCCGACTTCTCATCCTTCCCACCAAGCACCGACTACATCCCGGACCGTAACGAGCAGCGCTACCTCGACCGGAAGGCCGCTCTCAACGCCGACCCGAACTGGCTCGAAGCGACGGCCTTCGCGCACCCGCAGTACGACGACTCTCTCTTCTACATGCACGACCTCGGCGTACTCGTCCTGGACAAGCCAGTGCGCTCGGACACGTACGGACAGCTTCCCGACGAAGGCCTGCTGGATTCGCTGGTCAAGCAGAAGTCACACCTGATCTTCGAGGCGGTCGGATACGGGCTCGAGGGATCCAAGCTCAACTCTTCGTTCGGCGGTGACACCAGGCGCAAGGCGCAGCAGCGGCTGGTCAACCTCAACGGCGTCGCGGGCTCAGGTAAGGGCACTTCAGCGAAGTTCTCCAGCAACAAGGGCAAGAACACCACTGGCGGCACTTGCTTCGGTGACTCTGGCGGCCCGATCTTCCGCGGAGAATCCACGACATTGGTCGCCGTGACGTCGTACGGGATCAGCCCGACCTGCTCGGACGGCACCGGAGGCTACCGACTCGACCAGGCCGACGACCTCGACTTCCTGGCGACGTTCGGAGTGACGCCGTAGGCGTGACGCCAGTCTGAGGAAGAATGCAAGGCGTCTACGTCTACCTACCGGCCGACATCTACTCGGTGCCGAACGCCTTGCTGGTGATCTCTACAGCCTGACCTCCGCCATCAGCAACGAGGGTCGTACCCGTCACGATCGATGACTCGTCCGAGGCGAGGAAGAGGCAACACGCCGCCATCTCCTCGGCCGAGCCCGCGCGTCGCAGTGGCACGTCTGCGTTCGCGAGGTCGTACGCCTCCTGACGGCTCAGCCCCTTGTTTACCCCGAGTGCATCCATGTCTTCGTCGCCCATCGGCGTCATCACCCAACCCGGACACAGCGCGTTAGCACGGATGCCTTGCGGGCCGTAGGCAACGGCAATCGACCGAACCAGTGAGTTGAGCGCAGCCTTCGAGACGTCGTAAGCAGCGGACGCTGGAGCAGCAGCCATACTCGCGGTACTCGACACCATCACGATCGATCCTCCGCCACGCTCGATCATCATGGGTAGGACCGCCTTGGTGAACATCCTTGGCCCATTCAGGTTGATGTCCAGGGTGCCGTGCCAGTCATCGTCATCGAGGTCGCCAACGGCTCCCCCCAACGCGACTCCAGCGCTGCAGACCAGTACGTCGATCCCTCCGTAGGCAGATATCGCCGCAGTCACTGCAGCTGTCACGTGCCACTGATCGCTGGTGTCTCCGGCAACGGCGATGCCGACGACCTCAGCCGCGACGGCAGTAATGGGCTCTGGGCGTCGACCGGTGACGACGACCTTGGCGCCCTCGGCGGCAAAGAGTCGTGCCGTCGCGGCACCGATGCCGGT
>JBBQAL010000155.1:0-4846 GCA_038316135.1 Candidatus Nanopelagicales bacterium | reverse complement strand
GAGCCTGGTAGTTGGCCATGTGGGTAAACGGGGCAGTACCGGTGACATCGCCTGCGGCCCATACGTTTGTTCGTCCACGCACGCGGCCGGTGTCGTCGACCTCGATCAGTCCCGAGGACCCCACATCCACGCCTAGACAGTCAAGCCCCAGGCCCTCGGTGTCCGGGTGGCGCCCCGTTGCCAGGATCAATCGTTCCACCTCTGGACGCGTTCCATCCGACAGCAGCGCCTGGGCACGGCCAGACGGTGTCGACGTCACGCTCTGAACCTCGACCTCCAGCCGGACGTCGACCCCGTCTGCGCGCAGGATGTCCCGCAGGCGCTCCGCGACTTCAGGCTCCTCGCGGGACGCCAGCTGAGATCCCGGCTCGACGACGATAGTGTGCGTACCGAAACGGGCGTAGAGTTGGGCGAGCTCGCAGCCGACGGGACCGCCCCCGATGACGAGCAGCGACTCCGGGCGGTGCGCACTGCTGAGTGCCTCGTCGCTGGTCCACGTGAGGACGCTGTCGAGACCGTCGATGTCTGGTCGCGTAGGCCGCGAACCGGTGGCTACCACGAGGTCCTGCCATCCCACCTCGCGCCCGTCGACCATGACGACACCATCGGCCACGATCTGGCCCTCGCCGCGGAGCAAGGTCACCCCAGCCTGGCTCAGCGAGCGCGCCGCGCCGGAGTCGTCGCGGTGATCGCTGATTCGGTCCCGCCGGGCCACCGCGGCGGCGAACGCCACGTCGTCCCCATCCAGAGGTACGGGTTCTGAGACGGCGCCAAGGTCGGGTGCACGACGCACGAGCTGGCGGACCTCAGCGCTCCGCAGCATCGCTTTGCCGGGCATGCAGGCGACGTACGGGCACTCACCCCCCACCCGAAGCCGTTCGACCAGGGCTACCGATCGACCCGCACCGGCGAGTGTGGCCGCAACCAGCTCTCCGGCAGACCCCCCGCCCAGAACAACGACCTCGAATGAGTCCACGATCGAGGGTATCCCGATCGCAAGCGTTCTACCGGGGCTCAGCCGGTAACGGTCAGCGTCCCCGACATGGCTGAATGGAAATCGCAGCTGAGATCGTAGCTGCCCGGTTGATCCGGAGCGTCGAACGTTGCGGTCCCGCCAGCAGAAACGTTCACGTCTGTCGAAGTCCCCTTCACGGTCACGGTGTGGTCACTGGTGTCCTCGTTGGTCACGGTGATCTTGGTGCCGGCCGCCACCGAGAGCTCTGAGAAGGCGAACCCGGAGATGGTCAGGTCTGCTGCGTCACTCGAGGAGGGTTTGCCGGAGGAGGTCTTCCCTGGGGAGGTGGACGTGCTCGGTTGCGGTGACTGGCTACTGGCACTCGGCTGCGGAGCAGTAGCTGGCGTGTCCGATTGCGAGCAGGCGGTCATCGTCAAGGCTGTGGTTGCGGTGAAGGCGAGGGCGGCAGCTCTTTGGAGTCTCATGATCCCTACAACGTGCCGACAGACCTGATGGTTCACTCGGGTGGGTTTCGCCGATACTCAGCCTTCGCTAGTTGAGCTCACTGGAACGCTTAGAACGACGGACCCGTCCTGGGTCTCCACGTCAACGTGGTCGATGTCGGCGAGTGGAGTGCTGACGGAGCCACTGACGTGCGCCGTCCCCTCGTAGTCGGCGAGCCAACGAGCGGCGGACTCTCGGCTGCCATCAGCGGAGACCACCACAAGCGTGCACTCGGTGCCTGGCGGCACGCCCCGTAGCGCGAAGGTGAGATCGCTCCCCACGGTGGTTGCATTGAGGGTGACTTCCCCCTCAACCCCCGTGCTCTTGTTGGACGCTGAGCGCTGAACGGACGCAGCAGGCGTGGCCGTACCGGGTCCCTCGCTGGTCGTGGCCGTCGGCGGTGCGGCGGAGTCTCGGCTGAGGAGCAGGGCCGAGGGCAGCGCGATCAGCACCGCGGCCGCGGCCGCCACCGCGAGAATCGTCCGCCGGCGACGACGAACCTGGATCCGGGCAGCGGCTTCGAGAAGTCGGTCGATGGGGAGCATCCCGTCGGAGCTCAGCGTGATCGTGGGGTCGTCGGCTTGACCCAGCAGGCCCAACAAGGCCGGCAAGCCTTCAAGAGAGCCAATGTCACGCAGGCAGGCGTCGCAGTGGCTGAGGTGGTCGGCTGTTGATGCCGCGAGGGCGTCCCCTGTGAGCAGCGCAGTTGCGGCGTCCTCACGCATGCTGGTGCAGGTCACGGGAGGATCCCCCGCTCCTCACAGGCCAGCCGAAGTGCCCGCAGCGCGTAGTAGGCACGGGACTTCACCGTCCCCGGTGGCACACCGAGGACCTGTGCGGTCTCGGCGACCGAGTGATCGCGGAAGTAGAGCTCCGAAATGACGGCACGGTGATCGGCGCTCAGTCCAACGAGCGCGTCGGTGATCTCGTAGGCGGTGAGGACCTGGTCGTAGCCGTCGTCGGCTATCGCCATTTGGTCGTCGAGCTCGCCGACTTCCCGAGGTCGAGCGGAGCGAGCGCGTTGACTGTCGATCACGAGGTTGCGGGCCACCCTGAAGAGCCACGCACGCGGGTGCGAACCTCCGGCGCGGTTCGGCTGGAATGCTTCCGGGTGTTGCCAGGCGCGCAGCAGTGTCTCCTGAACGATGTCTTGAGCGCGTTCGTTGTCTCCGCCCAGCTGCGCTCGAACGAACGCCAGTAGCGGCGCAGCGTGCTCACGGTGGAGCTCGCGCACCGCCTGCTCGCCATTGAGAGAGAGCGACGTCACATCTGGCAAACGTATACCGGCCGCAGAAGGTTCAGGGACGCTGAGCGCTAGCGCGGTTGCTCGTGGCCCTGGACGACGGCATCAGCGATCGCCTGCAGCTGGCCGATCTGCTCAGCGCTGAGTACGTCGAAGAGCACCGAACGCACACTCGCGACATGGCTGGGCGCAACGGCCGTCAGCGTTTCAAATCCCGAATCGGTCAACACCGCGAGGTAGCCGCGCTTGTCGCCGGGGCACCGGCGCCGTTCAATCCAACCGGCCTCCTCCAGCCGGGTTGCGGCATGCGACAGCTGGCTTTGCGAGGTGCCGGCCGTTTCAGCGAGCTCGGTCATGCGGAGAGTGCGGTCGGGAGCTTCGGAGAGCATTGCGAGGATGACGTAGTACGTCATAGGCATGCCGGCGTCTTGCCGTAGCTGACGTTCGAGGGTCTCGCGAATCACCTTCTGCATGGCAAGGAAGGCGCGCCATGCAGATTGCTCGTCAGCGTTGAGCCAGCGAGTGCCGGCTGGCGCGGTGCGTTTGGAGGGCATACGTCCATCGTAGCGGAATACTTGAACTTTCATGTAAGTTATTGATCACACACCCGTCCTCGACCCTTGTGAAGGTGTCTCATGGCCGTCCACCGCCTCAACCACGCCGTTCTCTATGTACAAGACGTGCAGCGCAGTGTGGCCTTCTATGCAGAGGCGCTTGGCTTTGCACCCATTCCCGGGATGCCGGCGTTGCCTGGTGCTGCATTCCTCCGCGCACCGGGTTCGAACAACGACCACGACCTTGGGCTCTTCGGGGTCGGTCCGGCAGCTGGCCCCTCAGCGGCTGGACGTGGGACCGTCGGGTTGTACCACTTGGCCTGGGAAGTCGACACCCTCGCAGAGCTCTCCGAAACGGCAGATCGACTCGCCAGACTGGGAGCGCTCAAAGGGTCGTCTGACCACGCGACGACCAAGGCTCTCTACGCCGAAGACCCCGACGGCCTGGAGTTCGAAGTCTCCTGGTTGGTGCCTGCCGCCTTGATCGACGACGCCATGTTGGCCGACCGCGCACACATCGCGCCGCTCGACCTCGACCGTGAGATGGCCCGCTTCGGCGATGACACCCTTGGCGGGATCGGAATCTCGCGGCCAGCGCTTGTCTGATCCGCTGGCCCACAGCTATCGAGGGGGCGCGTTGCGGCGAGCTTCCAACATCCGGTTGTACGCCTCGAGTTCGGCGTTGTTGTCGCGGTCAGCTTGGCGGTCCTCGCGGCGCGCCTGGCGATCGTCATGGCGCGACCACTGAAAGAGCAGCACGATGAGAACAAGAAGCCCAGGCAGCTCACCGAACGCCCAGGCGAAGGATGCGCCACTGGTTTGGTCCTCGAGAAAGTTGGGCCACCAGGGGCGGTTCAGCGTCTCGTAGTAGCTGCTCGCGATGACGGCGTCGCTGCTGATCAGGGCAACGGCGAAGAAGGCGTGGAAGGCCAATGACGCAAAGAGCGCAACCATGCGCATCGGGTAGTTGGCCCGAAAGGGAATGGGGTCCGTCCCGATGAGGGACTGGTAGAAGAGGTAGCCAACGAGCACGAAGTGCACGTACATGAGCTCATGGGTCCAGTGCTCACGCATTGCGGTCTCGAACAGTCCGCTGAAGTAGATCATGTAGGGCGCACTGATGAAGAGCACGAACGCAGTGACCGGGTGGGTGAGCACCCGCCCGAACGGGCTCTGCAGCGCGGCGAGCAGCCACTCGCGCGCGCCGGAAGGTTGAGTGGAACGCGAGGCCGGTAGTGCGCGGAGTGCCAGTGTGATGGGCGCGCCGAGCACCAGCAGCAGTGGCGCAATCATGCTCAAGGTCATGTGCTGCGTCATGTGCAGGCTGAATGACGTTCGTCCGTAGGCCGCCAGACCTGAGAGGGTGCCGAACGCGATGATGGCTAGCCCTGCGTACCAGGCGATCGTTCTGCCGACGGGCCACCGGTCGCCGCGTCGGCGCATCATGAGGATTCCGCGTCCATAGAGGATCGCCGACGCGACCAGCACCGTGGCGACGAGGAGGTCCAGACGCCAGCCAGTCAGGATCCCCAGGACGGTCGGGGCTTCGGGCATCGGGAAGCCCAGCAGTACGTCGGCCGGTGATGGAGC
>JBBQAL010000043.1:0-23188 GCA_038316135.1 Candidatus Nanopelagicales bacterium | reverse complement strand
CACCCGAGCCGACGTGGTTCCTGGCGAGGTAATCGAAGAGGACCCACCGGATGGGCGGGTCGTACGCGGGGAGATCGTGCCAGGAGATCAGCCTGAGACTGGTTCCTAGGCTGACCGGCGGGCTGCACCGGAGGCCCGCAGAAGCTCGAGACGCTCTTCGAGCAGCTCTTCGAGCTCAGGGATTGAGCGTCGCTCCAGCAGCATGTCCCAGTGGGTACGGGAGGGCTTGATCGCCTTCTCTTCGGGAAGGGGCACGTCGCGCCCGATGGCAAGGGCTCCGCACACGCGGCACTCCCAGCGAGCGGGTACATCGGCTTCGACGGAGAACGGCATCGTGAAGGAGTGGCCCCCAGGGCAGTCGTACGTGATGTCGAGGCGAGCCGCTGGCTCAACGCCCTCGTCGTTCTCGTAGCTCGTCGCACCCAGACGGGTCCCCCGAAGCGAGCGCTCAGCCATGGTCAGCCTCCAATGTCTATGCCTGCAGCAACGTCTTTTCAGTCCGACGGATTCCCGAGCGGATTGGTTCCCGCCGCTGATGTCCGTTTTGTCGCTTTACTGTTTATCCAGGGTGACGCCATCGCATCGAGTGCGCAAGCCGCCGTGCGGGGGGCGACGCGGTTCCTGACGAGTTCAGAAGACGGCGGGCCTGGGATTCCCAACAGCGTCGATGGCTGCGCCGACCTGCACGCGGTGCAGAAGCAGGCCACCGACGATGAAGAAGACCACGAGGATGACGATGGCCACCCGGTAGGAGCCGGAGATCTCGTAAGTCAGGGCGAAGGTCAAAGTGCCGAGCCAGCTCGTCCCGCGCTCGGAGATCTCGTAGAAGGCGAAGTACTCAGCCTCACGGCTCCGAGGGATCAGCTGGGAGAACAGCGACCGGGACAGCGCCTGAGACCCGCCCAGCACGAACCCGATGACTGCTGCAATCCCGTAGACCCCGATGGCTTGGTTCTGCGGCAGGTAGAACGCCACGATCAAGATGGCCCCCCAGACCACCAAGGAGATGAGGATCACCCGTTTAGCGCCCCACCGGGCTGCGAGACGACCAAGGGCCAAGGCCCCGGCGAAGGCGACGATCTGGACGAGCAGGATGACCGATATTGAGACGGAGGTGTCGAGGAGGAGTTCCTTTTCGATGTATACGGCGGCGAGGGCGATGACGGTCTGGATACCGTCGTTATAGAGCAGATAGGCGAGCAGGAAGAGCAGAGTCTGCGGGTAGCGACGGATGTCGCGCAGAGTGCCACCGAGTTGTCGGAACCCGCTGGTGATGACTCCACCTCGGCCCGACGATGCTGGCTCGGCTGCACTGTGGTCGGGACTCGGCAGGCTTCGGAGCCCTCGCACCGGAATGATCGTGAAGACAGCCCACCAGATGCCGGCGGAGAGCAAACTGATCCGCACGGCTTCGCGCTCAGAGAGCCCGAATGCGTCATGTCCGAGGAAGAGCGCCAGGTTGACGACCAGAAGCACCGCCCCACCCAGGTAGCCGAGCGCCCAGCCCCGAGACGAGACGCGATCGCGCTCGTCGGCCGTCGAGATCTGGGGGAGGAAGGCGTTGTAGACAACGACGCTCATGCCGAAGGCAAGGTTGGCCACCACCAGCAAGAACCCGCCGAGCACATAGCGTCCGTCGGTGAGCACGACCATGGTCATCGTCGCCACCGAACCAATTGCTGCGAAGGTCGCCAGCAGCTGCCGCTGGTGCCCCGATCGGTCGGCAATCGCCCCTGTCACCGGTAGGACCAACACCTGGAGGACTACCGACAGCGACACGAGCAATGAGAAGTACGTGCCCGGCCGGACGTCCCACAGGAGGAAGCCGACGCGGCCATCCGTGCCGGCTGCGTCCTCGGCGAGGGTCGTCAGGTAGGGGCCGAGGAAGACGGTGACAACCGTCGTCGAGAACGCTGAGTTCGCCCAGTCGTAGAAGTACCACGCTCGTTGGTGGCGTCGATGTTGATCGTCGGGGAAGGTTGCGCTCTCCTGTGTCATGGGTGCGGTCGCCATCCGTTGGCGGTGAAGACGTCCGTCAACACGTCGGTGTCGTCACTCATGACACCGTCAACCCCCTTCGCCAGCAGCCGTTCCATCTCGGCGCCATCGTTGACGGTCCATACATGGACGGGAAGGTCGACACGCATGGCGGCCTCGAGGAGATCGACGCGTCTGGTGCCGAGTTGCGGTGTCAGCCGGGCGAGCCACCGCGGCACTTGCAAAACGTCAACGCCGGGGAGCTCGATTGCACGCCCTCCGGTGATCTGCACCACCGCGCTCCTCAGTTCACGAGGGCCGGCTGCCGTACATACCAGCGGCCCGAGGGCTGCACGTACCCACCTCAAGCGACGATCGCTGAACGACGCCACACAGGTTCGGGCCAGCACGTCCCGTTCGCGGAGCAGCGCAACCAGTGGACGCACGGCAGAGTCGACCTTCGGGTCGATATTGAACGAAACGTCTGGGTACTCATCGAGCAAGTCAACAAGTCGGGGGAGTGGCTCGTCCCCGACCAGAATGTCTGCGAGCTCGACCCACGTCACCTTGGCAACCTCGACCCGCGTATCCGCTACTCGACGAAGCGAGTGGTCATGACACGCGACCAGCACCCCGTCTTGCGTGACGCGAACATCGGTCTCGAAGTAACGGAAACCGCCGAGGTAGGCACGTCGAAAGGCCGCTCTGGTGTTTTCGACAATCTGCGAATCGCTGTTCGGCGGCGCGCCGCGATGCACCATCGGGATCGGTCCGTCGTGCTGGAGAAACGGGTGTCGGGGACCAGAGCCGGGCATCGGCGTCACTACCGGGACGATTTACCTGTACCCAGACGGTGCAAGAAAACCGTCTGCGCAAGCGTTGCTCGCTCGAGCTCCTCGAGGTCAACGCTCTCATCGGCGGAGTGGATGTTGGCCTGCTTGCCGTCCTCGGCGCCCCACAACACGAACTCGGCAGCCGGGTTGATCTCGGCCAGTGTGGTGAGCAGTGGGATCGAGCCGCCGCTCCCGATGACTTCGGTCGGCTTGCCGTAGACATCAGCCATGGCTACCCGTGCCGCGGTCATGGCTGGACCATCCGGTGAAGTGCTCCACCCGGGCCACACGGCGGTGGGTTTCACGTCGACACTCACGCCCCACGGGGCGGCTGCTAGCAGATGATCGGTCAACAGTTGGCATTCACGGTGTGCGTCAGCACCAGGGGGGATGCGCATCGAGACAATCGCCTTGGCCCGTGGGGCGAGCGCATTCACCGCACCGTGCGTTGGTGCAGCGTCGAGGCCGATCACCGAGATGGCTGGACGGGACCAGAGCCGGCTGGAGAGGCGTCCGGTGCCGACAAGAGGCTGACCGGGGAGCATCCCCGATGCCCGCCGAAAGAGTTCCTCGTCGGTGTCGCCGCCTGCCCACTCTGAGCCGGCGAGCCCAGCCACGGCTACGTCGCCAGCGCCATCGTGCAAGGTGGCGAGCAGCCGCATCAGGGCCAGCAGGGCATCTGGGGCACCGCCCCCGAAGAGGCCGGAGTGAACGGGTCGCTCGAGGGTGCTGACCTCGACGTCCAGAACGACTCCACCCCGCGTCGTCACCTCGATCACTGGCTCGCCGACCTCTTCGTTGCCGCCATCGGCGATGACGTACACGTCTGCGGTAAACAGCTCGGGGTTTGCGAGCGCGAACGCTTCGAGGTGCGAGTCGGTCTCCTCCTCGCCCTCAATCACGACGCGCAAGCCGACCGACACGTCATCGCCGAGCGCCTGAAGGGTGGCCGCGTGCATCGCGATTCCTGACTTGTCGTCGGCGGCGCCACGTCCGTAGAGCCGTCCGTCTCGGACGATCGGGTTCCACGGATCGATCGTCCAGCCTTGCTCTGGTGGTGCCGGTTGGACGTCGTAGTGCGCGTAGAGCAGCACCATTGGAGCGCCCGGTGCCGCCGGGCGGTCGGCATACACGACGGGGTAGCCGCCAGCTACCTCCAGCAATCGAGCGTTGGGCAACCCACTGTGCTGAAGGAGAGCGACCGTCTCTTCGGCCATCTGGAGCACCGGTTCGGCCGGAAATCCGGGAAACGCGCACGAGGGGATCGTCACGAGCCGGGCGAGGTCATCCACGACGCCAGGCATCACAGCACTGACCCGTACTCGTAGGTCTTCCAGGGACGTTGATGATTCTGCTGCTGTTGTCACGCCAGCATCTTCACAGAAACGGTGCCGTGCAAGCGAGCGTGCGGCCTAGGACAGGCCGACGATGTTCCCGTCAGCGTCGATGTCGATCCGCTCCGCCGCCGGGTGACTGGAGAGCCCAGGCATCGTTCGGATCTCACCGCACACTGCGTAGACGTACCCAGCACCGGCAGCCAGGCGCAGCTCGCGGACGGGCAGCGGCCCCCAGTTCGTCGGTGCACCGAGCAAGCTGGCGTCACTGGTGATCGACAGATGGGTCTTGGCGATGACGATCGGCAAGTGCCCGTAGCCGAGGGCCGCATACTTTTTGGCCTGAGCGGCAGCGGCGGGGGAGAAGTCGACGCCGCTCGCGCCATAGAGCTCGGTCGCGATCGTCTCGATCTTCTTCTCGATGGAGTCCTCAAGGGGGTACAAGAACTTGAAGTCGTTCGGCTCGTTGGCCACTTCCTCGACAACGCGCGCCAAATCCACTGCTCCGGCGCCACCATCGACGACGTGGGTGGCGACTGCAGAACGCGCCCCAGCCTCTGCGGCGATCTCGGCAATGATCGCGTGCTCACTCGGGTGGTCCGTGGGAAAGGCATTAATGGCCACGACTGGCGTGATGCCAAACTTCTTGAGGTTCTCGAGGTGCTTGCGGAGGTTTGCGCCACCGGTTGCGACCTCGTCAGGGTTCTCAACCAGAAGCTCAGGCGGCAGCGGCTTACCCGGCTTGATCGAGTGGCGACCGGAGTGGGCTTTGAGCGCTCGGACGGTGGCCACGACAACGGCCGCGGACGGCGTCAGCCCTGACAACCGGCACTTGATGTCGAAGAACTTCTCTGCACCAATGTCGGCGCCGAAACCAGCCTCGGTGATCAGGTAGTCACCCGTGCGAATGCCGATCATGTCAGCAACGATTGAGGACTGTCCGGTGGCGATGTTGCCGAACGGGCCGGTGTGCACCAGTGCAGGCTGGCCTTCAATGGTCTGCAGCACGTTGGGCTTGAGTGCGTCACGCAAGATGACGGCCATGGAGCCAGCCACCTTGAGATCCTCGGCTGTCACTGGTTCACCTGATTTGGTGTACCCGACGACGATCTTTCCGACCCGCTCGCGTAGGTCTTTCTCCGACGTTGCAAGAGCCAGAAGCACCATGAGCTCGCTGGCCGCTGTGATGTCGAAACCGGTCTGGCGGGGGACTCCATCGAGGCGTGTTCCCAGACCGACCACCACATTGCGCAGCGCGCGGTCGTTGACGTCCATCACCCGGCGCCACTCGATGGCATGCGGGTCGATGCCGAGCTCGTTGCCCTGGTAGAGGTGGTTGTCGACGATAGCCGCGAGCAGGTTGTGGGCAGCGGTGATGGCGTGGAAGTCGCCGGTGAGGTGCAGGTTGAGCTTCTCCATCGGGATGACCTGGCTGTAGCCCCCACCAGCGGCTCCGCCCTTGATCCCGAAGGTTGGGCCCATCGAGGGCTGGCGCAAGGCCAGGGTGGCCCGCTTGCCGATGTGGCCGAAGCCCTGGGCCAGACCGATCGATGTCGTCGTCTTCCCTTCGCCGAGCGGCGTCGGGGTGATGGCCGTCACGAGGATGTACTTCGCCTGAGGTCGGTCAGCGAGCTCCTCGATCGCGTCGAGACTCACTTTGCCGATCTCGCGGCCGTACGGTTCCCAAAGATGCTCAGGGAGGCCCATCGAGGCGGTGATGTCGCCGATGGGGCGAACGGTGGATGCGCGGGCGATGTCTAGGTCACTGGGGATGCTCACGCAGATACCTTGACGTAGAGATGCCTGGCAATCCAGGCCATTGGTCCCGCCGGTTCGCAATGTTCGGCAATGTTCCGCAATGCGGAACACCGGTTCCGCAAAGGGTGGCTTGACTGGCCTCAACCACCTGACCGGCGGTAGCTCATCGCCTCCATCACCCTCGTCTGGGCAAGACGCTGGGCCACCATGCGAGGAGGCTGTCCCGTTTCGGCCGACGCTTCGAGCATTTGCGCGGTGTTGGTGCGAATGCGCTCTTCGATCACGGCGAATGCCTGGGCGGCAGTGCCGCCCGCGTATTCGACCGCTGCGCAGATCACCCCTCCTGCGTTGGCGACAAAGTCAGGAAGTACGAGGACACCGCGTGCGTTGAGGATCGCTTCCGCCTCTGGACTGGCGGGAATGTTCGCACCCTCCAGCAGGATCTTGGCGCTCAACTCAGCCGCGTTGTCCGCATTGAAGACATCGGGGCGTGCTGCAGGAACCCAGATGTCGCAGGGGAGTGAGATCAAGGAGTCGGCGGCAAGTTCAATGGACCCAGGGAAGCCAGAGACAGCCCCGGTGGCGCTCTTGTGGGCGATCAGTTCGGGCACGTTGAGGCCGCCCTCGGAGGTAATCGCGCCCCGACTGTCCGAAACCGCGACCAGGACGGCGCCCCGCTCGGCCAGGAATCGGGCGGTGTGTTGACCGACCGACCCGAAGCCCTGAACCACGACCTGCGCACCATCGAGCATGACAAGGCCGCGCTCGGCGGCTACCTCCACCGAGACGGTAAGTCCGAAGCCGGTTGCCCCAAGGACGTCCAACGGAATTCCACCGAGCACCGGGGGGAGCCCGACAGCACGTCCACAAGACTCTCGGAGATGAGCCATCAGGCCTTCGTCCAGGCCCATGTCTGGTCCGGGAATGTACCCACGGACATCCCGGATTCGGGATCCGAAGGCGCGCACCAACTCCACTTTGAGGTCGCGAGGCATGGAGGGGTCACCGACGATGCCGCCCTTTGCGCCACCGTGCGGAAGCCCGGCCATTGCGTTCTTCAGAGTCATCGCACGGGCCAACCGGGCCACCTCTACCACCGAGATGTCGGCAGCCATCCGTACGCCACCGATCGCCGGCCCTGCCGCAAGATTGTCGACAACGACGTAACCGGTCAGCCCCGACGCCGCGTCGTTGACCACCAGGACCTGCTCCGGTCCGAAAGCGTCAACCTCAGGTAGTTCGATGAACGTCATGGCGTCCTCCTCGTCCACTACTTGAGTTACCGCCTTCAACGTCGCGCAACCAGAGTCGTTCGACCGTCAAGTGGACAGTGCGCTTGCGCTAAGTAGCTCAAAACCACGCCGAAAAGCGCTTGCCGGCGACTCGTTGCGCCGGTTGACTTAAGTGATGCAGACCACGTCAGGGCAAGCCACGCTTTCAGTAGCGGTGACTGCCGCCAGCGACCACCGGAACCGAGACGTGCTCTTCCTGCATGCCGGTGTCACTGATAAGCGCAGCTGGATTTCGGTGACGGCGGCGCTCTCGGACCGGTATCGATGCATAGCATTCGACGCCAGGAGCTTCGGTGAAACGACGTACGTTCTAGAGCCCGGATGGTCGCCGGTCGGCGACGCTCTTCAGGTACTCGATGCTGCTGGTTCGGCGCGAGCCGTCGTGGTCGGTTCCTCGCTCGGTGGCAGTACAGCGGTCGATCTGGTTTTGGCCCACCCGGAGCGCGTCCTAGCCCTGGTCCTGATCGGCGCGCCCGTCCGCGGTGCGCCCTACCCTGACCCGACCGAGCAGGAAATAGCCCTGGAGGAGGCAGCTGAACAGGCTGCCGAGGAGGATCGGTTCGACGATGCCAACCGTCTTGAGGCTCGTCTTTGGCTCGACGGACCGACGTCGCCCGAGGGTCGAGTGCAGGGAGCAGCACGCGAACTCTTCCTCGACATGAACGGGCGTGCGCTGAGATCACCAGATCCCGGGCCGCCCGCCGCTTACCCTGAGGCCTGGCCCCGTCTGGCAGAGATTTCGATCCCAACGCTCGTCCTCAGTGGGGAGCTCGACACCTCTGACCTGCGAGCGATCGCACATCAGCTCGCCGAGGCCATCCCCGACGGCACGTTCACCGAACTGACTGGCATGGCGCACCTACCGCAACTCGAGGCGCCATCAGAACTTTCGGCTGTGATCGCCAACTTCCTGGAGTCTGTGGGCTAACCGAACGTAATCTGCAGCTCGTCCATCCGCCCGCTGTATTGGTCGCCGCCTGCTGAACTCTTGGCTCCGACGAACATCGTCGTGCTGTTGGCAATGTTGCCGGTAGCACCGGACTTACTTGATGTCGAGCCGTCGACGGTCAGCCGAACCCCAGAGCTGTCACGCGAGCAGCTGATGGTGTGCCAAGCGCCATTGGAGAGGTCAGGACCCTTGGTGACGGAGACCGAGCCGCTTGACCCTCGAAACAGGCAGAAGGCATACCCGCTCCGTAGGATCTCCACTTTCCAGTTGCCGCCGCTCGTGGTGCTGAGGCCCTTGCGGGCCAGGTCATAGTCGCCAACCGTCGATGACGGCTTCACCGTGAACGCGACGCGCACAGAGACGGTGAAGGTAGCTGTCCCCGGGTTGAGCTTTGTCGAGCTCGGGACTGACACCCAAGACGGCTTGGTGGCGAAGAGAAACGCCGTGCCGAGCGCGCCGGCTTCGCCGGTGACGACATTCGAAGAAATAGTGCCGTCCAGATTGTTAGCGGAGGAGTCGTTCATGACCCGGTTGGTGTCGTCCATATGCCAGAGCCCGACCTGAGTCGCGGTCTCCGGCTCGGGCGCCGCCTCGGTCACCGCCGGGGTCGCTAACAACGCCAGGAGTGATAACGCCACTCCAGCGGGAATTAGTGTGTGAATAGGCACGATGCTCCTTACCTGCACTCGCCCACCAGGTGGGGAGCGCCTACGCGAGTACTGCTGTGGGGGCGCGTACCGTTACCGCCTTCTCAGACGTGCTCATGCTAGGGACTGCCCCGCGAGGAATTCACCGAAACACTCATCTGGGCACCGAAAGCCAGCCAGATCTACTGCGCGAAACCGGCCAAATCGGGCCAAAGGAAGCAGAGGTCTCTGCATAGGTGAGCGTTCCCAACAGCCACGTCGTGGTCCCGTGACCCGCGGCACACCTACCCGTCTCAACAACCGCCGATAATCGACATTATGTCATGTTACGAAGGGAGCAGGCGGGGCTTGCTCCCCGTTGCCGTCAGAACCTCCCGCAAAGTCATTGCCCGAACCACTGAATGGTCGACTCCTGATGAACGGCCCATCTCTACAGTGGCGCCATGGGCCTGGCCGTTCTTGACATCGACGGTGTCCTGGCTGATGTCAGGCACCGGCTTGGCCATGTTCGTCGGCGGCCCAAGGACTGGGACGCCTTCTTTGCGGCCGCTCCGCTCGACGCTCCGCTGTCCGAGGGCCTCCGCCGCGCCACCGAGTTGGCGGGGCGCGGCGACATCGTCTACCTGACCGGTCGCCCCGAACGCTGCCGGCACGACACTGAAACCTGGTTGCAGAGCAATGCCTTCCCAAAGGCGAGCGTGCTGATGCGCCCCGACACCGATCGCCGCCCGGCCCGATTGTTCAAGCTCGACGAGGTGCGACGCCTTGCCGGAACCGCGACGATTGACCTCGTCGTCGACGATGACGCGCTCGTCGTCGAGACACTCATCGCAGCAGGGTTCAGTGTCGAACACGCGCAGTGGATGGCGGAGACCGAACCCCAACAGGCATCACTCTTCGATGCGCAAGAGCGTGAAGGCCGCACGTGAGCGGCCGAGGGTCAGGTCATGCTGCTGACGGCTCGCGCGAACACCGTCGGCATACCCTGCGCGAGCGGCAATAGCGCCGATCGCGACCCTCGCCACTGCGTGGCCCGCAGCAACGCCTCGGTCGACCACCGAAAGCGCCGGGTGATGTGGCTCCAATCGGCCGCATACTGACCCAGGTTTCCCGACGCAGCCGCTGAGACTGCGGCGCGGGCGCCAAGGAATCCGATCGCAAGTCCTTCGCCGGTGAGCGCATCGACGTACCCGGCGGCATCGCCGACCAACAGGACTCGTCCACGAAGAGGCCGAACGGCACGACGACGCAGCGGTCCAGCCCCCAGCGTTGTCCCCACGGGCGCGGCTTCACCGAGCCGAGCAACGAGCGCCGGAAAGTCCGCCAGGCGGTCGCTGAAGCTGCCCCCGCGCTCGCCGAGAAGTGCAACGCCGACGATATCGGGCGTCACCGGTGTTACATACGCCTCTCCCCGTTTGGCCCAATACACCTCGACGTCATCACTCCACGGGGGCACCGCGAAGTGTTGCCGAAGCCCGTAGCGCACTGGTCCGGTCGTCGCACGGTCCAACCCGACGGCACGGCGAATGCCGGATGCCAGGCCGTCGCAACCCAGCACCACATCTGCCTCAACTTCATCGGTGTTGGCAAGTGTGATGCGGACGCTTGCTGCATCTTGCTCGATGCTGATGAATCGGTCGTGAATCGACTGGACACCGACGCTCTCGGACCTAGCTAGCAGGGCAGCCATCAGAGTCGTCCGTTGAACACCGCGCCCGGGACCCTTAGTCAACGCGGCACGCACTTGCCGATGCCCCTTCGCGTCGATGTAGCGGATGCCGCCGAATTCGACCCCGATGGGATCGACTCCGATCTCGCGGAGAGCATCAATCGCAGATGGCATAAGGCCCTCACCGCACGCCTTGTCGATGGCGCCTTCTCGCTGTTCGACAACGATGGCGTCCATACCGGCCAGTCGGGCAGCAGTTGCTGCGTAGAGCCCCACTGGTCCCCCGCCGACGACAACAACCTTCACCGGTCAGCTACCGATGCGCCATCGAGCATCCGAAGCGCCTTGTTCTCTGCCGGAATACGTTGGCGAAGCACCCATGCGTTGGCGACGGTGAAGATCGTCGCAGTGATCCATGCCGTGTGCACCAGCGGAAGGCAGATCCCTTCGACGACGACGGCCAAATAGTTCGGGTGGTGCAACCGCCGATACGGTCCGCCGTTGACTCGACCCGCGCCAGGAACGACGACGATTCGGGTGTTCCACTGCTGCCCCAGAGTGGCGATGCACCACCAACGCAGTCCCTGAGCCAGACCTACGCCTACTAGTGCTGGCCAGCCGAGCCAGGGCAGGAAAGCCCGCCCGAGGATGACGACTTCGAGCACCGACCCGACCAATAGCCCGATATGGATGAGCACCATGGCCAGGTAGTGCTCGCGGCCGAGCTCGACGCCGCCACGGGCCTTCGCCCAGGCGATGTGACGCTGGGAGAGCACGAGCTCGACCACACGCTCCACGCCGACCGCCGCAACCAGCAGGACGAACCACGTCGTAGAAGTCACGCGATCACCACTCGAGGAGGACCAACTCGGCACAGAACCCCGGTCCCATGGCAAGGAGCACCGCTGGCCGCCTAGACCCAGCTGGGGTGGCGGCAAGGGTTTTTTCGAGCACATGGAGCACCGATGCCGACGAGAGATTTCCCACCTCTCGTAGCGAGTCCCACGTCAGAGCGGTTGCGGTGGCGTCCACCCCCAGCGCCCCCTCCAGCGCCGTGAGTACCTTCGGCCCGCCTGGGTGCGCCACCCAGTGCTCGATGTCACCGGCCTTCAGCCCATTCCGTGCGAGCAGACCATCGATGACGGGTGGCAGCTCGTTGGCCACCAGGTCAGGGACGGTGGGCGACAGCACAACACGCATTCCGAACGATCCGACATCCCAACCCATGACGCGCTCGGTATCGGGGAAGAAGTGCGACAACGAGTCGCGGACCCGAACACCATCGCGCCCAAGGCGCTCGGCACGGGCGTCGCCCACCAGCACGACTGCGGCTGCACCGTCGCCGAACAGTCCGGACGCGACGACGTTCGCCATCGACGTATCGTCCGGCTGCAGTGTCAGTGAACACAGTTCGGCACTGACCAGGACCGCCACGTCGTCGGGGTGGCCTCGCAAGTAGTCGGCAACGCGGGCGACCCCAATGGCACCAGCGACGCAACCGAGGCCGACCAGAGGCATGCGTTTGACGTCAGGACGAAGGTCAAGCAGCGGCATGAGACGGGCATCCAGGCTCGGAGCCGCGACCCCAGTGACGGTGGTCGACACCACGAGGTCGATGTCCTTCGCTACAACGCCAGCCCGTTCGAGCGCCAGCCCGATAGCGCGCGCTGCCAGCGGTGGCGCCTCGCGCAGAAAGGCGTCATTGGCAGCGCCGAAGTCATCAAGCTTTACGTAGTCGGCCAACGGCAGTGCCAGGTGACGCCACTCGACCGTTGTTGCCGCGTGGGTTCGGGCAATGGCACTGCGGAGACCGGCCATCGATCGTTCTTCGGTCTCGATATGAGAGGGATTCGTACGCCCGCCGCCGACCATGAGTTCGGTGAAGGCGGCAGTGATCTCGCCCTGGGGGTAGCGGTGGAGTGGCAACGCCGTGGCAGCTGCGAGGAGGACGGGCACCCTCGCATCCTGACACCATTGGCCGACATGGGCGCAATAAGCAATCCAGGCACGGGCCGGGTGGACTTGTACTGGATACCCCTGGGCGCTGGTGCGACCTTGCCGATCGTTCGCTGGAGCGGCCGACTTTTTGAGCGTGTCGCTGCACTTCGCGCCAGGCGCCAACCGGAGAATCTCTACCACGCTGCCCTTGAGATCTGGCTTGACGACGTGCGCTCCACCGTCGAAATGGCTCCAGCTTGGGGTAGCGGGCACGGGCGAGAAGGGGTCGTCGGCGAGGGTCCCGTCGGGCTCAGGCTGCTCGGGCGTTCGCGATTCTTCCGCTATGAGCTGCGGCGCTGGAGGGACGGCGAGATCCCCGATCTGGCCGAGGCAGTGAACGGCCCCACCCGCGTCACCACTGACTCAGATCACACCGTTGGCGTGCTCGAGGCTGTCTCGTCCTTCCCTCTCCTGACGTGGGGGCGCGACGAACTAAAGACCGGTGACATGTGGAACTCCAACTCGCTAGTGGCGTGGGTTCTCACGCGTGCCGGAGTCGATCTTTCGTCCGTCTCCCCGCCAGCAGGTGGCAGGGCGCCAGGGTGGTCAGCGGGAGTTGTCGCAGCGACGCAATGATCCTCGACTCCGCACCGCCGATCAGGCGAAGGACTCAATAGGCGGACATGAGCAGACCAGGTGACGGTCACCGTAGGCACTGTCGATGCGACGCACGGGGGGCCAGTACTTGTCCTGCCGCAGCGAGGGCGCCGGGTAGACGGCAAGCTCACGGGAGTAGTGCGCTGACCACTCGCCCGCGACTGCGCCAGCTGTGTGCGGGGCTCCCCGTAGGGGGCTGTCCTCAACACTCCACTCCCCTGCACCGACCCGGTCGATCTCGGACCGGATCGCCATCATCGCGTCGATGAACCGGTCGATCTCACGAAGCCCTTCACTCTCAGTGGGTTCGACCATGAGCGTCCCGGCGACTGGGAAGGACATTGTTGGGGCGTGGAAGCCGTAGTCGATCAGTCGCTTGGCCACATCGTCGACGGTGACGCCCGTCTCCTTGGTGATCTCTCGAAGATCGAGAATGCATTCGTGAGCCACCAGGCCAGTGTCTCCGGTGTAGAGCACGGGGTAGTACGGGGCGAGCCGATGGGCGATGTAGTTGGCCGACAGCACGGCCGACTTCGTGGCTTGGGTAAGCCCCTCTGGCCCCATGAGGCGAACGTAGGCCCAGGAAATAGGCAAGATCCCTGCCGAGCCCCAAGGGGCAGCGGACACCGGTCCGACTCCGCTCGTCGGCCCAGCCTCGTCCACCATTGGGTGGTTCGGCAGGAACGGTGCCAGGTGCGAGCGCACGCCAACCGGTCCCACACCTGGCCCGCCGCCACCGTGCGGGATACAGAACGTCTTGTGCAAGTTCAAGTGCGACACATCGGCGCCGAACCGTCCCGGTTGCGCCAGCCCAACCAGGGCATTGAGGTTCGCACCATCAACGTAGACTTGGCCACCCGCATCGTGAATCAGCGCGCACACGTCGCGTACTTCTGCCTCAAACACACCGTGGGTCGAGGGATACGTGATCATCAGCGCCGCCAGCTGCTCTCGGTGCAGATCGATCTTGGCCTTGAGATCAGCCAAGTCAAGACTGCCGTCCTCACCGGTGTTGACGACGACCACCTTCATTCCGGCCATGACCGCACTCGCAGCATTCGTGCCGTGAGCCGAGGCCGGAACAAGACAAACTGTTCGGTCGCTGTCGCCGCGCGAGTCGTGGTACGCACGAATCGCCAGGAGCCCGGAGAACTCCCCTTGGCTCCCGGCATTGGGCTGAAGCGAGACTGCGTCGTAACCAGTGATGGCGATCAGCCACTCCTCGAGTTGGTCGATCAGCTCGAGGTACCCCCTGGCCTGTTCCAGTGGGGCGAAGGGGTGGATGTTTGCGAACTCCGGCCAGGTCACTGCTTCCATCTCGGTCGTGGCGTTGAGTTTCATGGTGCATGACCCCAGCGGGATCATCGACCGGTCGAGGGCGACGTCCTTGTCCTGCAGCCGGCGGAGATAGCGCAACATCTCGGTCTCGCTGCGATAGCTGGAGAAGACCGGATGCGTCAGAAACTCTGACGTACGCACGAGCTCGGCCGGAACCCCGATGTCTCCTTCGGCGACGATCAGTTCGTCGAGCGCGTCAATGTCGACATCCTCGACGCCAAATGACGCCCATACGTCTTCGACGTTCGACCGGAGGGTCACCTCGTCGGTGCTGATTCCGATTGTGTCTGCGTCCACGTGGCGCAGGTTGATGCCACGGCCACGTGCGGCACGCAGGACCTTCTCCGCACGTCCTGGGACGCGAACCAGGACTGTGTCGAAGAAGTGCTCATGCACAACGTGCAGACCCGAGCGCTCTAGGCCGGCTGCCACGAGCCGGGCGAAGCGGTGCGTGCGGTGCGCGATACCGCGGAGTCCTTCCGGGCCGTGGTAAACCGCGTACATGCTTGCCATCACCGCCAAGAGAACCTGGGCGGTGCAGATGTTGCTGGTCGCCTTCTCACGGCGAATGTGTTGCTCGCGGGTCTGCAGCGCCAACCGGTAGGCAGGAGCACCGTCTGCGTCGATTGAGACGCCCACAAGCCGGCCCGGCAGCTGTCGCTCGAGTCCGGCGCGCACCGACATGTATCCCGCGTGGGGTCCGCCGAAGCCGGGCTGGACGCCGAACCGCTGCGACGTACCGACGACGATGTCGGCTCCCATCTCGCCAGGTGGCTTGAGGATGGTCAGCGCCAGCAGGTCTGCGATCACGATCGCCTGGGCACCACGCTCATGGGCAGCCGCGATCAGCGGTTCGGGATCGCGCACCACGCCACTCCCTGCCGGGTACTGCAGGATGAGCCCGGCTAGGTCTCCGGCCGGCAGCCCCTCAGTGCGTAAGTCACGCACGTCAAGCTCGATCCCGAGCGGGCGAGCTCGCGTTTGGAGAACTGCAATCGTCTGCGGGAAGAGATCAGCGTCAACCACCAGTGTCTGAGACGTGCGGGATGCCCTGACCGCCATGGTCATCGCCTCCGCCGCAGCCGTTGCCTCGTCGAGCAGCGACGCGTTGGCCGTCGGGAGGCCGGTGAGGTCCTCGATCATGGTCTGGAAGTTAAGCAGCGCCTCGAGACGTCCCTGGCTGATCTCCGGCTGGTAGGGGGTGTAGGCCGTGTACCAGCCTGGGTTCTCCAACACCCGACGCAAGATGACGGCCGGTGTGAACGTGTCGTAGTAGCCGAGGCCGATCATCTGGACCATCGGTTGGTTCTTGGCAGCGAGAGCACGCAGTTCGTCGACTACCTCGACCTCGGACAGTGCCGGCGGGAGGGCGAGCCGCTCCCCCATCCGGATCACTTCAGGGACGGCTTCATCGATGACAGCGTCGAGGCTGGAGCGGCCGAGCGCAGCGACCATGTACTCCGTTTGGGCAATCCCTGGGCCGACATGCCTGCGCACGAACGGCATATGCGTCTCCAATGCAGCGAGAGGCGCGGTTGCAGGGTCCTGAGAAGTCAGCAGGTCAGGATCATCGGAGGCAGTATCGGGCAGCGTGTTGGGCAGGGTCTCGGTCATCAGGAGCGCCTCCAGAACGGTGGATACGGCTCCCCCTCTGTCATCGGCACCTGAGAGGTTCGCGGCCGAAACTACTGAAGCAGTTCCGGCGCTTGCACCGTCGGTGGGGCTCAAAGCCCGCTTTCCAGAGGCGCCTCACCCAAGCGGTCCGGGGGCCTGAGAGTTTCTGGGGAGAATTGCTCCTTCGGCGCCCTCGCTGGCTGCGAGGAACTCTTCCGCCGGGATCATCGGCGTTGCTTAGTCTACCGTCAGCCTGCCGTGCGGGCTCGGCGGCGTACCGCCAGTTCGTCGGACGGGTGACCGCCAGATTCAGTGAGCTCGTCATCGAGACCATCGGCCTCTGGACGCTCCCACGGCATCTCGGCGAGGCTGCCCTCGACTTCACGCCATACCCGGCCGACCGCGATCCCGAAGACGCCCTGCCCACCTTGAACGAGGTCGATTACCTCGTCAGCGCTCGTGCACTCGTAGACCGATGCGCCGTCGCTCATCAAGGTGATCGTCGCGAGGTCGTCGGTGCCTCTTTCGCGCAGGTGCTGCACGGCTGTACGAATCTGTTGGAGTGACACCCCGGTGTCGAGAAGCCGCTTGACGATCTTGAGGACCAGAACGTCGCGGAAGCCGTACAGGCGCTGGGTGCCTGATCCACTGGCACCGCGAATGCTCGGCTCGACGAGCCCGGTGCGCGCCCAGTAGTCGAGTTGACGGTAGGTGATCCCAGCCGCCGCACACACAGTCGGACCGCGGTAGCCGATGTCCTCCGGCAGCGCACGCACTGTGTCGGTGAAGAGCAGCCCTTGTTTCCCAGCATTCTTGCGGGCCGACTCTTTGGCCGCCGCTTGCTGCGCAACGTCGGCGCCAGTGCCGTCGTCGGCTCGGGGTCCGCCACCAGTCACTCTTGACCTCCGTCTGCCCCGGCTGAACCAGTCGCGTCGAGCCGGTGGCTCGGAGGAAAGTACACGCCTGGGATTACCGTGGTCTCGAGAGCACGCTAAGCCCCCATTGCGACGTGGTCAACGCACCTGCCCTCGACACGCCGAAACAAAGTCTCATGAGCGAGTCGACCAACTACAACCCTCAGGTATACATCGAGAGTTAGGAGGAAGTCTCGGGCCCAGGTGACTCGTGACCGGACGCCCCGGGGCTACCGAAGTCCTCGGGGGAGATTCCCTCGAGAAACTCGCGAAAACGCTCGAGTTCACCCTCGCTCGGCACGCTTCGCTCCCCTGTCTCGCTGAGCGCATCCTCGATCTCCGCCCCCAGCGCCGACTCATCGTCATCAGGCAGCGCGATGCCTGCCTCGTCCAGCACCTCAGGCGATGCCACGACCGGAGCGTCGACCCGAAGCGCGAGCGCGATGGCATCCGACGGCCGAGCACTGATGGTCTGGCCGTCTTCGAAGACGAGCTCGGCGAAGAAGACGCCGTCGGACAAGTCAGTGATCTGAACCTCGACGAGCCGGTGGCCAAGTCCCCCGATGATATCTGCGAGCAGGTCATGGGTCAGGGGTCGCGCCGGCTCAACGCCCTGTTGGGCATAGGCAATGGCGGTGGCCTCGACTGCACCGATCCAGATCGGCAGGTATCGCTCACCACCGCGTTCGCGAAGCAGCACGATTGGTTGGTTCGTCGGCATCTCTACCCGGACTCCGACCACGTCAACGGGTTTCATGCCTTCACCCTACCTCTGTTCGGTGCGGCCCACCGTTCAGAAGTGACGGCGAATGTGCTGCCCGGTTCAGCCGCGGAGGTCAGGCCCGAGCTGCGCCTTTACCAAGGCCGCATGCAGCCGAACGCTAAGCGCCGCAAGGGTTCGGGTGGCCTCTTCGGCGCGTCCTTTGGCGTCGGCGGCTCGGCCCCGAAGCAGGGGTGTCACCACTTGCTCGATCAGGCCGGCCTCCCGGTCGGCAGCTGACTTGAAGGCGCGAAGGTGGCGCGGTTCAATGCCAAACGCCGCCAGTTCGCCGGCGGCTTTGGCAACAACTACCGCGTCGCCGTCGTAGTGCTCGCCGCTCCGCCTCTTGCCGATCAGGCCGTAGCTCTCCAGCGCCGAGAGCAGTTCGGACTCGATCTCCGCGGTGGCGAGCAGCTCATCGCGCGAGAGGCGAAGATCGGCACCGTCCCTGGCGAAGTCGTCCGCTTCGGGGTAGCCACCACTCCGAACAACGGCGACCGGCACGCGTGGGCTCGACCCCGGGGTAGCGGGAGGCTCGAGGCCGCGATCCATCGCTTCGAGGTGCTCGCGGATCACCTTCAGCGGCAGGTACTGGTCGCGTTGCGCGCTGAGGACGTAACGGAGTCGCTGGATGTCGTCAGGGGTGAACTTCCGATAGCCCGACGGCGTCCGCTGCGGTTCGATCAGGCCTTCGGACTCGAGGAACCGGATCTTGGAGATCGTTACGTCAGAGAAGTCCGGCCGCAACTTGGCAAGCACCTCACCGATGCTCAGATAGGCGCGAGCCGGAATCGTGGACGACCGCTGGGTGGCTGCGGGGATCATGACTCTCCTCCGGGCTGCTCGCCGCCGGTCAGAAACTGGAGGCGGTACTTGCCGATCTGCACCTCGTCGCCGCTGATCAGAGCGACGTCGTCGATTCGACTGCGGTTCACGTAGGTGCCGTTGAGGCTGCCCATGTCGCAGATACTGAATCCGGCATCCGACCGGCGGAACTCAACATGGTGGCGCGACACCGTGATGTCGTCCAGGAAGATGTCGCTGTCCGGGTGGCGCCCGGCGGTTGTGACCTCGGAGTCAAGCAGAAAGCGCGCGCCAGAAGCTGGCCCGCGACGCACGACCAGAAGTGCGGTGCCCGACTTCAGCCGCTCGAGCACGTCGTCGCCGCCATGTTCGGCGTCGGCAGCGGCGATCGGCTCTGCGTTTTCGGTTTCGGAGCCGCCGATGTGCAGAACCGACGTGCTCTCAGCGGCGGTCTCCCCTGGGTCGTTCGGATCCAGCGAGCGACCGCAGGCCGCGCAAAAACGGGCAGCACCGTCGGTGGTGTCGTGTCCGCAGTGGGGACAGACCGGCATGACGCCTCCAGAACGAGGGAAAACCATGAACTCTCAGACCGAAGTTCAGGTGAAGGTTGAGGGTGCTTTGAACCTATGTGGTCAGCCCTGGGGCGGTCAACCGGGGTCAGGCGGAAGCGACGTGGGCGGCGTACCCGGTGGAGTCGAGGAGGGTGGCCAGCTGCGCGGCGTCGGCCAGTTCCACCTCAACCATCCAGCCTTCCCCATATGCATCGGCATTGACCACCTCGGGAGTGGCCCCGAGCCCTTCGTTGCGAGCTGTGACGGTTCCGGTCACCGGGGCGAAGAGGTCGCTGACACTCTTGGTCGACTCAACCTCGCCACAAGCGTCGCCGGCAGCCAGTGACGAGCCAACGTCAGGGAGGGAGACATAGACGATATCGCCGAGGGCATCCTGTGCGTAGTCGGTGATCCCAAATCGGACCGTGGTCTCGCCAACGGTCCGGACCCACTCGTGGTCGGTCGTGTACTTCAGATCCTCGGGGTACATCCCTCTCCTTATTGCTAGTAACAACGCAGCAATCTACCGCCGTCTCTAGCGACAGAAGGCCGCCAGCGCGAGGCGCCAAGACTTCGACAAAGCATCCGGATGAAGGCGTTCGTCCATTCGACTCGAATCAGAAACTGCCGCCGGGACCCCCGCTGGTGAACGTGCCGCGGTTCGGGGGTGCATGAGTACCGATAGCTCGGGAACGACGAGCATTCTCACGGGCGATCGCGCGAGCCTGGTGCCGAGCTTGCGCCCGCTCAAGCGCGTCTCCTCGGCCAACCATACGCGCTACCGCTATGCGGGCCTTCGAAAACAGTGAACCCAACATGTCGCCTCCAGCAAGCCCATCACAGTGGGACCCGTGACTTGGGCAGCCCCTTGATTGTGCCAGACATGTTCTTGATTCGACATGACCACGAGGTTCGGTCTGCTGCGTACGGCCACTTGTCACTCTCGGAGAAGCGGTTAGGTGAACACCAGGTCCTCGGGGTACACCGCATCCTCCGTGCTGATCGTGGGTCAGGGAGCGCTTACAACGGCTGGGCGCAGCCGAGCAGGCAGCTCGCTCGAGCATCACACGCAGGCATCACTCGCGGGCATCACTCGCGGGCATCACTCGACGGCGTCGATATCGACCACGTCACGCTCGACAACAATCGCCTCGGCGCCGGCCTCGCGTACGCGTTCGATCACCCCGCCGGGGAAGGACAAGCCGGCCGCCAGGGTGTCAGCGTCTCCGATGGCCTTGATCTCGATGGGGGAGGTCAGAACGGTGTCCCCCACGGCAATGCCCTCAGGGGTGTCGACCACCGCTGAGGACGCGATCACCCGCTCGCCGTCAACTGCGATCGCCTCTGCGCCGGCATCTCGCAGCTCTTGAATGGCGTCAAGAACGTCACTGGCCCCGAGGACCCCATCGGGATCCGCGATCGTCAAGGTGGCTCCCGGCCCGGTTACCGGGACGACTCCAGCCAGGATGCGGAGATTCTGCAACCGCTCTCTGGATGCATCCCGAGCGGCCTGCGCCTGATCAGCACTGGTCCTCAGCTCGGAGATCGTCGTCTGGAGTTGCGTCTCCTCAGCGGAGAGCCGTTCACGCTGGGCCGACAGGTCGTCGAGGATCCGAACCAGGTCAGAAGTGCGGGCCGCACTCAAGGTGTCCTGTTGGGTGGTCCGAACCTGCGTGGCGAGTCCAAACCCGAGCCCGAGTAGCAGGAGTGCCACGATCCATTGACCCCGGCTCGGGCGTCGGTTCAGTGCCTCACGAACGACCGCCCAGCCGGTGGGCCTCGGCTGCGAGGTGGGGGGCGCCCAATCCTCAGCGTCTTCAGAGCCGGGAGACGTCATGACTGCTCACGCATGGAAGAGATGGCGGCGAATCGCCGCCGCGTTGGCGAAAATCCGGATTGAGAAGACCACAACGACGCCGGTCGACAGCTGCGCGCCGACGCCGAGCTGATCGCCGAGGAAGACAACGAGCGCGGCGACCAACACGTTGCCGATGAACGAGATGACGAAGACCCGATCGTTGAAGATGCCGTCCAGCAACGCACGACTTGCACCGAACACCGCATCGAGAGCAGCAACCACAGCAATAGGCAGGTAGGGCTGCAGCCCGGCTGGAATGGTGGGCTGCAGAACGAGCCCCAGGACGACTCCAACGACCAGCCCCAGTAGCGCGATCATTGGCTTTCCCCCTTCGTTACGTACCTCAACTGAAGATCGCCGCGACCCGGAACGTTGAGATTAGTCTTCGTGCCCACATCGACTTTGATGCCATAAGTCGACTCAAGATCGTCGAGCCCGGCCTGTGCCGCACCCGACCCGAACGCCTCCGAGGTTCCCTCAGGGCCGACAGCGGTGATGGTGTACGGCGGTGTGAGCGGCCGAAAACCTACCAAGATCGCTTCACCTGCGGAGCGGATGGGCGACAGGGCGGTAATCCGTTGGCCATTTACCGCAACTGCTTCAGCACCGGCAGCAAAGAGTCCGTTGACTACGAGTTGAATGTCGGTGTCGAGGACGCGGGCCAGGTCGGGACCGTTCTCACCCACCGATGTGGGCGGACCATCGTCCATCACGATTTCCACTCCTGGTCCTTCGACGGCGGCGACCCCAACCTCACCCTCGAGGGCTGCGACCTCATCGGCCAGTGCGCGGTCCGATCCAGAGCCGTCCAGGGCTGTCCGGCGGAGTTGGGCGATCTCCCCGTTGAGGGTCTCGAGGCGCGCGTCAATCTGCTCGACAGTGGCGGTTGTCGCCATCACCTGATCTGTGAGATCGGCCCGCGCCTGACTGGCGTCCGGTGCACCGTCTCTGACTTGCAGGACCGTGGCGACGACCAAAGCCGCAGTCAGGGCAATCGTGACGGCAAATGCCATCGAGTGGCGCCAGTCTGCGCCACGGGGGTCACCCCGATCAGTCGCCTCCTGGTAGCCGGGGTCCATGGCGTCGTCGACGAGTCGCCGCAGCAGCGACAGCGCGGCATCGGGCTCGGTCCTTACGCGCGATGTCATGCCTTCAGCTCCAGCCGTCGGCCTCCGATGACCGCTGACGCCTGCTCCATGTAGAGAACTGCAGACCACCAGTAGATGCATGTCCCCCAGATCACAAACGCCCAGGCGATCGGAGTGGCGACATCTGCAACCACACCATCGCCTGTGGTCAGGAAGAGGGTGGGCATCCCGTACAGCAGGCAGGCTGTTGCTGCCTTGCCTACGTAGTGGACCGGAAGCGGCGCTACCCCTCGTCGATGGACGTACAGCTGCACGAAGAACATCACTACGTCTCGGCCGAGAAGGACGAGGACGAGCCACCACGGAACGATCTCGCGGATCGCCAGCACGATGATGGTGCTCGCGACGAAGAGCCGGTCTGCGATGGGATCGAGGAGCTGTCCCACGCGTGACGTCATGTGGAAGCGACGGGCGATGGCCCCGTCCAGCCAATCGGTGACCGCACTGAAGGCGAGGACCGCGAAGGCAAGTGGGTCGTTTTGGGGACCGACAGCGACCCAGATAAAGACCGGAATCAGCAGGAGGCGCACAAAAGAGAGGGCATTCGGGATGGTCAAGATGCGGTCGGAGACCTCATCGGGGACGCTCTCTGGCATCCCGCACCTCCCCCGAACTCTCACCCGCATCGGCTTACGGGCCGAGCCTAACCCCCGTCGAGCCCAGGCTTCAGCGTGCCGACCCAGCCAGCCGCGGTTAACTTGCCACCATGACGAAATCTGAGGATCAGGCACCGGCTGCTGCAAAGGTCACTGCCACTGCTAACGGGCCCTACCAGGTGACGGGCATCAGGAGAATCGTCTGGCGCGAGGAGGTCAAGACCTCTGAAGGCGAACCGATCGCTTGGCGCGAGCGCGGCGTTGTCGCCGATGAGGAGCAGGAATACTGGCTCTGTCGCTGTGGTCACTCGGCGAACAAGCCCTTCTGCGACGGGAGCCACCGGAGGGTGGAGTTTGTCGCCGAGGATGCGGCGGATCCGGGTTCCCGCTCGGAGCGCTCCAAGGTCATTGGCAGTGGCGTGGTTGCCCTTGAGGACGACCGGGGCCTGTGTGTCCACACGGGGTTCTGTGCCAACAAAGTCACCAACGCCTGGAAGCTGGCAGCCCGGGAGGACCTCGACGGCACCGGGGCCGCGCAACTAGTCGCGATG
>JBBQAL010000050.1:0-18704 GCA_038316135.1 Candidatus Nanopelagicales bacterium | reverse complement strand
CTGCTGTGCGACGATCCCTTCGTGTCAGCACCCATGACGATCTCGCTGCTGAGCGGGACGGCACCCGGTCCTGCCCTCGTCGATGAGCTGACCTCCCTCCTCGCTGGGCTTGTCGCGTCCGGCGCTGCCCTGGGCTGGGTCGAGCCACCTTCGCGACGCGAGATCGAACAGCTGCTTCGCGAACTGACCGACGAATCCACGGTGGGCAATGCGTCGGTCGCAATCGCTGACAAGGGGAGCGAGCTCATCGCGTTCGGCTGCTGGCGGCGGTACCGACGACCGACGCATCGGCCGCATGCCGACATCCCCTACCTCGCCGTTGCCGCAGACTGCCAGGGCCAAGGAATCGGGGGTCGCGTTCTCGATTCGCTCATCGACGCGGCTAACAACTCTCGGATCGAGCAGCTGACCCTCGACGCCCGCGGCGACAACAGCGCAGCGCACGCACTGTGGCGCTCGCGCGGCTTCGTCGAGTACGGCAGGCTCACCGACTTCGTAGCCGTCGGCGAGGCACGCTACGACAAGACCTTCTGGGCGCTCGACCTGCGCGGCAGCTAGATGACCTTCTCCATGACCTCGTCAGAGACGTCGAAGTTCGCCCATACGTTCTGCACGTCGTCAGAGTCCTCGAGAGCCTCAATCATCCGGAAGACCTTCCCTGCACCGACCTCATCCAAGGGCACAACCACGCTCGGCACGAACGACGCCTCCGCCGACTCGTAGTCGATGCCAGCCGCTTGCAGCGCCGTTCGCACGGCAACCAGGTCGGTCGGTTCGCTGACCACTTCGAAGGTCTCGCCGAGATCGTTGACTTCTTCGGCCCCGGCATCCAGCACTGCGGTGAGCACGTCGTCCTCTGAGTGCCCCTCGTGCGAAACGAGCACGATTCCTTTCCGGGTGAAGAGGTACGAGACCGACCCCGGATCGGCCATCGACCCACCATTGCGCGTCATGGCAATCCGTACCTCCGACGCCGCGCGGTTGCGGTTGTCGGTGAGGCACTCGATGAGAACGGCTACTCCGCTGGGGCCGTAGCCCTCGTACATGATCGTCTGCCAGTCCGCTCCCCCGGCCTCAACGCCAGAACCGCGCTTGACGGCGCGATCAATGTTGTCGTTTGGGACCGAGGTCTTCTTCGCCTTCTGGATGGCGTCGTAGAGCGTCGGGTTGCCCGCGAGGTCGCCACCGCCCGTGCGCGCGGCCACCTCGATATTCTTGATCAGCTTGGCGAAGAGCTTGCCGCGTCTGGCGTCGACGACGGCCTTCTTGTGCTTGGTGGTGGCCCATTTGGAGTGGCCGGACATTACAGACTCCTCGCGGTGCTGTTCGAACGATTCACGATCGCGCTGGGTTCAGCCGGCATCGCGCACCATCGCTACGAAGTACTCGTGAATCCGATGGTCGCCGGTCAGTTCTGGGTGGAACGACGTGGCCAGCATCTGGCCCTGCCGAACCGCCACGATCCTACCGGCGGCCGGGCCTCCCTCGACGTGGCCGAGCACGTCAACACGGCTGCCCACTGATTCCACCCAGGGTGCGCGGATGAAGACGGCGTGAATCGGGGGGCCATCGAGTGCCGGCATGGCCAAGTCCGCCTCGAAGGAGTCGACCTGCCGCCCGAAGGCGTTTCGCCGGACCAGCATGTCGATGCCGCCGATCGTCTGCTGGTCGGGTCGTCCGCCCTCGAGACGGTCGGCCAGCATGATCATCCCGGCACAGGAGCCGTACATGGGCAGGCCGGACGCCTGTGCGTCACGAAGTGGCGTGATCAGGCCGAAATCGACGGCGAGCTTACTCATGGTGGTCGACTCGCCCCCAGGGATCACCAGGGCATCAACGGTGGCCAGTTGATCCGGGGTGCGCACCCTCGACGTCCGCACGCCGCAGGACTGGAGGACCTGCTCGTGCTCGCGAACATCACCCTGGAGGGCGAGAACTCCGATCAGTGGCGAGTCAGCGGCAACCGCTGCCGTCACCAGCCCCGTCCGGCGTAGCGCTCGGACTCGGGCAGCGTGTCGATATTGATCCCGACCATCGCCTCGCCGAGCCCACGCGACACCTTGGCGATCACGTCAGGATTGTCGTAGTGCAAGGTCGCCTGCACGATGGCGTTCGCCCGCTTGACCGGGTCTCCCGACTTGAAGATGCCAGAGCCGACGAAGACACCCTCGGCTCCGAGCTGCATCATCATGGCAGCGTCAGCCGGCGTTGCCAGGCCACCAGCGGTGAACATCACCACGGGGAGTCTTCCGGTGTCGTGCACCTCACGAACGAGGTCGTAGGGAGCACCGAGTTCTTTGGCTGCGTTGAAGAGTTCTTCCTCGCCAAGACCCTGGATGCGTCGGATGTCACCGAGTATCTGCCGCATGTGACGGGTGGCCTCGACGACGTTGCCGGTGCCGGCCTCGCCCTTGGAGCGGATCATCGCTGCGCCTTCGCCAATCCTGCGCAGGGCCTCACCGAGGTCGGTCGCTCCGCAGACGAACGGCACGGTGAACTGCCACTTGTCGATGTGTAGCTTCTCGTCGGCCGGAGTCAGCACCTCGGACTCGTCGAGGTAGTCGACGCCGAGCGACTGCAGCACCTGCGCCTCGACGAAGTGACCGATCCTGGCCTTGGCCATGACTGGAATCGAGACTGCCGCGATGATGCCGTCGATCATGTCGGGGTCGGACATGCGAGCGACGCCGCCGTCCTTGCGAATGTCGGCCGGGACACGCTCGAGTGCCATCACCGCGACGGCACCAGCGTCTTCGGCGACCTTCGCCTGATCGGGGGTGACCACGTCCATGATCACCCCGCCCTTGAGCATCTCGGCCATTCCGCGCTTGACGCGGGACGTGCCGATCTGGGGCGTGCTGTCGGCGTTCGAGGACACATTCGCGGACACGGGAGACCTCACTCGGGCTGTGTTCTGGACACCGGGTCAAGGTTTCCCCTGGGTCCGGCAGTGCCTCCATGGTACGGGGCGAGGCGCCTCCCCGCCTCAGCGGATCTGACGCTCAGCGGATCTGTGGTTTGCGGTCCTTGTCGAGCAGGAGAATCCATACCTGGCCAGGATCGAGGGGGATCTCCTCGCCCTTGTAGGTCCAGGTGGTGCCTTCCGTGGCGCTGGGGCGCGACCAGTTGATCGGCCACACCTGGCCGTCGCGGAACATCCAGGCATCGCCCTTGCCAACGGTCTCCGTGGTGGGGGTGGCTGCGCCGTTGGAGTCGACGAGGTCAGACGCGTAGACATCGACCCGCTGGATGATCACCGTCGTCCCGCCTAGCTGCGGACCCTCGGTGGTCATGGCCGCGTTGCCATCCATCCAGAGCAGCCACCGCCCCTCTTTCTGGGACCACACGAACCTCGCCTGCGCACTCGGCCAGAAGGCGGTGAACTCTTTGACCTTCTTGCCGCCATCGGGAGCGGCGTCGTCAAAGGTGAATCCGACGTCCTTGGCGTCGACCGCCCTGCGGGCGTCCTTCAACAGTTCGGCCGGATTGGCGAAGAGATCCCACGGTGCGGTCCGGTCGGGGTTGCGGCTGTAACCGGATACGCCAGCATCGTTGCTGAGCGGGTAGAGCGGGGCACTGGCGATCTCGGGGAGGATCTTCGGATTGGCCCCGCTGAAAGCGAAGGCGACCTTTCCATACTGCTCGAGGATTTCCAGATCACTCTCTCTCGCGCTCCGAACCGGCCCGACGACCTTCGGGTACTTCGACGAAAAGATCCCCATGAACCGAGTCAAGCCATACTCGACTTGTTCGAGGTAGACGACGTCGGCCGCGATCAGTCCGGCGTGCGGATGGCTGTTGACGGTGTTGTCGAACTTGACGGCCAGCACCTGCCCGTCCTTGCCGCGTCGTCCTGACAACAGGGTGGTCGGCGGCTCAGGTTTTGGCGAAGCCGCCGGAGTCGGACTCGGTGTCGCGGGGGCCGCGACCTCATCGCCGGAGCTGCACGCAGCCAACATCGATGCCGAGAGCGTCAAGGTCACGCAGAGGCCGACGAGCGCCTTGCGAGTGGTCGCGAATGGAGAAGTGCTGATGAGTCCCCCGGAAGTCTTCATGCCGACAGGCTAAGCGGAGTGCAGCACGAACTCAGCCAAGGTGTCCGGCGGCGCGTCGTCGAGGTCTTGGCTCTGCGGCCACGGAGCGTGGCCGGCCAGCCGTAGCGCCCGTACCAGCCCGCGTCGGCGAACCGCCACGGCGGCTCGAACTGCATCGTTGGCGAACCTCCGCGCAAGGACGACGCCCTGACACACCTCGGCAAGCTCGGTCAGCAAGAGGCGCTCCCCGGGATCTTGAGCGAGTTCTTCGAGGGCCTCGGGATCGCCGAAGACCGCACGCAGTGCACCACTTAAGTTGCTCTCGACTGCGGATCGAGGTGCGCCGGCGCGATCGCTGTGTTGGGCAGCGGTGGCGGCGTCGATCAGCAACACAGCGCTCACCGGGTCGAGGCCAGCCTCGATCGCGACCTCGCGGGTCAGGGCTGCCCGACGCTCGAGCCGCGCCTCGAGAACAGCTTCGGTCGCCTCGACCCGAAGGTGGAGACGATCCAACCGCGCGACGAGGCCACGCAGGTAGAGACCGATGAAAAGCAGTGGCAGGACGAGCAGGACGAGCACCAGCTCCCAGCCACTCATCGCTGCTCCCCCTCGTCTGGACCGGCGCGGTCGGGACCCGCAATGCCGCCGCGCCCCCTGAGCCGGCCCGCGAACATGCCAGGACCTTGACGGTCGTCCTCCTGCACCTTCTCGCCACGACCTGCAACCGTCTCGTACACGGCGACAACCTGCCTGGCCACTCGGGCCCAGTCGTACTCGCTGGCACGCTCCGATCCGGCGGCAGAGAGCTCGGAGCGGCGGGCCGGGTCGGCAAGCAGAGCCGTCGCAGCCGTCGCCAGAGACACCGGGTCGCCTGTCGCGAAGAGAGCGCCGCAGCGGCCGCCATCGAGAACGTCCTTGAAAGCCACCAGGTCGCTAGCCAGCACCGGAGTCCCGGCAGCCATCGCCTCCAACAGCACGATCCCGAAACTCTCGCCACCGATGTGCGGCGCGACAAAGAGATCGACAGATGACAGAAGCTCAGCCTTCTCCTGCTCGCTCACCCTTCCCAGCAGGTGGATCCGGCTGCCTATCTCGGCCGGAAGAGCAGCTACGGCGTCCGTCTCACCAGGGCCGGCAACCAAGAGCCGCACATCGGGCCGCGCAGCAGCGATCGCAGGCAGCGCAGCCAGCAGAACATCGAGGCCCTTGCGGTCCTCATCGATGCGGCCGAGAAAGGCTAGTGTGCCGGGGGTCGACCACTCCGGACGCGAGGGAGCCGACGCGAACCGCGCAACCTCCACGCCGTTGGGAACCAGCACGGCGTCTCCGCCCAGATGCTGAACGACTGTTCGCCTGGCCTCTTCACTGACAGCAATCTTGGCCCGCACCTTCTCTAGCGTTGCCTGTAGAATCCATGCTCCACTGCTCATCATCCGCGACCGACCGTCGATGGCGGCATGGAAGGTCGCCACGATCGGGCCGATCGCTGACCAGCACGCCATCATTCCCAGGCTGGGCGTCACCGGAGAGTGGACGTGCAACACGTCGAACTTTCCCTCGCGAATCCACTTCCTGACCCGCGACGCCGAGCGAGGTCCGAACGAGACCCGGGCCACTGAGCCGTTGTAGGGAACCGGGATTGACCGTCCGGCGATGGTCACGTAGTCGGCCGACCCCTCGGCCTCATCGCCTGGAGCAAGAACGCTGACATCGAGACCGAGGTCGATCAGCGCCTCGGCCAGGTCATGGACGTGGATCGCCACGCCGCTTGGGACGTTCCAGTCATATGGACAGACGATGCCAACCTTCATCGTCCCTCCCCCGAGATGCGGTCGGCGTTCCAGACCGGCTGCAGCATGTGCCAGTCACGGGAGCGACTGCGCGCCGCATCCCCCACAATGGTTGCCCATTGTTGAGTGAGGTCCTTGACCCCGTCGCGCACTCGGGGTGCCGATGTGGTCAGCGGCGGAAGAAAGTCCACCCGGGTGTGCGTGCCGTCGTAGGAAGAGAGGACCGGAAGCAGGACCGCCCCCGTCCGCAACGCCAGCAGCGCTGGCCCGGCCGGCAGCCGAGCCGGCTCGCCGAGCAGATCGACCTCCAGCCCAGCCTCCCCAAGATCGCGGTCGGCCAGCAGGGCCACCAGTCCACCCGCGTGCAGTCGTTCCTGCAGGACCCGTGCCACGTCCGGACCCCCCGTGAGGGGGACGACTTCCATCCCGAGTGACTCGCGATAGGCCACGAACCGGTCGTAGAGCGACTCCGGCCGCAGCCGTTCTGCGACGGTCGTGAACGGTACTCCCTGCGTGGTCACCCACGCACCCGCGTGGTCCCAGTTTCCGAAGTGACCGAGCACCGCGACGACGCCCTGACCGGACGCCAAAGGGTCGAAGAGCCGCTCAGGGTTGCTGGCGACGAGTCGAGCGCGGATCTCCGCTCGCGACCACTGCGGCAGTCGAAAGGCCTCGCGCCAGTACCGAAAGTAGGAGCGCATGCCTTCACCGGTCAGTTCGTCGAGCTCGATAGGACCGAGGTCAGGGCGCGCCCGCGCCAGATTCGCCCGCAACTGCCGAACCGAATGCCCATCGCCGCGTGCTGCCCTGGCGGCCATCACGTCGAATGCCCTGGTCACCCAGGGCTCGGGTAGTCGCTGGGACAGCCCCCAACCAGCGCCGTATCCGATGGTGGCAGCCGATGACGCCACGGCTGCACCCACGCGATCGCCGGCGCCCCGCAGCGGGCCGGTCATTTCTGCAAGCGACGCCACGGGCTACCTGGGCAACAGCTGTGAGCGAACCGACCAGATCCGCTGAACGACGGTGATCCATGCCAAAACGGCAACCACCCAAAGGCCCGCGTTGAGGACCCATGGCAGGTCAAACAATCCAGCCAAGAACGCTGACGCCAGGACAAGGACCAGTCGCTCGGTGCGCTCGGCGATCCCGGTGCTGCCGTCGGCGCCCAGACCCTCCGCACGAGCTCTGGCGTAGGAGACCATCAGCCCCCCCACCAGGCCAGCCAAGGTCACCGCCGCCATGCCAGGGCCGGCACCGTCCCCCGCGAACCAGAGGGCGATGCCACAGAAGATCGCAGCATCGGCCACCCGGTCGAGGGTGGAGTCGAGGAAGGCTCCCCACGTCGATGGACGCCCCGCCAGTCGCGCCATGGTTCCGTCGAGGGAGTCGGAGAAGATGAAGAGAGCGATGATGAGGGTTCCGACGAGGAAGTCACCGCGGGGGAAGAAGTAGAGGGCTGCCACAGACGTACCGACGGTGCCGATGACCGTCACCGCGTCCGGACTCACCTTCAGCTTCAGAAGCAGCCCAGCGACAGGCGTGAATACCTTGCGCGCCGCGCCTCGGCCCGCATCGGTGAAGCCACCCACCTCGAGCTCCCGCCTTTTGTCATGACCGTCACACGGTACGGAGCACCCTCCGCACCGCGAGCCTAGCGATGACGAGCGCCGGCACCGGACGGCCCGCCCCTCCCATCGGGACCATCGGGACCATTGGTCACTTGCCCATGTCGACCTGGGCGAGCAAGGTGGTGGCGTCCACGAGACGGCGACCCGGGAGAGGGACAGACCATGGCAGACAAGGGAGGCAACACCGGCGGCGCTGGTGGCCGAACCGGGGGTGGTGCCGGCGGTGCAACGCTGGCGGTCAGCAACCCGGGCACGATCCGGAACGTCGTACTCGTCGGCCACAGCGGGGCGGGGAAGACCACACTGGTCGAGGCGTTGCTGGCCGGAACCGGAACGATTACGCGGGCCGGAAGCGTCGAGGAAGGCACAACGATTTCTGACTTCGACGAGGCAGAGCACCGCCAGCAACGCAGCATCTCGCTCAGCCTGGCTCCGCTCCATCACGACGGGATCAAGGTCAACCTTCTCGACACCCCCGGCTACCCCGACTTCGTCGGCGACCTGCGCGCAGGACTGCGCGCGGCAGATGCTGCCCTCTTCGTCATCGCCGCTACCGACGGCGTCGACGGAATGACTCGCCTGCTGTGGGAGGAGTGCGCAGCTGTCGGAATGCCCCGCGCCGTCGTGGTCACCAAGCTCGACGCGCCACGCGCCGACTATGACGAGGCACTCTTCGCCGCCCAGAGCGCGTTCGGTGACGGCGTCCTGCCGCTCTACCTGCCGATGCTGGCTGACGACGACTCCGTTGGCGGCCTCATCGCGCTGCTGTCACAACGGGTCGATGACTACACCTCCGGCACCCGGATCGAGCGTGAGCCCGAACCGCAGCACATCGAGATGATTGAACAATCCCGAGCGGTACTGCTGGAGGCGATCATCGCCGAAAGCGAGGACGAGACCCTGATGGACCGCTACCTCGCCGGAGAGCAGATCGACCTTGAGACGCTCATCGATGACCTCGAGAAGGCAGTCGCCCGCGGCTCCTTCTACCCGGTCGTGCCGGTTGCTGCGTCCACCGGGATGGGTTTGGCTGAGCTGCTCGAGGTGATGACCCGTGGTTTCCCCAGCCCCCTGGAGCACTCTGTTCCTCCGGTCACTACACCGGACGGCTCACCGCAAGGACCGCTGGCCGCCGATCCGGCCGGACCGCTGGTCGCCGAGGTGGTCAAGACCGTCAGCGACCCGTACGTGGGCCGGATCTCGTTGGTGCGGGTGTTCTCCGGAACGCTGCGTCCCGACATGGTCGTCCACGTCTCAGGTCACGGGCTGGCCGAGCGCGGCCACGAGGACCACGACCTCGACGAGAAGGTGGGAGCGCTCTCATCCCCACTCGGAAAGACGCAACGAAACCTGGCTAAGGCAGTAGCCGGCGACGTTTGTGCCGTGGCCAAGCTGGCACACGCCGAGACAGGGGACACCCTCTCTGACAAGGAACGCCCCTTGCTGATGCAGGCGTGGGAAATGCCCGAACCCCTGTTGCCGGTTGCGATCGTGGCGCGCAGCAAGGCCGACGAGGACAAGCTCTCTCAAAGCCTCGCCCGCCTTGTCGCCGAGGATCCGACGATGCGTCTCGAGCACAGCCCCGAGACCGGACAGGTCGTTCTCTGGACCATGGGTGAGGCGCACGTCGACGTCCTCCTGGACCGGCTCTCCAGCCGCCATGGCGTCTCAGTCGACACCGTGCCGCTTCGCGTGGCTTTGCGTGAGACCTTTGCCGGTGCATCCAAGGGGCATGGGCGCCACGTCAAGCAGTCCGGTGGTCATGGCCAGTTCGCGATCTGCTCCATCGAGGTCGAACCGACGCCCCAGGGGAGCGGCCTTGAGTTCGTGGACAAGGTGGTCGGCGGTTCGGTGCCCCGCCAGTTCATCGCGAGTGTCGAAAAGGGCGTGCGGGCGCAGATGGACAAGGGGGTCGGTGCCGGCTACCCCATGGTCGATATCCGGGTCACCTTGGTCGATGGAAAGGCGCACTCGGTCGACTCATCGGACATGGCGTTTCAGATGGCCGGTGGCCATGCGCTGCGGGATGCCGCCGAGCAGTCTCAAGTGGTGCTCCTCGAGCCCGTCGATGAGGTCTCGGTGCTCGTCGACGATGCCTACGTCGGCACGGTCATGGGCGACCTTTCAGCGCGCCGCGGACACGTCGTCGGCACCGAACCGCTCGGCGGAGCCACCGGCGACCAAGGTCGCACCTTGGTGCGCGCCGAGGTGCCGCAGCTTGAGATCGTCAGGTACGCCATTGACCTGCGGTCGATGTCGCACGGCACTGGCACTTTCACCCGCCGCTATGCCCGTCACGACCCGATGCCACCGCAGGTGTCCGCCAAGGTGCTGACCGAATCAGCTCACTAGTGGCGCCGACAGCTCTCCCGGCCACACCGCGCGCAGTACATCACGTGTGTCGTGCAGCGACTGAGGCATCACCTTGGTCTGCGCCACTACCGGCATGAAGTTGGTGTCGCCACCCCACCGGGGCACCACGTGCTGGTGTAGGTGGGCGGCGATTCCGGCGCCACCCACCGAGCCCTGGTTCATCCCGAGGTTGAAGCCATGCGGACCCATCGCAGTCTGCAAGGAAGCGATCGCCTGCTGAGTGAGGTCGGCAATCTCGTGAGCCTCCGCTGAGTTGAGGTCCACATACAGTGCGACATGTCGGTAGGTACAGATCAACGCGTGACCTGGGTTGTACGGGTAGAGGTTCAACACGACATAGGCGTGTTCGCCGCGAGCCACTACGAGCGACACATCGTCGGGCTCACTCGGGGCACGACAGAAGGGGCAGCCGGCACCGGCTTCTGGAGACTCTGGACGATTCTCACCTTGGATGTAGGCCAGCCGATCAGGGGCCCATAGTCGTTGGATGCCGTCTGGGTCAGACGTCATGGCAGTACGTCCTACGCCCGACGCTCAGCGACATCGGAGACGATGCGAGCCACTGCGTCAGCGACGGGGACGCCGTTCTCCTGGGTGCCGTCGCGGAAACGGAAGGAGACCGCGTCCTTGCTGATGTCCTCATCCCCGGCGAGAAGCATGAACGGAATCTTCTGCTTCTGCGCGGTGCGGATCTTCTTCTGCATGCGGTCATCGGAGGCATCGACCTCGACTCGAATGCCCTCGGCGCGCAGTCGCCCGGCGACGCCTCGGAGGTAGTCGACATGGGCATCGGAGATGGGGATTCCGACCACTTGCACCGGCGCCAGCCACGCCGGGAATGCTCCGGCGTAGTGCTCCAGCAGGACGCCGAAGAAACGCTCGATCGAGCCGAAGAGTGCGCGGTGGATCATCACCGGGCGTTGCCTGGTGCCGTCGGCGGCCTGGTACTCGAGATCGAAGCGCTGCGGAAGCTGGAAATCGACCTGGATCGTCGACATCTGCCAGGTTCGTCCGATGGCGTCCTTGGTCTGAACCGAGATCTTGGGACCGTAGAAGGCTGCGCCCCCCTCGTCCATGACCAGGTCGAGGTTCTGTTTCTCCGCGGCCAGCCGGAGGGTTTCGGTCGCTTCGGCCCACTCCGCGTCCTCACCGACGTACTTCTCGTCGTTACGGGTCGAAAGCTCGAGGTAGAAGTCGTCGAGCCCGTAGTCGCGGAGCAACTCAAGAACGAAGGTAAGCAAGCTATCGAGCTCGGCAGGCATCTCCTCCTTGGTGCAATAAATATGTGCGTCGTCCTGGGTCATGCCTCGCACACGGGTCAAGCCGTGCACGACACCCGACTTCTCGTAGCGGTAAACAGATCCGAACTCGAAAAGGCGAAGCGGGAGCTCTCGATAGGACCGACCACGCGACCGATAGATCAAGTTGTGGAAGGGGCAGTTCATCGGCTTCAGGTAGTAGTTCTGCCCGGGGCGGCGCACGCTGCCGTCCTCGTCGTACTCAGCGTCCAGGTGCATGGGCGGGTACATCCCGTCGGCGTACCAGTCGAGGTGCCCCGAGGTCTCGAACAGCGCTTGTTTGGTGATGTGCGGCGAGTACACGAACTCATAGCCGGACTCTTCGTGGCGCCGCCGGGAGTAGTCCTCCATCACCCTGCGAACGGTGCCGCCCTTGGGATGGAAAACTGCGAGCCCTGAACCGATCTCGTCAGGGAAAGAGAAGAGGTCGAGCTCGGCTCCGAGTCGCCGATGGTCGCGGCGCTCCGCCTCCTCGAGGAAACTCAAGTGCGCGACAAGTTCATCCTTGCTCGGCCACGCGGTGCCGTAGATGCGCTGAAGCTGCGGGTTCTTCTCACTACCCCGCCAGTAAGCAGCAGCCGAACGCATCAGCTTGAACGCCGGAATCAGCCGGGTTGACGGCAGGTGCGGTCCGCGACACAGGTCTTGCCATTTTCGTTCGCCGCTTTTGGCATCGACGTTCTCGTAGATGCTGAGCTCGGCACCGCCGACCTCCATCACGTCATCGTCGACAGCGCCACCCTTCAGGCCGATCAGCTCGAGCTTGTACGGCTCTCCGGCGAGCTCGGTGCGCGCCTCGCTCTCAGAAACCGCCCGCCGGCCGAAACGCTGGCCCGATTTGACGATTTGTTGCATGCGCTTCTCGAGACGCTTGATGTCCTCGGGCGTGAAGGGGGTCTCGACATCGAAGTCGTAGTAGAAGCCGTCCTTGATCGGCGGGCCAATCCCCAGCTTGGCGTTTTCGAAAGTGTCCTGGACGGCCTGGGCTAGCACGTGTGCACACGAGTGGCGGAGTACGGCGAGGCCATCGTCGGAGTCGATCGTGACGGGGTCGACCTGATCGCCTGACTCTAGAAGGTGAGCGAGGTCCCGCAACTGTCCATTGACCCTCGCCACAACGACCGAGCGATCGTCGGCAAAGAGCTCTGCAGCCGCTGTGCCCGGCGCCACCTGCTGCGGGGCGCCGGCGACAGTGACGGTCAGGTCGGACACAGAAGACTCCTCGCAGTTACCGGATGACCGGCTGATCGTATCGAGCAGGGCCGGGGCGGCGCCCCCGACTTACCGCCGGTGGACGCTCATTCGCCACACCACTCCGTCGGCGGTGACGGCGTAGATCTCACCGCGGTCGTCGACGCCAAATGAGGTCGGGCCGCTGCCCGTGCCCAGTCGTGAGGGCTGAAGGACCCGGCCGGCTCCTGGTCGGTAGAGCCAGACTCTCTTCGTCAGATAGTCGGAGAATACGTAGGTGCCGCCGATCTGGCTTCGGTACCGATGACCGCGGTATACGAATCCGCCGATGATCGACTCGGCCGGACCATGGGGGACGACAACATCCGGTCCGACGTAGTCGATCGCGCTGCGGCAGCGGCTCACGTCGTAGGTGCTACGCCCCTCTTTACACGCCCACCCCAGATGAATGCGCCGTGGGTGCGGACCCACTCGGTCGATCTCCTCGTAGGCGTCCTGTCCGACGTCACCGATCCAGAGGTCCTTGGTGCGCGTGTCGAAGCTGAAGCGCCAAGGGTTGCGCAGACCCATCAGCCAGATCTCGTCACGACCACGTTTGCCGACGAAGGGATTGCCGTTCGGCACGCAGTAACGGCGGTCGCGACAGTTGCCGTAGGGATTGATGCGTAGGACCTTTCCGCGCAAGTCGCTCTTGTCACCGGCGGCGTTGAACGGGTCGCCGCCGCCTCCACCATCGCCGACGCCGATGTAAAGCCTCTTATGGGGGCCGAATGCCAACTGGCCGCCGAAGTGGTTGTCGTAGATCGGGTGCTTCACGCGCAGCACCGTGCGTAAGGTCTTCGTCGCGACGTGGTCGGCGCCCGTACTGCGTGCCTTCATCCGGGCAACAACTACGTCATGGTTGCCATCGGAGGTGTACGCCACCCACAGGAGCCCGTCGGTACGAAAGCTTGGACTGAAGGCCACCGACAGCAGGCCGCCCTCTCCTCCGGCATCGATCCGACCGCCGATGGAAAGGTACGGCTTCGCAGCCACCCGTCCATCCCGAACGATCCGGACAGCGCCCCTCTTCTGGACGACGAAGAGACGGTTACGGCCATCGGGCGCCGACGTGACCTGGGTGGGCACGGACAGGCCCGAGGTGACCCGATGCCACCGGACGACGAACTTCTTGAGCGGGGCCCTGGCCTCCGGGGTTTGTTCTTGCTGGGTGACAGGCGCGGAGTGGCTAGCCCGGATGGGTTCGCGCTCCTGGCCTGAGAAGCCCGGATCGGCCCCAGCTACTCCGGGTACGACCAACGCGAGCCCGACCACCGCCATCAGACCGATTCTCGCCGCCAAGGGCTGGGCGCGAGATCTGGAACCGGACTGGGGCACACGACCATCGTGCGGGTCAGAGAACGCGTTCACAAGCACCTAGCGGCGTTGATCGAGGGACAGTCTCCCTGCAGAGGTGCGCGCAGGAACCTTCCCTGCCAACGCCCGAAGGGTGGTACCACTACCGACTCCAGGTGCGAGTGACGCCCCTCTCTCAAGGTTGTTCGCTTCCGAGAGGTGGCCGTTGAGCAATCTGTAGCGAGGGAATGCCCTTTGAAGATCACGCGATATCGAGCTGGTGTGGTGCGCCTCGAGAGCGACGGGCTGGGATGTACTTAGCTACCGACCTCACGCACACGGTCACAGTCGCCTTGGGCCATCGTGGACGGGTCTACACGGGAAACTATTGAGTCTTGCGCCGTCCCGTGACCGACTTGGCCGTCAATAACCTACATCTGAGATCTCGGCTCGGTCCGCGCTGTGTCACCTACCGCAGGGAATTCCATGCTGCCGAGCACCACTGATGTTCGTACCGGGGCCTCGCGAGCCGGACGACGCGGGAGGGAACGCCGAACGATCACGCTGGCGGCAGCCGGCGCGCTCGCGCTGGGATTGGTTGCGGTCAACTCATCAGCAGCAAGTTCATCGACAACTGCTGGTCTGTCGGTCAAGCCGTCTCCGTCAGCGCGCACGGTGTGTGGTGGGCGATACTGGACTCGAACCAGCGACCTCTTCGGTGTGAACGAAGCGCTCTAACCAACTGAGCTAACCGCCCCAACGGGCCGCGAGCCTATCGCAGCAGGTCAGTCGAGACCGAACCAGCCGAGCGCGCCACCCAGAGTCCAGCCGTAGTGGTGCACGTACCAAGAAACGAGTGCAGCGATCAGGAAAAGGGCAATGAGCCCAAGCACGATGGTGCGTCGGCGGTTCTCCGGTGCCCAAGCCGATGACGCAGCACCTTGTGCTTTGTCCTTGGTCACCACCAGAAGTCGGTGCGCCCACGCGTACTCGGTGGCGAGAACCGCCAGACCTAGGAAGATGACCGCCCATCCGGGACCAGGCAGGACCAGCATCGACAACCCCACCAGGATGATCAGGACGCCGATCGTGGTGGCCAACACGCGCCAGATCAGGCTTCGAAGGGCGCTGTCGCCGGTGATGCGCACCTTCAGCCGGTAGAGCCAGTCAGGTCCCGGGGGCTCGAACGGCTCCTCGGCGGCGGCCGGCTGGTCAGGCTGGGTCATGGAGTAACAGTAGAGCCCGAGGGCATTGACCACACCCGACCGCCAACAATCGTGGCCGCATTCACCGATGCGCCTAGGTGCGCGACCAGGTCAGCCTCGTGCTCGGTGTCAAGCACCGCCAGGTCTGCGCGAGCTCCGAAGGCAACGCGACCGACATCGCTGCGGTGCAGTGCCGCCGCTCCCCCTCGCGTCGCAGCCCACAGCGCCTCCTGTACCGGCATCCCGTAGACCAGGCAAGCGAGCTGCACCACATACGGCATCGACTCACACCAGGACGTACCCGGGTTGCAGTCCGTCGAAAGCGCGAGTGTCACGCCGGCATCGCGCAGCACCGCGTACTGACCGAACGCGAAGGTGCGCAGCGAGAGGGTCACCGTTGGCAGCAGCACACCTACGACGCCGGACGCCGCCATCGTTCGAGCACCATCAGCGCTCACGTGCTCGAGATGGTCAGCACTCGCACAGCCAAACTCGGCCGCCAAGTCAGCGGCCCCCGTGTGTGCGATCTCCTCGGCGTGAAGTCTGACGCCAAGGCCAGCCTCTCGCGCTGCTCGCAGAATGCGCCGCGTCTCCTCCAGCGTAAAAATACCTTCGTCGCAGAAGACATCGACCCACCTGGCTCCCCTGGAAGCGACTAGCGGAACAGTCGCGACGACCTCGTCGACGTACTCCGATCGGTCGCGTCCATCCGGAACGACGTGAGCGCCGAGGTACGTGGCTTCGACGTTCCATGGCAACTCACTGCCGAGGCGAGCGATCACGTCGAGGCACCTGAGCTCGTGCTCCGGGGTCAGGCCGTATCCCGTCTTGATCTCGACGGTCGTGGTCCCGTTCGCGATCATTCGACGTCCGCGTTCGGCAGCCAACGCGAAGAGCATGTCATCGGACGCCGCGCGCGTCGCCGCCACCGTTGTGGCGATCCCGCCGCCGTCATAGGACTCGCCGGCCAAACGCGCCACGAACTCCGCACGCCGTGATCCGGCCCACACCAGGTGCGTGTGCGGATCGACGAAGCCGGGGGTGACCAGGCGTCCTTCCGCATCGAGCTCAGGAGCGTCGCCTCCAGGGGGAAGGTCACGGTCAAGACCCACCCATGAGATCACCCCATCATGAACACGAACGGCCCCGCCTTCGATGACCTCCCCAGGCGCAGCACTCATCGGAAGAAGCCGTCCGATGTTGCGCACGATCAGGTCCACGCGTCGATGCTGTCACGTCTAGGCTGCAATCTGTGGAGCCGCGACCCGCCGACGCAGCCGTTGCGCCGAGCTCAGTACCCGACGATGCCGTCAGTGTCGGCGACCTCGAGGCCCGCGCCCGGCAGATGCTTAGCGATCGCACCTGGAACTACGTCGCGGGCGGCGCCGCTGACGAGGTCTCGCTCGGCTGGAACGACTCGGCGTGGCGAGAGCTGCGCCTTGCCCCGCGGGTGTTGGTTGACGTCTCCGCTGTCGACACCTCGACGCAGCTACTCGGGCGAACGTTGGCGCATCCGATCGTGGTCGCGCCGACGGCTGCGCACCGGCAGTACCACTCAGGCGGTGAGGGAGCCACGCGGCGCGGAGCTGCGGCAGCCGAGGCCCTCGCCGTCATGAGCACACTCGGCTCGACGCCGGTAGCCGAACTCGGGTCGGCCGCGGACGGTCCCTGGTGGTTCCAGCTCTACGTTCAGTCCGACCGCGACTTCACAGCACGACTGGTCGACGACGTGGTGGCCGCCGGGGCCGAGGCCGTGGTTCTGACCGTCGACACCCCCCTGCTCGGTGCGCGAGACCGCGACCGACGAACGGGCGGACACACCGTTGACGGGCTACAGCCGCCGGCGCTCGAGGGAGCCGGCCTCTCGGTGGTGATGCCTACCAACCCGCGTCCGTTCCAACAGATCTTCAACCCGCACCTCGACCCCAGCCTGACCTGGGAGACCCTCGAGTGGCTCGTTGACCGATCACCGATTCCCGTATTGGCCAAAGGAGTGGTGCGCGCCGACGACGCTCGGCGCTGCGTCGACTCCGGTGTCGGTGGCATCGTCGTCAGCAACCACGGTGCCCGAAATCTGGACACGGTGGTCCCCACCGCCCAAGCGCTTCCTGGAGTCGTTCACGCAGTCGCCGGCGCGGTGCCGATCGTGGTGGACGGCGGGATCAGACGCGGTACCGACGTTGCCAAGGCACTCGCGCTTGGAGCCGACGCTGTCATGGTGGGTCGGCCGGTGATCTGGGGACTCACCGTTGCCGGGCAACGCGGGGTCCAGTGGGTGCTCGACACACTGTGGAGCGAGCTCGCCATGGCGATGGGGCTGCTCGGCGCACCTCGGATCGATGACCTGACGCCCGACTTGATCTGGCCCAACTGACCGCACCGTGTGGGCTCGTTGACGCTATGGCGTCCGCGAAGTCACTCGTTGACGGCGGTCAACGCTGCCAGTCGGGCGCATGCGTGCCCTCCTGCATGGGCATCCGAACCCCAACCCGCCTGGCGGTATCGATGCCGATCTCGTAGCCAGCGTCGGCGTGGCGAATAACGCCCATGCCCGGGTCATTGGTGAGCACCCGCTCCAGCCGCCACGCCCCATCATCGGTGCCATCAGCGACGACAACGACGCCCGCGTGGATCGACTTCCCGATGCCGACACCTCCACCGTGGTGCACCGACACCCAGCTGGCACCCGACGCCGTGTTCAGCAGCGCATTCAGGATGGGCCAGTCGGCGATCGCGTCTGACCCGTCGAGCATGCCTTCGGTCTCGCGCTCCGGCGAAGCGACGCTTCCCGCATCGAGGTGATCGCGACCAATCACGATCGGCGCCGACACTGCGCCGCTGGCGACGAGATCATTGAAGGCCTGGCCGGCCTGGTGACGCTCGCCGTAGCCAAGCCAACAGATCCGCGACGGAAGACCCTGGTAGTGAACCTTTTCGCGGGCAAAGCGCAACCAGCGCTGGAGGCCGTCGTCGTCCGGAAATGCCTTGGCAACGGCGTCGTCAGTTGCCGCGAGGTCAGCGTCGCTGCCCGAAAGGCACGCCCACCGAAACGGCCCAGCACCCCTGGCGAAGAGTGGCCGTATGTACGCCAGGACGAACCCTGGGTAGTCGAAGGCGTTTGCAACACCGGCGTCCTTTGCCTGACCACGCAGACCATTGCCGTAGTCGAAAACCACTGCCCCGGCGCTCTGGAAGTCGAGCAGCGCCTGGCAGTGCACCGCCATGGACGCACTCGATCGCTCGATGTAGTCAGTGGGCTTCACCCGACGCAGCTCAAGGGCATCGTCCAGAGTGATGCCGTGAGGCACATACCCGTGGAGGGCGTCGTGGGCCGAGGTCTGGTCGGTCACGATGTCGGGAATCCACCCGCGCCGAACCAGCTCAGGAAGGACATCTGCGCAGTTGGCGACGAGGCCAACCGACAGCGCCCGGCGTTCGTGCTTCGCCGCCTCGCAGCGGGCGATTGCGTCGTCGAGAGTGTCAGCTTGCTCGTCGAGGTATCGGTGCTCGATGCGTCGCTGCAGCCGCCACTCGTCGACCTCCACACACAGGGCAACCCCACCGTTTCCCGTCACAGCGAGTGGCTGAGCGCCACCCATACCGCCGAGACCTCCGGTGAGGGTGATCGTGCCTGCCAGGCTTCCGGAGAAGTGCTCGTTGGCCACCTCCGCGAACGTCGCGAACGTGCCCTGCAGGATGCCCTGCGTCCCGATGTAGATCCACGAACCAGCGGTCATCTGGCCGTACATGATCAGGCCGAGATCTTCCAGCTCGCGGAAGTACTCGGGCGTCGCCCACTTCGGAACGAGCAGTGAGTTTGCGATGAGCACCCGTGGGGCGCGCTCGT
>JBBQAL010000030.1:0-28232 GCA_038316135.1 Candidatus Nanopelagicales bacterium | reverse complement strand
TCCGGCCTACCTCAACGCACTCGCCGGGAACGGAGTCCATGTCGTCACTGTCAACGACTACCTCGCCGAGCGAGACTCGGAGTGGATGGGGCGGGTGCACCGCTTCCTCGGACTTGAGACCGGTGTCATTCTCGCACGGATGCGGCCAGCTGAACGCCGCCTCCAATATGGCTGCGACATCACTTACGGCACCAATAACGAGTTCGGCTTCGACTACCTGCGCGACAACATGGCGTGGGCGAAGGACGACCTTGTTCAGCGCGGCCACTTCTACGCCATCGTTGACGAGGTTGACTCGATCCTCGTCGACGAGGCGCGAACGCCACTGATCATCAGTGGGCCGGCTGATGCCAGTTCTAAGTGGTACGGCGACTTCGCCCAGCTCGTCAAGCGACTCCGGCCTGACGAGCACTACGAGGTCGACGAGAAGAAGCGCACCATCGGCATCCTCGAACCTGGCGTCGAGAAGGTCGAGGACTACCTCGGTATCGACAACCTCTACGAGTCAGTGAATACCCCGCTCATCGGCTACCTCAACAACGCCATCCGCGCCAAAGAGCTCTTCAAGAAAGACAAGGACTACGTCGTCATGAACGGCGAGGTACTCATCGTCGACGAGCACACCGGCCGCATGTTGGCTGGACGTCGTTACAACGAGGGGCTCCACCAGGCGATTGAGGCCAAGGAGGAAGTTGAGGTCAAGGCTGAGAACCAGACCTTGGCGACTATCACGCTGCAGAACTACTTTCGCTTGTACGACAAGCTCGGTGGCATGACCGGTACGGCGATGACCGAGGCAAACGAGTTCCACCAGATCTACAAGCTCGGTGTCGTGCCGATTCCGACGAACCAGCCGATGGTTCGCGGGGATGAGGCCGACCTCGTCTACCGCACTGAGCAGGCGAAGTTCAACGCGGTGATCGAAGACCTTGTTGTGCGTCACGAGAACGGTCAGCCTGTTCTTGTCGGAACCACCAGCGTCGAGAAGTCCGAGATGCTCTCTGGCCAGCTTCGGCGTCGAGGTGTCCCCCATGAGGTGCTGAACGCGAAGAACCACGAGCGCGAGGCGCAGATCGTCGCTCAGGCTGGACGCAAGGGGGCGGTCACCGTCGCCACCAACATGGCCGGACGAGGTACCGACATCATGCTCGGCGGTAACCCCGAGTACATGGCGACAGCTGAGCTCGCCCAGCGCGGCCTGTCACCAGTCGATGACGCAGAGACATACGAGGCCGCTTGGCCTGACGCCCTCGAGAAGTCGAAGAAGTCGGTGGCGGCTGAGCACGAAGAGGTCGTCGGTCTCGGTGGCCTGTACGTCCTTGGGACCGAGCGGCACGAGTCGCGGCGCATCGATAACCAGCTGCGCGGTCGGTCTGGCCGCCAAGGTGACCCGGGCGAGACGCGGTTCTACCTCTCCCTCGAAGACGAGTTGATGCGTCTGTTCAAGGGCAACGTCGTCGATGCCTTTCTCACCCGATTCAACATCCCCGACGAAGTTCCGATCGAGGCGAAGATGGTGAGCAACGCCATCAAGAGCGCGCAGGGACAGGTCGAGGCGCAGAACTTCGAGACCCGCAAGAACGTCCTCAAGTACGACGACGTGCTGAACCGCCAGCGCCAAGTGATCTACGCCGAGCGCAGAAGAGTGCTCGAAGGCGAAGACATCCATGACCAGATCGAGCACATGCTCGCCGACACCGTGGAAGAGTACGTGCGGGCGGCTACGTCCGATGGGTATCCCGAAGAGTGGGACCTCGACCAGTTGTGGACAGCCCTGAAGACGCTCTATCCGGTCGGTGTCAGCGTTGACGAGCTCGAAGAGTCTTCCGGCGGCGATCGGGCCGGCTTGTCTGCCGACTTCATCGTCGGCGAGATCACCGATGATGCCAACCGTGCGCTCGAGGGCCGGGAAGGCGAACTCGGTCATGATGCGATGCGTGAACTCGAGCGTCGGGTGGTGCTCTCGGTACTCGACCGCAAGTGGCGTGAACACCTCTATGAGATGGACTACTTGCGCGAGGGCATCGGTTTGCGGGCCATGGCACAGCGTGACCCACTCGTTGAGTACCAACGCGAGGGGTTCGACCTCTTTGCCGCGATGATGGATGGCATCAAGGAAGAGTCGGTGGGCTTCATCTTCAACCTCGAGGTCGAGGTCGATGAGCCAACCGAGCAACCCGCCGCCGTGCAGCCAGATGCGTCGATGCCGTTTGCTGTGGTACCGGAGATTCACGCAAAGGGTTTGGACGAGCAGCGCCGCGAGCAACCACTTCAGTACAGCGCGCCGACTTTGGATGGCGGGGGCGGAGGGGGTGGCACGGCGACCGCCGTTTCACCTGATGCGAGCGGTGCCAGTGAGTACTCCGGAACGCCGCGGAACGCGCCGTGTCCCTGTGGCTCGGGGAAGAAGTACAAGAAGTGCCACGGAGCGCCTGGTCGGGTGTAGTAACCCTTGCCCTCGACCTTCACGCCCAGTCGAGGGCAGTGCACATCCACCGCCCTTTGCGCCGTTCGAGCCGTAGCGCCATGGCGCGGCTTCGGTCGCTGCCAGCGGTGACCACCGAGACCTCGGCGATGTCGGGTGTCGGGTGGCAGACGTGCACCGATCGAACCTGCTCAGGGCACCGACTTCGCGGTGCGCGTGGGTCGAGCTGGCGGGCACGCAGTTGTTGTCGCCGGTCTAGTCGGCGGTAGATGGCAGGGAGCACCCACTGCCCCAGTTGCGTCACCGGGCGTTCGGCCGCTTCGACCTCGAGTACAGCCTGAGCGAGTCGAGCGGCCCACGGTGAGACATCTCCCCGTTTGGCCGGCGAGGTCATCGTGATCGCGGGGATCTGCGGGATGGCGGGGAGACCGTTGGGCAGTAAGAACTCCAGGGCCAGAAGCTGCTGCCCGGTCATCGCTGGGGCCTGATCAGGGGGATGGCCCACCCACACAGGTGGCGAGACGAGCTGCAGGTGGGGAGTCGAGCCTTGTCCGGTGTCCTCTGCGTCCCCGACATGGCCAGGGGCGGGAAGCGGTGCGGGAAGCGGTGCGGGAGCGGACACGGTGCCTCCTAGGCGGCCGTCGATCACCATCAGGCTGACGGCATTTTTGGGACGTTTGCTTCTGTTTGCATGTATTAACGTATCTTTGCGTGGAGACAGCAAACCACGGAGGGCACTCTGTGGCCAGAGGCTCGACCGGCTGTGGACAACCGCGGATGACGCAATCCCCACCAGATCCGCCCTTCGGGTGGCTACGTTGCGGGGATGACGTCGCATCCGTTGGGTCCTGAGCGTGGGGACCCAAGCGATGCCGAACTCCTGGCCGACGAGTTCGAGCGGCGCGATGACGATGCCGAGGTCGCCGAACGGGTCCAGGTCGAGCTGGCGACAACCCCCTGGGTAGAAATGCTGGCCGGTTCGGCCGGCGCAGCCGTCGAAGTCGTTCTCAGCGATGGTGTCCGTCACCGAGGAGTTGTCGCGGAGGTAGGAGACGGCTGGTGCCTGCTCGAGATTGACGGGCGTGCGGTCCTGCTGCCGCTCGGTCAGGTAGTCCTGTTGTCAGGTCTGCGGGGGCCGGCACTGCGTGCGGGCGGACGGCCAGGCGTTGGGTCGGTGCTGCGCCAATGGGGCCGGATGCGGTGCAGCGTCACGGTCCACCTCATGGACGGGTCGACCCGGAGTGGCCTAGTGGCTGACGTGCTCGCCGATGCCTTCGACATCGCGCCGGTCGGCGGTTCGGGCTCTTTGCTGCTTGTCCCTCACTCTGGGGTGCGCTGGATGGTCGGAGACCTGTTCACGCCAGAGCGCTAGGCGCCGAGCCTTCGTCGACGCTGTCACCGTCGGCCTCAACATGGTCGGTACGCGCGAAGGGGTGCTCGGCGATGAACTGCTCGGTTTGCTCGTAGCGCTCGGTGATAAACCGCTCGAGCTCAGACTCCTCGATCCGCCACTGGCCGCGCCCGCCGATCTTGATCGCTCGGAGGTCTCCGCTGCGCACCAACGCGTACGCCTGGGACGCGGAGACGTTGAGCATCTCGGCAACGTCAGCGAGCGTGAGGAAGCGGCGAGTCACCCCACCAGTCTGTCACTTTGCTGCGTTCGGTGACGGGGTGTTGCACTCCGTGTTGATGACTGCTCCACCGGAGGGAAGGGCTGTGGACAATGCCGTTCGTGCCAATGCCCTCGGGCATCATCACTGTCGCGGTTGACCGAGGGGGAGACGCCTTGACCACGACATCACCAGCGACATCACCGGCTTCGTCCGGTGCATCGGTCGTGCCAGCAAGCCCGGCAGGATCTCGGCTCTCGCGCAGGCGCTGGCGCGACCCGCGGCTGCTCATGGGTGTGCTGCTTGTCGTCACTTCCGTCCTGGCGATGGTCTGGGTGATTGGGGCGTCGGACGACACCATCGCCGTTTGGGCAGTTAGTGACGACTTGCCATCGGGGAGCACCGTTGCCTCCGATGACCTTCAGGCGGTACGCGTCCAGCTTCCCGACATCAGTCCCTACCTCTTGGTGGGCGAAGGCATTCCCGAAGACATGGTCGCTGCTCGGGACTTCGCTGCCGGGGAGTTGCTGACCTTGGTTGGGCTCGACCGGGCTGGTGACCCCGGTGGTATCCGTGTCGTCACTCTGCCCGTTCTCCAGAACCAGATGCCGGCCGACCTCGCGGTCGGTGATCGGGTTGACGTGTATGTGGTGGAGCGAGGAGCGGCTGGTGAGCCAGACGGTATGCCGCGGCTTGTGCTCGGTCGTGCTGTCGTTGCAGATGTTGACAATGATGCCGGGGCGTTCGGTGGATCTAGTTTGGAGACCGGCGTTGCGCTCTCGGTGCCGCAGGACGAAGTGGCTGCCGTTGTCGACGCGCAGGCGCGGGGAACCGTAACGCTCGTCGACGTCCCGGTGGGATCCTCGTGACAGCGAGCCCGACGCTGCGGGTGGCCACCGCTCTGACGGACGCGGCAGTCGAATCAGCAGTCGTCCATGCCGTGAGCGGCTCGTCCTGCGACGCAACCGTGACGCGCCGATGTCGCGACATCGTTGAGCTGCGGGCGGTTGCGGCGACCGGACAGGTCGACGCGGCCGTCGTGGACGGCGCATTGCGCGGTTTCGACCGAGATGTTGTGGCGGCTTTGGCCGCGCGTGGTGTTCGATGCATCGCTGTCATCGATCAAGGGAGCGAGGAGCTGCTCTCGATGGGAGTGGCGAGCGTCGTCGACCGGGGTCTCGCTGGCCTCGACGAGGCGCTTCGCGGTGAGGGCAACGCGGCGGTGGCGGGCGTGCCGGTTAACGCAGCAAATCAGCGGGACCCCACTGGACGCGTTGTTGCGGTTTGGGGTCCTACGGGTGCACCTGGGCGGACCACCGTAGCCATCGAGCTGGCAGCGGCACTGACCGGACAAGGGCAGGACACGCTGCTGGTCGATGCCGACACCGTCGGCCCTTCGGTAGCCCAGCACCTCGGTCTGATCGACGACACGTCCGGGTTCGCAGCGGCCGTTCACCTGGCAGCCCGTGGCCGTCTCGAGCCGGTCAGGCTGGCCGGGCTGGCCGTGTCGGTGCCGTCCGGTCCTCGGGTTCTTGTCGGGTTACCTCATGCCGATCGATGGTCTGAACTACGCCCGGCGTCGGTTGATGCGCTGCTGCAGTGCGCACGTGGCACGGTGCCGTGGACCGTTGTCGACATCGGCTTCGGAGTCGAGGGGAGCGATCTTGACTGGGCCGACCCCGGTGCACCAGCACGGTACGGCGCGGCGCGGGCCACGCTGGCGACCGCCGATGTTCTGGTATGCGCTGGCCGTTGCGATCCGGTGGGCCTGACGCGGCTTATTCGGGGGCTTCCTGAGGTCACCGAATTGGCTCCGACGGCCCAGGTGCTCGTGGTGGCGAACCGAGTCGCGTCCAGGGCTGAGGCACGGCAGATCCGGCAGCTGCTGGTCGAGCAGACAGGTCACACCATCGCGGTAGTCCTCGCTGATGACGCACCCGCCGTGGGCGGCGCCTTGGCTGAAGGCGGCTCGGTTGCCGAGCACAGCCCGCGTTCGCCCTTCGTCGCTGGCATCGGTGAGCTGGCGCAGCAGGTGCTGAAGGTCGGTGGTTCGTACGATCAGTCCCGTGAACGAACCACGCGGTCTCATCGTCGACTTCTACGGAGTCCTCACCGACGGCATCGACACAGCGATGCGCAAGTGGTCTGACCTCGACGAGATCGACTACTCGCACTTCCAGGACGCCATGGCTGACTGGTTCGGTGACTTTGGTGGATTCGAGGCACGGTTCAACCCGGTGCACGCCCTGGAGCGCGGCGAGATGGAGGTGCCGGACTTCGAGGACGAACTGGCCCAACGCCTCACCCGGCGCGATGGGCAACCGCCTCCGTCCGAGGGACTCATCAAGAGGATGTTCAGCCGCTTCGCGCACGCTCCGGACATGATCGGCCTGGTACGCCGGGCCAAGGAGTCGGGAATCAGGACGGCCTTGCTTTCGAACTCGTGGGGGGATCAATACCTACGGGATGGTTGGCAAGACATGTTTGACGTCGTCGTGATCTCCGGTGAGGTTGGCATGCGCAAACCCGAGATTGCGATCTTCCAGCACACCCTGGACGAGTTGGGTCTACCTGCGGGCTCCTGCGTCTTCGTCGATGACCATCCCGCCAACATCCGTGCCGCGGCAACACTGGGGGTGGTCGGTGTTTGGCATCAAACCTATGAGCAGACCGTCACCGAGCTCGAGGTGCTGTTCGATCGATCTCTCGCTGGTCAGTAGGTGACCGGGGCCAAGCGGCTCGAGCGTGAGACCATCGGCGGGTGGTCGACCGCCTGACGCCGCTCGATGCGTCTTTCCTCTATCTGGAGGAAACGACGACGCCCATGCACATCGGCGGTTTGGCGGTCTTTGCACCGCCGGATGGTCCGTTCGACACCTCGCAACTGGCTGAGCTCGTCGAGTCGCGCCTCGACCTCGTCCCGCGCTACCGCCAGCGTGTTCGTGAGATTCCCGGCGGCATGGCAGCGCCGGTCTGGATCGACGATGAGGGTTTCGACCTTGGCTACCACGTGCGGCGCACGGCGTTGCCGCGCCCAGGCAACGACGCTCAGCTGCACGAGCTCGTGGCGCGGGTGCTCTCGCGCCCCTTGGACCGCAGCAGACCACTCTGGGAGATGTACCTCGTCGAAGGCTTGGCTCACGGACGGATCGCACTGGTCACCAAGACCCATCAGGCCCTCGTCGATGGTGTTGGCGCGATCGAGATCGGGGAGGTGCTCTTTGACGACGGCCCCGATGACGCGGACCTTAAGGGTCTTGAAAGCGAGTGGCTACCCCGCCGTGGACCGTCTGCTGTCCGGTTAGTTGCCGACGCGGTCGGCGAGGTCGTCGCACGTCCCAGCGCAGTGGTCGACGTTTTGCGGCATGGCGTAGCTGACGTCGGACGGACGGTTGGACGCCTGGGATCGGCCGCTGGCGGCGCGCTCCGGATGGCCAGAACGGTGGCTCGGACTGCTCCGAGCTCGCCACTCAACGTCGAGATCGGGCAGGCCCGCCGCTTCGCCACGACGGTCGCGCCCCTCGACGACTTCCGCCGCCTTCGGCTGCACTTCGATGCCAACATCCACGACGTCGTCCTCGCCACCGTGACTGGCGGCTTGCGCGCCTGGCTGCAGATGCGCGGTGAGCCGGTAACCGGCAGGTCGACAGTTCGGGCGCTCGTTCCCGTCAGCATCAACGAGCACGGCGACGAGACGTCGCTGGCCAGCGTCGTCGTCGAGCTCCCTGTCGGCGAACCCTCACCCGTCGTGCGCCTCCATCAGGTCGCCTACGCGATGCGCGCCGGTCTGGAGGACAGCCGGACCGTTAGCGCCCAGCGGCTGGCTGGGCTTGCCGGCTTTGCGCCCCCAACACTGCATGCCGCGGGTGCGCGATTGGCTGCAGGTCTGTCGCACCGACTTTTCAATCTTCTCGTGACCAATGCGCCTGGCCCCCAGCAGCCGCGTTACCTTGCCGGTGCCCGGCTCCTCGAGGCCTACCCGGTCTCGCCGCTTTCGAAGGGCCAGGCGCTTAGCATCGGCGTGACCTCGTATGACGGTCAGGTGTTCTTCGGTCTGTTCGGCGATCGTGATGCGATGCCTGACCTCGACGTACTGGGCCAGTGCCTCCACGATGCCCTCGACGAACTGTTGGCGACGATCGACGGCTAGCCCGAGCCCGGTGGTTGGCCTGTCGCAAGTGATCAGCGCGTGCCACGATGACACCATCACCAGTCAGGACGCTTCGTGAGAGGTCACCGCATGGACGCTGTCTCGCAGGTCCCGCTTCCGCGCAATGAGCCGATTCGCACCTACCTACCAGGGTCGGCCCAGCGGGCCAGCCTGGAGGCTTCACTGAAGGACCTCGCGGGTGCTGAGCGTGAGTTGCCCATGGTCATCGGCGGTAAGGCGGTGATGGGCTCGGGCGACGAGATGGCCGTGGTGCAGCCCCATAACCGTCGGCACGTCCTGGGTCGGCTGCGCGACACCGCCGTTTCCGACGCCAGCGACGCCGTCGCGGCAGCGAGGTCTGCAGCTCCTGAGTGGCGGGCCTTCTCCTACGACGATCGGGCCGCGATCTTGCTGCGCGCCGCAGACCTGCTCGCCGGACCGTGGCGAGACCGGGTCAACGCAGCGACGATGCTCGGACAGTCCAAGACAGCATTCCAGGCCGAGATCGACGCAGCCTGCGAGCTCATCGACTTCTGGCGTTTCAATGTGGCCTTCGGCAGGCAGGTACTCGCCGAGCAACCGAACTCGTCGCCCGGTGTATGGAACCGTCTCGACCACCGCCCGCTGGAGGGCTTCGTCTATGCGGTGACACCCTTCAACTTCACCGCCATCGCTGGAAACCTGCCGACGGCACCGGCGCTCATGGGCAACACGGTCGTCTGGAAGCCGGCATCGTCGCAGCAGTTCGCGGCCAGCCTGCTGATGGAACTGTTACAAGAGGCGGGTCTGCCGCCAGGTGTGATCAACATGGTGACGGGTCACGGTACGCACACCAGTGACGTCGTCTTCGCCGACCCGGATCTGGCCGGAATCCACTTCACCGGCTCGACCCCGGTCTTCCAGTCATTTTGGAAGCGCATAGCCGAAAATCTCACCTCCTACCGTTCATATCCGCGGCTGGTAGGGGAGACGGGTGGGAAGGACTTCGTGGTTGCCCACTCATCTGCTGACCTCGACGTGCTGCGCACCTCCATGGTGCGTGGTGCTTTCGAGTACCAGGGACAGAAGTGCTCTGCCGCCTCGCGGGCCTATGTCCCGCGCAGCCTCTGGCCCGAGCTGAGGGACGCCCTGGTATCGGACGTGGATCGGCTCACCATGGGTGATGTCACGGACCTGTCGAACTTTATGGGTGCGGTAATCGATGCCCGGGCCTTTGCCAAGCATGCAGAGGTGCTGCAGCGGGCTGCGGCCGATCCGGGTATCGAAGTGCTCGCCGGAGGCACCGCAGATGACACCGACGGATGGTTCGTGCGGCCGACCGTGCTCGTCGGCGGCGACCCCGGGCACGACATTTTCCGATCTGAGTACTTTGGTCCGATTCTCGGTGTTCACGTCTATGAGGACGACCAGTTCGACGCGATGCTTGACCAGATGGAGGGGATCAGCCCCTACGCACTGACCGGTTCGGTGATCGCTCGTGACCGCGCCATCGTGGCAAAGGTCGCCGAAAAGCTCCGGTTCACTGCCGGGAATTTCTACGTCAACGACAAGCCGACCGGTGCGGTCGTCGGCCAACAGCCCTTCGGGGGTGCCAGAGCCAGTGGGACGAACGACAAGGCAGGCAGCCCGCTCAACCTGATGCGGTGGGTCAGCCCGCGGGCGATCAAGGAGACGATGGTGCCGCCGAAGGTCGCTGATGGCGAGTACTTCGGCCATGGCAGTAGAGACAGCCAGAGCGGCACCTTCGTCTGACCTGGCCGCTTCGCCGGGGTTCTCCCCGTCAGTCTGCGCCGAGTACACCTTGTAGCGCGGGCGGTACGCGCGCGGCGATCACGACCCCACTGACCAGGAGTGTCGCGGCGATCGCCCCTGGCACGATCCAGCCACCCAGGTGTGTGGTCCCGTGCGTCGCCAGTTGCCCGGCGCCGGCGGCGAGGAGTCCGGCATAGGAAGCGGCCATGCAGTACGCGTGGTTGGCGACGGCCCACGGAGATCGTGTGCCGGCGAGCAGGGGCCCGACACCGGCCGCGACGGTGAGCAGGCTGACGACGGCCAAGGCGTGGAAAACCCCGAACGCGCTCTCGCGATGGATCGCAAGTGCAGCGATGTCAACCAGCACGAGCCCTCCGATGTAGACGCCCCCCACCACGCGGTGCTTCCCGACACCTTTGGGGAACCCGACCACGACGGCGCCGGTGACCAAGGCCGCGACCGCAGCTGCGACGTGCCCAGCGGCCAAGGGTTGCTCCAGCTCCATGGGCTCATTCGACCACGCCAGGGCCGCTCAGACATCTGTCTCACGACAGCCCCCCGCGGCTGCGGCGAAGGGTGGGCGGCGAGTAGGCTGAGAGCCCGGCCGACCCACGGAACGGGAGCAGCTCGTCGATGCTGAGCAACGCAGGTGTTGCCAAGTCAGATTTGATCAGTCGGGCTATCTCAGAAGCCGAGAGCTCGGTCGTCGATCTGCCCGACGTATCCGCATTCCTTGAGTACTACTACCGCCATGTGTCGGACGAGGGCCTGGTTGGTCGAGACCCGATCGATGTGTTTGGTGCTGCTATCTCGCAGCGAAGGCTTGCCGCTGAACGACCCGTTGGAACTGCTCGGGTTCGCGTCTTCAACCCGTCTTTTGAGTCGCACGGGTGGGTCTCGGACCACACCGTCGTTGAAATCGTGACCGACGACATGCCCTTCCTCGTCGACTCCGTCACCTCGACCCTGGCGCAGGAGGGGCTCTCGCTCCATCTGGTGGTGCACCCTCAGTTCACCGTTCAGCGCACTCTTGTGGGTCAGCTCGAGCGAATGCTGCTGTCGCGTGAGGAGCGAAAGACCCCCGGAGCTGTCGCCGAGTCCTGGATGCACTTCGAGGTCGACCGAATCTCAGACCCCGAGCGGCTTCGTTCTGTCGAACGACGTCTCACCGACGTACTACGCGATGTCCGAGAGTCGGTCGAGGACTGGGCGAAGATGCGCGAGGCCGCCCTGCGGATCGCTGACGAGCTGCACGAGTCACCGCCGCCGCTGCCGCCTGAAGAAGTTGCCGATGCTTGGGAACTCCTCCGGTGGTTGATCGACGAGCACTTCACGTTCCTTGGGTACCGTGAGTACGAGCTGCAGGAGCACGACGGCGAGGACGTCCTCATCACCAGGGCTGGAACTGGTCTTGGGCTACTACGAGGCGACCATGCTGAGTCGTCGGCTTTCAGCAGACTGCCTCCAGACGTGCGGGCCAAGGCACGCGAGAAGCACCTGCTGATTCTCACCAAGGCCAATAGCCGCTCCACGGTGCATCGGCCGGCCTACCTCGACTACATCGGCATCAAGACATTTGATGCGGCGGGCAACGTCACCGGCGAGCGACGGATCATCGGGCTCTTCACCACCTCCGCCTACAGCGAGAGTGTGACTCGCATCCCGGTACTACGACGCAAGGTGAAATCAATCCTTGAGGTCAGCGGGTTCCCCGCGATGAGTCACAGCGGCAAGGACCTGCTGCAGATTCTCGAGACCTATCCACGTGACGAACTCTTCCAGATGGACGTCAACGAGTTGATGCCCATCGCAGTCAACGTGATGCATCTTCAAGAGCGCCGCCAGGTCCGGCTCTTCTTGCGATACGACGTATATGGGCGATTCGCCTCGGCGCTGGTCTACCTGCCACGCGATCGCTACACCACCCAGGTGCGTCTCGCGATGGAGTCGATCCTGCTTGAGGCGTTTGGAGCCGACAGCTCTGACTACACCGCACGGGTCTCTGAGTCAGTATTGGCCCGCCTTCACTACGTCGTACGTGGCAAGCCTGGTAGCACGATCACACCTGTCGATGCGGAGTTCCTCGAAACGCGACTCGCTCGGGCTACCCGCACTTGGGACGACGACCTAGCCGACGTCCTGCTTGCTGAGTTCGGTGAGGCCGAGGCGGTCGAACTCCTGCGGAAGTATTCCGAAGCATTCCCGGAGGCGTTCAAGGAGGACTTCCCTGCGCGCCTCGCTGTGGCAGATATCCGTCGCATGGAGGCTCTTAGGCCGGATGGTCCATTAGGGATGAACCTTTATGAACCTCCCGGTGCCGAAGCAGGTGAGCTCAGGTTCAAGATCTACCGCGTCGGCACCGAGATCTCGCTGTCGCAGGTGCTCCCGTACCTACAGCGGATGGGCGCCGAAGTACTTGACGAGCGACCCTATGAGGTCGACCTTGCCGACGGCACCAGGGTCTGGCTCTACGACTTCGGGCTGTATCACCGCGGTGTTGCCTCCGGAGTGGTCACGGCTGACACTGAAGAACTCAAAGTGCTGTTTCAAGATGCTTTCGGCGCCGTCTGGTCAGGGGTGGCGGAGTCTGATGGCTTCAACGGGCTGGTTGTCTCCGCGGGTTTGCACTGGCGTCAAGCAATGGTTTTGCGTGCCTACGTCAAGTACCTGCGTCAAACGGGAGCAACCTTCAGCCAGGAGTACATCGAGGAGTCGTTGGCCGCACACGTCGAACTGGTGCAGCTACTCGTGCGGCTCTTCGAAACTCGATTTGATCCGAGTTTCGCCGGTGACCGAGAGGGCACCGCCGACGAGTTGGGCAGCGAAGTCCGCGAGGGTCTTGACTCGGTCAGCAGTCTCGATCAAGACCGAATCATTCGATCACTGCTATCGCTCATCAACGCCACGCTCCGCACCAACTACTACCAAACGGCCGAGGATGGTGGACCTAAGTCGTACGTGTCGTTCAAGCTCGATCCCGCGGCTGTCCCCGACCTTCCGCTTCCTCGTCCGAAGTTCGAGATCTGGGTCTACTCACCCCGAGTCGAGGGTGTCCACCTGCGTTTCGGCGCCGTAGCGCGCGGAGGGCTCCGATGGTCGGATCGTCGCGAAGACTTCCGCACCGAGATCTTGGGTCTTGTCAAGGCGCAAGCAGTGAAGAACGCAGTTATCGTCCCGGTTGGGGCCAAGGGAGGGTTCCTGCCCAAGCGCCTTCCTGACCTAGCCACTGACGGTCGCGAGGCCTGGTTGGCCGAAGGCGTCGCTTCCTACCGCACATTTATCAGCGCACTGCTCGACATCACCGACAACCTGGTCGATTCCGTGGTGGTGCCGCCGGCTGATGTTGTGCGCCGCGATGGTGACGATCCTTACCTCGTCGTGGCGGCTGACAAAGGGACCGCCACCTTCTCCGACATTGCCAACGGAATTGCCCAGAGCTACGGGTTCTGGCTCGGCGACGCTTTCGCGTCCGGCGGCTCTGTTGGCTACGACCACAAGGCGATGGGAATCACCGCACGCGGTGCATGGGTGTCGGTCGCACACCACTTCCGCGAGCTTGGCCTGAACACCCAGACCGACGACTTCACGGTCATCGGCGTTGGCGACATGTCCGGAGACGTTTTCGGGAATGGCATGTTGCTCTCCGAGCACATCAGACTGGTGGCAGCGTTCGACCACCGCCATATCTTCCTCGACCCAAGCCCTGATGCCGCATCGTCCTTCGCCGAGCGAAAGCGGTTGTTTGAGCTTCCCCGGTCCAGCTGGGACGACTACGACAAGTCCTTGCTGTCGGCTGGCGGAGGGGTCTTTCCGCGCAGCCTCAAGGCCGTCCCGCTAAGCCCCCAGGTCGCGCAGGCCCTCGGGCTGCCGGCGGACACCGGTTCCATGACCCCGCAGGAGTTGATGCGGGCGGTGCTCCGCGCCCCCGTCGACCTGCTCTGGAACGGGGGGATAGGCACGTACGTCAAGGCTGCGTCGGAGTCCAACTCCGATGCCGGCGACAAGGCTAACGATGCCATCCGGATCAACGGGGCCGACCTACGAGTGCGTGTAGTCGGTGAAGGCGGAAACCTCGGGTTCACGCAGCTTGGAAGGATCGAGGCATCTCGCGCGGGCGTCCTCATCAACACTGATGCCATCGACAACTCGGCAGGAGTCGACACTTCCGACCATGAAGTGAACATCAAGATCCTTCTCGACACGGTGGTGCGGTCGGGGGACCTCACGCAGAAGCAGCGCAATGAGCTGTTAGCCGAGATGACCGACGACGTCGATGAGCACGTGCTGAGCCACAACTACGAGCAGAATGTCTTGCTCAGCAACGCCCGTGCGCAAAGTCACTCGATGCTTCCCGTACACAAGCGCTTCATACGTTGGCTTGAAGAGCGTGGGGAGTTGAACAGGGCTCTAGAGTTCTTGCCGTCCGACGCCGAGATCGATCGACTCGACGCACTCGGGGGTGGTCTGACGTCACCGGAGTTCTCGGTGCTGGTGGCTTACTCGAAGATGGTCCTCGCCGACGATCTGCTCGACAGCCAGCTTCCCGACGAGCCGTACTTCCAGAGGGTAATTGAGTCGTACTTCCCGCCGGAGATTAGCTCGCGGTACGCCGATCGGCTGGCCGCGCACCCCCTCCGTCGCGAAATCATCACGACGGTCGTCGTCAACAAGATGATCAACCGCGGTGGGATCACCTTCGGGTTCCGAGCCATGGAGGAGACCGGTGCCACTCCGGTCGAAATCGCCAGAGCGTACACGGTGGCTCGTGAGGTCTTCGGCCTTGACGAGTTCTGGGCGCAGGTCGCCGAGCTCGACAACCGCGTCCCGGTGCGCACCCAGTCCGGGCTCTATCTCGAAAGTCGCCGTCTGCTCGACCGCGCGACGCGTTGGCTGTTGCAGAGCCGTCGTTCAGTCCTGGAGGTCGAGGCCGAGATCGATCACTTCTCACAGGTGAAGGGGCTTATCACTGAGATTCCGCAGATGCTGAGAGGTGCAGAACAGGAGCGGCTTCTGCGTCGTGTTGCCGAGTACACCGCCCAGGGGGTGCCCGACGAGCTAGCGCTGGTCACGGCGGCTCACCTGGACGGTTTCTCGCTGCTTGACATCGTCGAGTTGGCGAATGCCACCGGTGAGGAGGCCGACGATGTCGGCTTCGTCTACTTTGCGCTCTCAGATCGCTTCGAGGTCGACAAGATGCTCAATCGGATCACCGAGCTGCCTCGAGACGAACGATGGCATGCGCTCGCCCGCATGGCTCTTCGCTATGACCTCTATGGTGCACTCGCCGGCTTGACGTCCAACGTGCTGACGCTGACGCCGGAGGGCGGCAGTCCGGAAGAGCGAATCACTGACTGGGAGAACGCCAACGCCGAGGGTCTCGGACGCGCGCGAACCACGCTGCACGAGATCGCCTCGAGCGACAGCTTCGACCTGGCTACCTTGTCGGTCGCACTACGAGTCGTCCGTACCTTGGTGGCAACCGCAGGAAGTAGGGCATGAGATGAGCTACGACATCGAACGGATCCGGGCGCTGTACCCGGCCTTGAAAGGCAATCGGGTCTGGCTCGACGGCGCAGCTGGCACGCAGTCGCCGACGTCGGTGATCGAGGCGATTGCCGAAACCTACCGCACCGGAACCAGCAACGGCGGCGGAGCCTTTGCCAGCAGCCGTGCCGCAGACGAGATCACCGCAGCTGCGCGGTCGGCAGTCGCCGATCTTGTGGGGGCAAGTGAGCCGAACGGCGTCGTCCTCGGACCGAACATGACGACCCTGACCTACCGCTTCGCGCAAGCCCTTGCTCGCGAGTGGCGGGTGGGCGACAACGTCGTCGTGTCCGAGCTCGACCACGACGCCAACGTGCGTCCGTGGGTGCAGTGGGCGGAGGCGTCCGATGTTGATGTGAGGTGGGCTCGGGTCGACGTGGAGTCAGGCGAACTGCCCGTGGACCAGTACAGCGGCCTCGTCGACGACCGTACGCGCGTGGTGGCCGTCACCGGCGCCAGCAACGTGCTGGGCACCCGACCCGATGTGCGGGCTATCACCGATGTAGCGCATTCCGTTGGAGCGTTGGTATACGTGGACGGAGTGCACAGCACTGCACACGGAGTTGTGGATGTCTCAGACCTCGGCTCCGACATCTATGTCACCAGTGCGTACAAGTGGGACGGCCCGCATGTGGGCTGCCTGATCGCCGACCCGGTGCTGCTTGAGCAAATCGTTCCCTTCAAGCTGGCATCGTCATCGAATGATGTTCCAGATCGCTTCGAGTGGGGTACACCCTCGTACGCCAACTTCGCCGGGGTCACTGCCGCCGTCGACCACCTGGCCATGCTCGATTCGGACGCCGTCGGTTCGCGCCGGCAGCGTTTGCTGACCTCGCTAGGCGCGGCACATGAGCACGAGACGGTTCTCCTCGACCAAATGCTGGCTGCGCTCGGCGGCGATGAGCGGATCACGCTCTACGGACACCCGAAGAGCCGTACTGCGACGGTCTATTTCCGGGTAGCCGGTGAGAGCCCCGAGCAGACGGCACAGCGTCTGGCTGACGCCGACATCAACGCCTGGCATGGCCACAACTATGCGTACGAGGTGACCCGTGCGCTCGGTATCCGTGACTCCGGCAGCGCGGTGCGGATCAGCCTCGCGCACTACAGCAACGCCGCAGACGTGGACCGCCTCCTCCAAGCCCTCTGACCCACCCTATTTCGGGGCGATGACACACCCGTTAGGTCACTTCGACCGGGGCGAACGGATGGAACGAGTCGTGCCCAGCACCGACGACGACGTAGGACGCCTCGGCAACCTCATTCCAGACACCTGGAAGGTCGGTGAGTGGCTCCGAAACGACGAGGCGTGCCTCCGGGCCCACTTGCCGGAGGACCTCGTTGTCGGGATACATGCGTCGCAGGGTCTCTTCATCGGTGCTGTAGTAGAGCGAGCGAGCCTTCCCGTTGCTGGAATAGCGGAACGCCCAGATAGTCGTCCCATCGGTGGTCGCGACAGACATCTGCAACGGCTGGGCGACGCCGTGCCGGCGCCCAGCCTCCTCAATCAAACCGGCGGCCTTCGCGACGGCCTTCGGGGGGTCTTCGCGGAGACCCAGGGAGAGTGCGAGATAGAAGAAGACCTCAGAGTCTGCCGACCCTTCGATGTTCGGGTAGAGCTCAGGGTCGACGTGCAGCACCAAGTCACGCTTGAGCGTGGCGAAGTCGAAGATCAGTCCGTTGTGCATCCAGAGCCAGCTGTCGTGACGGAACGGGTGACAGTTTGTCTGCTGGATGGCTCCGCCGCTGGACGCCCTGACGTGGGCGAAGACCAGACCTGAGGTGATCTGGCTCGAGATCTCGCGCAGATTCCGGTCGTTCCACGCCGGCTCGATGCAGCGGAACAACGCCGGCTGGTCACCGAGGCCGTACCACCCGACTCCAAAGCCGTCGCCATTTGTCGTCTCAGCCCCGAGTCTCGAGTGCAGGCTCTGGTCGATCAGGGAGTGCTTCGGTCGGTAGAGCAGGTCTTCGAGGAGAACGGGCGATCCGGAGTAGGCCATCCACCGACACATGATTCCTCCTGAAGATTCTGTCCGTTGGTGCCACCCTGCCTCCCCCCGGCGTTGCCGCCAAGGGGCCATCGTCACTCTCCACAGTGGCGACTTCACCGCGCGTAGTGACACGCTCGGTGACGTCGCGGTCGTTCCGGGTGACGAGATTCCGCCTTGTGGGCGGAAGTTATCCCCAGTTTGTTCGAAGTGGTTGAGCTCAGCTCAGCGACATCTCTACTGTCCGTGAACTCGGCGGAAGCATGGGGGTAGGGGATGGACGCTGCATCGGTCGTCGAGACCGAAGTGCGTAATCGAGTGCGACTACGGGGCATCGATCCGCTCTTAGACCCAAGTTCGGTGCGGGTTGTCGTCGACGAGGTGCTTGCTGACTACGCCCGGCGCACTCTCAGCAGCCCTGCGGTCCCGATCGCTGATGGCGACCAAGTGGCTCGCGATGTTGTCGACGCCGTTGCGGGGCTGGGGCCGTTGCAAAAGTACCTCGATGATGCCGAGGTTGAGGAAATCTGGATCAACGCCCCCGGCAGAGTGTTTGTGGCACGCGACGGACGGAGTGAACTTACCTCAACGCTCCTGAAGAGTGAGCAGGTTCGCGACCTCGTCGAGCGCATGCTCAAGCCATCCAACAGGAGGGTCGACCTCAGCTCTCCCTTTGTCGACGCGACACTGCCCGATGGCAGCCGGATCCACGTGGTGATCCCTGACATCACTCGTGAGCATTGGGCGGTCAACATCCGAAAGTTCGTCGTCAAGGCACAACGTCTCGACCAGCTGGTGGGATTCGGGACGCTCACGGCTCAGGCGGCGCACTTCCTCGAAGCCTGTGTGGTGGCCGGGCTCAATATCATCGTTGCCGGCGGCACTCAGGCAGGAAAGACAACTCTGCTCAACTGCCTTGCCGCAGCGATCCCACCCGACGAACGGGTCATCACGGTCGAGGAAGTGTTCGAGCTTCGCGTTCCGCTCCCTGACGTAGTTTCCATGCAGACCCGCCAGCCCAGCCTTGAAGGAACAGGGGAAATCCGACTGCGACGTCTGGTCAAGGAGGCGCTGCGGATGCGGCCATCAAGAATAATTGTGGGCGAGATCCGCCAAGAGGAGTGCCTAGACCTTCTGATCGCGCTCAACAGCGGTTTGCCGGGTATGTGTTCGCTCCACGCAAACTCCGCGCGGGAAGCCGTGACCAAGCTCTGTACCTTGCCCCTCCTCGCCGGAGAGAACGTCAGCCATTCCTTCGTAGTCCCGACCGTCGCGTCGTCGGTCGATCTGGTTGTGCACGTAATGAACGACGCACAGGGACGTCGGCGGGTCCGAGAGATCGTTGGCGTTCCCGGACGTGCAGAAGCCGACGTGATTGAGCTGGAATACCTCTTTCGATGGCGCGAAGGCTCGCTGGTTCGCGGCTCAGGGTTGCCGCCCCATTCCGATCGCTTTCACGAACGGGGTATCGACCTCGTAGGGCTGCTTGCCGCCGGTGACCCATGGTGACGCAAGTGGTCCTTCCCGCGATCCTCGGGTTAGGGCTGACCCTCATTGCCTGGGCCGCTGCCGTACCGCAGTGGAAGCGGGGGCCGCGGCGCTCACGCCTGACCGAGTTGTTGTCCGAGGCGGGCATGGCTCACGTGAGTTCGTCGCGACTGCTCACGGTGTGCTGCGCACTTTCCAGCGCTGGTGGTCTTGCTGTCTACGCAATGTCGGAGTCGCTGGTCTTGGCGATCGCGATCGGTGGCGTTGTCGCGCCTCTTCCGATCGCCTGGGTCCGCCACGTGCAGCGCCGACGGCAGGCAGAACTGAGGCAGGTGTGGCCCGATGCCATCGAGCACTTGGCGTCTGGGATCAGGGCGGGTTTGGCTCTCCCGGAGGCCGTTGGGCAGCTCAGCGAATCAGGTCCTGACGAGTTGAGACCCGCCTTCGCGACTTTTGTTGCTGCCTACAGATCGTCTGGGCGATTCTCTGAGTCCTTGGACGCGCTGAAGTTTGCACTTTCCGATCCAGTTGGTGATCGAGTCGTCGAGACCCTCCGGCTCGCGCGTGAAGTGGGTGGCAGCGACCTCGGGAGGCTGCTACGGACCCTCGCTTCCTTCCTCCGCGATGATGCCCGCGTCCGTGGGGAGCTCGAGAGTCGCCAGAGCTGGACTGTCAACGCGGCACGACTCGCGGTAGCCGCTCCGTGGGTTCTTCTCCTGCTCCTGGGTACGCGTCCGGCCGCGGTTGCGGCGTACAACACCGCCACCGGGGCGGCGGTGCTGCTCTTTGGTGCCCTTGTCTCGATGGTGGCCTACCGGCTGATGATGCGGATCGGACGACTGCCGGTCGAGACGCGGGTTCTCCGGTGACCGCCGCCGAAGTCATGCTCGTGGGTACGGCCTCACTTGGTGTCTGGCTGGTCGTGCAGGGCGTCCCGATGCCGTTGGCGCCACCCTTGCGCGATCGCGTCATGCCCTATCTCGGTGGGGCAGACGCGGCATGGCGAGACGAGGCCACCGCCGGTCTGAGCGCAACATGGCTGCCGCGTTGGGTCCTCTCGCTCGGTGAGTCGGCTGCACGACGAGTCGCCTGGGTCACCGGGGGAGATAGCAGTGCGCAGCGGCGACTGGATGCGCTTGGGCCGGAACGTACGGTCGAGCAGTTCCGCCTTGAGCAAGTCTGCTGGGGGGCGGCCACGGCAGTTCTCGCGGGATTGCTCCTCCTCCTGCGTGGCAGCTCCGTCGAGAACTTGGTTCCAGGGCTGCTCTTGGTGGGCCTCGCTTCTGGCGCAGGAGTTCTCGCTCGCGACCACGCTCTGACCCGATCGGTCCAGCGACGTACAGAGCGCATGCAGGCAGAGCTGCCGACGATCATTGAGATGCTCGCGATGTCAGTCGGCGCTGGGGCGAGCTTGTCCGCCGCACTCGAGCGAGTGAGCAGGGTGGGTCACGGCGTTGTGGCTGTTGAGATCACGCGAGTCCTTGATGACACTCGCGTCGGGCTACCCCTGGTGCCCTCCCTGCAGCGACTCGCTGCCCGTAACGAGCTCAATGAGGTGACGCGCTTCGTGGATGCGGTGGTCGTGGCTATCGAGCGTGGCACGCCACTCGCGAATGTGCTGGCTGCACAGGCTGCCGACGCCCGCGAATCCGCTCGTCGAGCGCTCATCGAAGCAGGCGGCCGCAAAGAGATCGGAATGATGGTCCCGGTTGTCTTTCTGGTGCTCCCGCTCTCTGTGCTGTTCGTCCTCTTTCCGGGTTTCTATGGACTTTCTTTGGGTTCCTGACAGTTTCGACAACGGGAGGATTCATGTTCAACAAAGCATTGGCCGCGCTTGGGAGGCGCCTTCAGCGGATGGGCGACGACCGTGGCGATGTTCCCGGCTGGGTGTTGGTGACGGTAATGACGGCAGGGCTGGTCACAGCCCTGTGGTTGGTGGCGGACGACCAGCTGCGCTCTCTCTTCACCTCTGCGCTCGGTCGTGTCACGGGTCCGTGACGGCAGAGATTCGGGCTCGGCCGTGGTCGAGTTCGTGCTCGTGTCGGTGCTCGTTGTCGTTCTGCTCCTTGCTGTGGTGCAGCTCGGACTAGCCCTGTACATCCGCAACAGTTTGGTCTCAGCAGCTGGGGAGGGAGCGAGGTTTGCGGCGGCTGCGGACCGATCTCCCGAGGACGGTGCGCAGCACACCCGCGCCCTGATCAGCCAGACCCTCCCTGACTCCTATGCCGACCAAGTCTCCTCCAGCTACGCGATGGTGGATGGTGTCCGTACGGTCGAGGTGGAAGTGCGAGCGAACCTTCCGGTCTTCGGTTGGCTCGGTCCGTCAGGGTCGTTGCGCGTCACCGGTCACGCTATGGAGGAGTCGTGAAGGGCCGCGACGACGAGGGTGCCGCCATGGTCGAGTTCATCGTCCTGGCCGTGACGCTGGCGATTCCGCTCTGCTACTTGATTCTCGCGGTCTTCGATGTGCAGCGTGCTGCATTCGGTGCCAGTGCTGCCACCCGGGAAGCCGCCAGGGTGTTCGTGCGAGCACCGTCCACCGCCGAGGGCGAGCAGCGAGCACGAGCCGCGGCTGGCATCACGCTCGCCGACCACGGTTTGGCGCTGGAGCCGGGCGACCTCACGATCTCGTGCTCGTCGACACCATGCCTGACCCCGGGTGCCACCGTGAGGTTCACCTACCGAGCGACGGTCAAACTCCCCTTCATTGCTGCCTTCGCCTCCGCTGACCTCGCAACCATTCCCATCACGGCCTCGCACACACAAACAGTGGACGAGTACAGCGAAGTCCGCCCATGAGCACTACCCCTCGACGGTTTGCGCGCAGCGGTGAGGAGGGAACTGTCCTGCTTCTGATCATTGGGCTGGTCGTGGTTGCTGCCCTGCTCGTCGCCGTAGTGACCGACGTCAGCGCTCTCTACCTGAAGCGCCAACAGCTGATCGCCGCGGCCGACGGTGCAGCGTTGGCTGGCGCGCAGGCTGTGGACGAGGAGTCGATCTATCGCAACGGACTCCCGGCCAGCGGACCAGTGCCGCTGGATCGGGTCGCCGCTGAGCAGGCGGTTCAGGACTACCTGGCAGCTGCCGGTCTGCTGGGCGCCAAGCTCGAGGTCACCGTCTCGACATCGACGACCACGGTGTCGGTGGTTTTGAGGACACGCACCGATCTTCCGGTAGCGAGCACGGTCACGGCCGGCGCATCGGGCACCGCGGCTGTATCGGCATCTGCCACGGCGCGCACAGCGGTCATACCTTGAGCAGCGGGTGTTCCGCCGCGGCCGCCGCGGCCGCAACCCGCGCACTGTCACCGGCGACGACGACGTACTCGGTGTTGCGCAGCCGCTTGACCTCGCCGACCTTGTGACCGGTGGGGCTGTGAATCCCGATCTGGGCGCCGACATAGCGCTTGCTGTCATAGGCCAGGAGACGTACGTCCGAATGGCCAGCTTCGCCCAGCCACGACATCAGCTGCTCGGGCGTCACCCATGACTCGTCGTTGTAGCTGACAACCACTACGTCAGCACGCGTTTGGGTGATGACCGAGCGCAATGCGTCCGGCATTTCACGCTTGCGGTTGAAGACGCTTTTGGTCGCCTCATCGCGCGCGTCGGCGCGCTTGCAGGCGATCCCGTAGTGGTCGGGCTCGTCCCACCGCACCAGGGTCTCCCACACGTGGTAGTTCGTGAAGTAGCGGTGCTGGTTGTAGGGCGGGTCCAGGTACGCCAGGTCGGTGCGGGGCAGCGTCTGGACCAGGTCCAAAGCGTCGCCGCGCACCGCCGTACCTGTGCCCGCAAGCAGCTCGGGAGCGCGCAGCTCAAGGTCGCGATGCGCCCGAGGAGCCCACTGTTTCAGGTAAGCCATCTGGACGCCGGTGGTCGAGTCGACCCGGTCGGCGGCCAACATCAGGGCCGTGAGCAGCACCGGGAAGAGAGGGGAACTGGTGTAGCGGTCGGCCAGATAGTCCCGAATCGCGTCGACCCGTTCGCCGTTCTTGGGCTGCAGAAACCGCGACTCTTCGCAGAATGTGCGGGTGAAGTAGCCGCGCCGTCCTGGTAGAGCGGAGAGTTCGGCCAGCACGCCGGCGAGCTCCTGGTGCTGGACGTCGCGCGCGTCCGTCGCGATGTAGCACTGGGCCAGCACTTCGCTGTACGTGGCGATGTCGGCGGCGGTCACGTCGATGCCACGGCGCTTGAACTCCTGTGCCACGCGCGTGGTGCCGCTGAAGAGGTCGATCGCCGTCTCTGCCTCGACAGCACTGGCGATCGCGCCGAGCACGGGGACGAGGGTCCGCTTGGACCCCAAGTATTTGATCACCGACACCTCCGCTCTGACCCTATGGGGCGAGTTGCCCACCATCACGTACGCTCGTGCGACGTGGCCAACATCGAGACCTCCGAGGCGATTGCACAGCTTCAGACGACGCTGAGCAGCATCGAGACCGTGCTCGAGCTTCCCAAGCTGCGTGCCGAGGTTGCGGCCCTGGAAGAGCAGGCGGCCGCACCGGATCTCTGGAACGACCAAGAGGCTGCGCAGAAGGTCACCAGCAGGCTTTCGACCGTGCAGGGTCTGCTGCGCAGGGTCGGCGGCCTTCGGCAACGAGTCGACGACCTCTCGGTGATGTTCGAGCTCGCCGAGGCCGAGGGCGACGCTGAAGCGCTCACCGAGGCCGAGGCTGAGCTGGTCGACCTCACCAGGGTGGTCAGCGAGCAGGAGGCACTCACCCTGCTCTCGGGCGAGTACGACCTCCGCGAGGCGCTGGTGACCGTCCGCGCCGAGGCAGGGGGAGTGGACGCAGCCGACTGGACCGAGATGCTGATGCGTATGTACCTGCGCTGGTGCGAGCGGCATGGCTACCCGACGGAGGTCTACGAGATCTCCTATGCCGAGGAGGCCGGCATCAAGTCAGCCACCTTCGCGGTCAAGGCCCCGTATGCCTACGGGACCCTGAGCGTTGAGCAGGGGACGCACCGACTGGTGCGCATCTCCCCGTTCGACAACCAAGGACGTCGCCAAACCTCGTTCGCCGGCGTCGAGGTGCTCCCCGTCGTTGAGCAGACCGACCACATCGAGATTCCCGATTCTGAGATGCGGATTGATGTCTTCCGTTCCAGCGGCCCGGGTGGCCAGAGCGTCAACACCACTGACTCGGCCGTGCGCATCACCCACCTGCCGAGCGGGATTGTCGTCAGCTGCCAGAACGAGAAGTCGCAGATCCAGAATCGGGCAGCGGCACTCCGGGTACTTCAGGCCAGGCTCCTGGCCAAGCGCCGGGAGGAGGAGCGGGCCAAGATGGCCGCTCTCAAGGGGGAGACCAGTGGTTCCTGGGGCAACCAGATGCGCTCCTATGTCTTACATCCGTATCAAATGGTCAAGGACCTTCGCACCGAGGTCGAGGTCGGCAACCCGGACGCGGTGCTCGACGGTGACCTCGACGCCTTCATTGAGGCCGGGATTCGGTGGCGTAAGCAGCAGGAGAACGCCGCGGCCTCTTAGGTCTCAGCGAGCGCCAGCCCTGGGCCAGCGTCGGGCCAGCCTTGGGCCAGTTTCCCGGACCCCTGGCGCCGGGGGGAGCGGACCCGCTACTGTCTGTAAGCAAGGTCACCCCGCCAAACGGGTGATTAGCCCGGGTGTCCCCCACGTCGCGTGAGGGCGCTCGGTACTGTTCTTGCAGGGAAGCATTGATCCGTGGCTGCGTTACGGTCACCCAGGGCGTAAGGCGCCCAGCGGCTACGGGGAGCGAGAGGTGAGACCGGCCCGGCGTTAGGGAGGGAAGGGTCATGACAGTTTCCCGGAACGTTCGGGTGGCTCGCTGGGGTGGAGCGCTTTTGGTGGCTCTCGCTCCGCTGCCGTGGTTGGGAATGGGGACCGCTATCGCGAACCCTGAACTGCAGACCGGCAACGAGGCCAAGGTCACCATCTGCCACCGCACCAATTCAGTGACCAACCCCTACGTGCAGATCACAGTTGCCCAGAGCGCTGTCGACGGTGACCTCGGCAACAACAACGGCCGGGGCGACCACTACGCAGAGCACAAAGGCCCGGTATTCGACCCCAACGCCGAGTACCCCAAGCCGATGAATGGCGACGAGTGGGGCGACATCATTCCCCCGATCGAAGGTGTCCACGACGGTCTGAACTGGACCGCTGACGGCATCGCGATCTACGAGAACGGCTGCAACGTTCCTGAGACGGTCACCTCGAGCGCTCCGGTGTCTTCCAGCGCTCCGGTGTCTTCCAGCGCTCCGGTGTCGTCGAGTCCGCCGGTGTCTTCGAGCCCGCCGGTCGAAGACAAGGTCACTCTCTGCCACCGCACCAACTCGGTCTCCAACCCCTACGTGGAAATTAGGGTCAACGTCAGCGCAGCTGATGGCGACCCAAACAACAACAACGGCCAAGGGGACCACTACCTCGAGCACAACGGGCCGGTGTTCGACCCGGAGGCCAACTACCAACCGCCGTTCAGCGGCGACGAGTGGGGCGACATCATTCCGCCGATCGAAGGTGTTCACGACGGTCTGAACTGGACCGACGAGGGCATCGCGATCCGCGAGAACGACTGCAACGTTCCTGTGACGGTCACCTCGAGTCCGCCGGTGTCGTCCAGTGCGCCGGTGTCGTCCAGTGCGCCGGTGTCATCCAGTGCAGAGGTGTCGTCCAGCGCTCCGGTGTCATCTAGCGCTCCGGTGTCCTCGTCGGGAGCACCGACCACCGAGATCTCTACGGACGGCCCGGGCAAGTCGCCTAACAGCAGCTCGCCCAAAGTCACTGAGACCCAGACGTCTGCCGGTGCACTTCCGAAGACCGGTCCTGGCGCTCCGCTAGCTGGTGCCCTCGGGATCTCGCTCCTGCTCATTGGAGTCGGCGTCCTGCTGCTCCTCGGGCCGGGCCGGCTGATGCCGACCACGTACCACCGCAAGCACTAGGCACAAGCGCTCTCGCGACGAGCGGGTGAAGGGGTGCGGCTTCGGCCGCACCCCTTCACCATGTTCGCGCTGCGTCGGTGTGCTCCCAGTCGCCACCCTGAACGGCGAGTCAGGCGGTGGCTGCCGCCACGCGCGTGTGCCGGGGGTGACCGAAGTGGCTCCACCCGGCCCGTAGACTGTTGGTCTCGGCCGCACGGGCCCTCGCGCCTGTCTTCCCCCTGTCCCCGACCCGGCCGGGCCACTCCATGATCAGGTTGGACGACGTCTCGAAGCTCTACCCCAGTCAGGCGCGCCCTGCCCTAGACCACGTGACCCTGGAGATCGACAAAGGAGAGTTCGTCTTCCTCGTCGGTGCGTCAGGATCGGGCAAGTCAACGCTCTTGCGGCTGGTCCTGCGTGAGGAGCGAGCCACCGCCGGCCAGGTCTTCGTGACGGGCAAGGACATCGCTCGACTCTCGAACTGGAAAGTGCCGCAGCTGCGCCGACAGATCGGAACTGTCTTTCAAGACTTCCGACTGCTGCCGAACAAGACCGTCCACGAGAACGTCGCGTTCGCGCTCGAGGTCACCGGACGCCCCAGCCACCTGGTGGCAAAAGTGGTGCCTGAGGTTATCGAACTCGTCGGCTTGGCCGGCAAAGAGGACCGCTACCCGGGCGAGCTCTCCGGAGGCGAGCAGCAGCGAGTCGCAGTAGCCCGCGCTTTCGTGAACAGGCCGGTGATTCTCATCGCCGACGAACCCACCGGAAACCTCGACCCGCACACCAGCGTTGGCATCATGAAGCTTCTCGATCGAATCAATCGCACCGGCACGACCGTAGTCATGGCGACACACGACGCTGACATTGTCGATCAGATGCGTCGCCGCGTCATCGAACTCGAACGCGGCGAGCTCGTCCGCGACCAGGCGCGTGGCGTCTACGGTTACGCCCGCTAGGTCGGAAGGACCCCATGCGCATCAGTCTTGTCGTCAGCGAGGCCGCCACCGGCCTGCGCCGCAACCTCACCATGACGGTGGCGGCGGTCTTGGTGATCGGTATTGCGCTGACCCTGCTGGGCACGGCCAACCTCATTCGACAGCAGATCAACGAGATGCAGAAGTTCTGGCTGGGCAAGGTCGAGGTCTCGCTCTTCTTGTGCCGTGACATTGACAGCGACCGGGCCACCTGCCCTGACGGCGCCGTCACCGATGCCCAGCGCATCGCGATCCAGCAAGACCTCCTTGACCTTCCGCAGGTCAAGGAGGTCTTCTACGAGTCGAAGGAAGACGCGTACAAGCGCTTCCAGGAGCAGTTCGCGAACTCCGAGATCGCTGACAACATCACCGCCGACGACATGCAGGAGTCATTCCGCGCAACGCTCGTCGACCCGGAGAAGGACTACAACATCGTTGCCAGCGCCTTCGAGGGCAGGCCGGGGGTCGAGAACGTTGTTGATATGCGCTCGTTCTTCGACACTGTTTTCAACGTGCTCAACGGTTTCAAGGTGGGAGCTCTAGGTGTCGCGGTGATTGCACTCATCGCCACCGTGCTGCTGATCGTCGTTGTCATCCGAGTGGCCGCCTTCAGCCGACGGCGGGAGACCTCGATCATGCGACTGGTCGGCGCGTCGAACCTCTACATCCAGCTCCCCTTCCTGATTGAGGGAGCATTTGCCGGGTTTGTCGGGGGAGTGATCGCCTGTATGGGCCTCGCGCTCGGGAAGTACTTGCTCATCGATCGACTCTTCCGAGAGTCGTTTGCCTTCAACGAGGCAAGCTGGATCCAGTGGAGCCACGTCTTCGTGACCTGCGGCCTCATCATGACAATCGGGCTTCTCGTCTCGATTGTGGTCTCATATCTGACATTGCTGAAGTACCTTCGAGTGTGAGGTGAAGTCCATCGAGGGTTGATCCGATGGAAGAGGGAAGGAGGGTGTCGATCGTGCGAACGCGCACTGCGTTAGCCGCCGGTCTCGCGACGGCTGCCCTGATGGCTGGGCTTCTGGCTCCGGCATCGGCTGATGACCTCATTGACAAGGCCGACCAGCTCAACCAGCAGATCAACGAGACCGAGTCGGCCCTCGAAGGTGCATCGAAGCGATTGCAGCAGGCCGCTGCTGACCTCGAAGAAGCCCAAGCGAAGCTCCCGGCCGCCCGCTCCGCTTACTCTTCCGCCGTCGGACGCCTGTCGAGTGCCCGTGACCGACTTGCCCTGATTCGACAGCGGCTACGCGAGTTGCGCGCCCAACAGGAGAAGGTCCAGACCCAGATCGAGCAAGCCCAGAAGCGGATCACCCGTTCGGAGACTCTGATCGGGCAGATCGTTCGCTACCAGTACCAGACGGGTGGGTACGCCGAGCTCCAGGTGGTC
>JBBQAL010000115.1:0-8597 GCA_038316135.1 Candidatus Nanopelagicales bacterium | reverse complement strand
GTCGCGCCTCGGCGGAGCAACGACGCCCAGCGTGTGACCGGCCAGGAGTCATTAACGCGGGCTGACAGCATCTACTCGCAGGCGACCCTGGAGGAGTTCGGGACGCTCTGATCGAAGCCCGTGGCCGCGACGTGACGCCTCGGCACCATCAGCGATCCGTCCAAGTACGCTCTGGAGCCTGCTGAAGTCGTATCTGATGGTGCTGGGTTGGTTCAGCGCTGTGGGAGCTCGGGACCCTTTGGCGAGGCCCTTCACGAACTTCGTCATCTAGTCTCTGTTGCCCTGGCGGGCCGCCCGTTCCGGGCTGAAAATGGGGGGTGGTTGCCCGCCGATGTCGTTTCTCCTTGGTCCCTTGAGGCCGTCATCTAGTCGGGCACCGGGAGCTGCGCCTATGGGCCCTTCATTGTTGCCTCGAGCACGCGAGCTAGATTCGCATACTGTCCCAGCAGCTCCTGCGGGCAACCACCTTCGGTTAACAGTTACCACCGTAAGGGAGGAAGCTCATGTTGGAACAGACCCAGGACGAACAGGAGATCATCGAGCGGGTCGCCGCGTTGGATATCGGTAAGGCCGAGCTGGTGTGTTGTGTGCGGTTGCCCGATCCCGATGGTGGGTCGCGGCGGGTCCAGGAGGTCACGACGTACTCCACGATGACGCGTTCGCTGCAGTTGATGGCCGACCGGTTGCTGGATCTGGGGGTGACCCGGGTCGTGATGGAGGCTACGTCGGATTATTGGCGTTCACCGTTCTACCTGTTGGAGGCGCACGGGTTTCAGACGTGGCTGGTCAACGCCAAGGACGTCAAGCACCTACCGGGTCGGCCCAAAACCGATCGGTTAGACGCTATCTGGCTGTGTAAGGTCGCCGAACGCCAGATGCTGCGGCCCAGCTTCGTGCCACCGGTGCCGATCCGCCGGCTGCGTGATGTCACCCGGTACCGGGTCGGGTTGGTGTCCGAGCGGACCCGGGAGAAGAACCGGGTCGAAAAGCTGCTCGAGGACAGTCAGATCAAGTTGTCGGTCGTGGCCAGTGACATCTTCGGTGTCTCCGGGCGGGACATGATGGCCGCCCTGATCGCCGGTGAACGCAACCCCCAGGTCCTGGCGCAGCTGGCACGGTCCCGGATGCGCACCAAGATCCCCCAGCTGGAGGAGGCGTTCGTCGGGTACTTCACCGACCACCACCGGTTCTTGCTGGCCAAGATGCTCACCCGTATCGACACCCTAGCCGTGGACATCGCCGACGTCGAAACACGGATCGAGGCCCAGCTCGCACCTTTCGCCTCGGCGGCGGCCCGCCTGGATGAGATCCCCGGAGTCGGCGCCACCGCCGCCGCGGTAATCATCGCCGAGATAGGCGACGACATGACCCGCTTCCCGACCCCGGCGCACCTTTCCTCCTGGGCGAAGTTCGCCCCAGGGGTCAAGGAGTCCGCGGGCCGCAAGAAGGGAAACGGCTCCACCGGCCACGGCGACCCCTACCTGGCCCGGGTCCTGGGTGAAGCCGCCGTCGGCGCCAGCAGAACCAACACGTTCCTGGGTGAACGCTACCGGCGCATCGCCCGACGACGCGGCAAGAAGAAGGCCGTCGTCGCGGTCGGTCGTTCCATCCTGGTCATTGCCTGGTACCTCCTATCCGATCCCGAAGTCGGGTACCACGACTTGGGTCCGGACTTCTACGACTCCCGCATCAACCCAGAACGTAAGAAGCGCAACCACATCCGCGAGCTCGAAGCCCTCGGCTACAAGGTCACCCTGCAGCCTGCCGCCTGAGGCACCCAGGCGTCGACCTCACCGCCACGAACCTAATCCTGGCTCCGCTTCGCTCCGCCGGGATGCTGTCGCCTGCCCGCTTACCTTCATTTTCGAGCTAGGAGCAGAGCGTGCGCTTTGATGTTCCGCTGACCGATCCGCTTACGGGCTGCCGGCAGGACCGGCGGTCCGGATGCTGAGGCGTGCGGTCATGTCGAGCTTCACTTCGCCATACGGGAGGACGTGCTGCCAGAAAAGTGGGGTGAGACCGCGTCGGTCTTCGGTGGTGAGCATGTCGGCCCAGGCGTCTTCGGCGAGCACGTCCTGAAGCATGAGCGTGTTCACGTAGACGAGAGCGGCTTGCAGGATCCTCAGGCAAAGCGCAGTCATTTCCTGTTCGTCCTGGCGGTTGGATGCGATCTCACCGCCCTTGCCATAGTAAATGACCGAGTTCGCGCCGTTGAACGCCTCGACGATGTTGAGTCCCTCGGTGATCTCCCGTTGGAGCTCGCGACTGCGCAGGAACCGGGCGACGAAGATGGTGCGTTGGGCACGCCCGACTTCCAGCATCGCCTGATAGGTGGGGTGTGACGCTGAGCGGGTGAAGCGGCGCAGAATCGCCTCGGTTGAGGCGGTTCCCTGTCTGATCGCGGTTGCGTACTTGATCATCTGGTCGTAGTTCTGCTCGATGAGATCCCAGCGGATCGGACGAGTGAGGGCAGGGGTGAGCTGCGGGTAAGCGTCGGGCTGGCCAGTGACCGGCCGGTACAGGCGAATCTTGTTGATCTGTTTGATTCGTGGCAGCAGCTCGAAGCCGAGCAGTCGGGTGATGGCGAAGCCAATCTCGGACTGGCCGTGGGTGTCGACGTAGTTGCCTTCGACCTTCATGGTGGTGCCGTGGCGAATTGCGCCCTCGATCATCGCGTGGACTTCGGAAGCGGAGGCCCGCAGGGTTTGGGAGTGCACGACCATCGACCCGCGTTCGACGTGCCAGTAGATGAGGATCCCGCGCCCGCCGTACCGGGAGTGCCACTCGGTGAAGATGTTCTGGTCGTAGGAACGGAAGTGGGTGGAGTCCGAGGCGACCGCAGTCGAGCCTTCACCCCATAGGCTCTTGCGGCGCGCTGCGAATGTCGCGTTGGCGATGGCGATCGCGACCGCCTGGGCGGTGTCGCGGGTGAGATAGCGGCGCCGGACGTATCGGATCTCATCCTCGGTGTGTCCATGCCCGGCGCCGGCGGCGACCGCGCGGATACCGGTGTTGGTGCCGTACGCGTAGATGGCGAGCATTAACCGTTCGGCCAACACCTCGACATCGAGGGTGCCGCTGCCGGCGACGGCGCCGACGTCGTTCAGACAGCCGGTCCGCAGCACCGCTTCCTTGAGCATGTCGACCAGGGCGATCGTGCCCACCGCCGCTGCACCTCGGCCTTGACACGTCGCAGGTTACGCGGCTCGGGTGCCGCTTCGTACTTGGTCAACGTGATCGCTCCCGAGGCTCGATCGGTGATGGTCAGCCAGTCCAGGGACGGGACCGCGGTGTTCAGCGCGGTAAGGGCATCAGTCATCTCCTGGCGCAGGTCGGCGATGAAGACGGTGGGGTCCAGCGGCTTGCGCAGCTCACGGTAGTTCTCGCTGCGCCGCTGCTCGAAGTCTTGGGGCAGGTCTTCATCGGGGCCGCGCCAGGAGTCTGCGCCCACGACCCAGATCTCCTTGCACCGCAGCTGCTCACGCAACGCCTGGAAAGTGACCACTTCGTAGACCATCCGGGCCACCCGGGCCCGGCCGCGGGTGTCGGCGCAGTAGATCAGGTCGGACCAGTCTCCGGTGGCACCCCGATGGGCGGGGACGGTTTCCCCGAGCGGGTAGTACGTCAGGTTGGCGGTCTTGGCATACCGCCTGATCAGCGTCAGGGCGTCGATCGCCGGGCGGTGGGCTGTGTTGCTGCTGCGGAACTCCAGGACGTCCAGCAGCGCGATCAGACCGCGCCGGTAGTGCCCGGTGTAGGAGGCCCGCAGAGTGGTCTGGACCGTGCGCCGATACACCGGGCCCTTCGTCTTGAACTCGTGGACAAGCTCCCGCAGCGTCTGCTCGCCACCACTGACCGCGGGGAAGACCACCTCCCGCACCGCGTCATCGGGCTTGGCCAACGCTGCCTCGGCGATCAAGAAGAGAATGTTCTCCTTGCCGGTCACCCGTTTGAACGCGTTGATCAACTCGTTGGTGACCCGCCGCTCGGCGCGGGCACCGATACGGTGGACAGTGGCGATGAGCAACTCCACCAGGGTGTCGGTGATCTCGTGTTCACGTTGATGGACCAACGCCGAGAGCACGGTGAGGGTCAGCGGCTGAGCGTGTCGACGCAGATGCGACGGCGCCTCGACAGCGGCCCGGGCCCGCCACCCATCCAAAACCTTCGGCGCCACGTCGGCGAACAAACCAACAGGCAGTCCAACCGCGCGGACCGCCTGAAGCTTGCTGATCTCGGTCATCATCGATTCCAAGCTCACGTTGCCCGGCGCGGACTTGATCGACCCCAGAACGGTGCCTGACTCCCCAACTGTGTCCTCGACGCCTTCGACGCCATCCTCATCGGACACGAGCAGGTTCAACAGGCGACCCACAGTGGGCGGATCTAGACGCTGCGAGATCCGCAGCGACCAGGTCTGCTCAGCCACGCGCAAAGCTGAACGCACGATGCGCAGCACTCGACCGGGAGTGGGCGGCTCGATCTGTTGCGCCCTGAACTCGGCCAGGAGTTCCTCCCTGACGCGCTCAGGTCGCCGCTCGGCGTGGGCCACGCTCACCGCGAGCCAAGCCGTCATCTTCTCCTGGTCAGCGACGGTGGCGACCCGGAACCCAAGGTGAGCGCGGATCTGGGCGCGGTGGTACTCAATCGTGCTGCCGGACCACTCGTAGGACCCGAACTCCGAACCGTCCACACCCAACTGGCGTGAAACGAAGTCGATCACGCCATCATGCAGATCTGAACGCCCACGCGGGAACCGGCCGTGCCGGCTGTAGTGCTTGAGCAGCAGCGCGAAGCCCAGCGCTGTAGCGCCGCGCTTGCCGATCAACTGCTCACGATCGATCTCGAGCAGGGTCCAGAACTCGACCAGCTCATCGACGTCGACAGCGGCTGGGTCCATACCCGGAATCATCTCTGAACGCAGCCGACACTCAAACCACGACCAGACACCCCATTGGGGCTGGTGACAGCACCGTTACCTCCACCCCGACATGGAACAAGTGGCCGGGACCACTAGTGTCGCGTGTTTGAAGTCTTTTGACGGGGCTTGGCCTTGGCCAGGATTTCGTCGGCAGTCTTGGTCCACACGAATGGTTCGCACCGGTCGTTCCAGCCGTCGATGAAGACCTCGATGGCGTTGACGAGGTCTTTGACGCTTCTGAAGGTGCCGCGGCGGATGGCTTGGCGGGTGATGATGCCGAAAAAGATCTCCACGAGGTTCATCCACGACCCGGACGTCGGCGTGAAGTGCATCGTGACCCGGGGATTCTTCTCCAGCCAGGTTTTGACCTTGGGATGTTTGTGGGTGGCGTAGTTGTCGGCCACGATGTGCAGCTCGACCCGCGGGTGGGCCTTGGCGACCTTCTTCAGGAAGTCCAGGAACTCGGCGTGGGTGTGCCGCTGGTAGCAGGCGTCGGTGACCTTGCCGGTGGCGACCTCCAGGGCCGCGAACAGGGACGTGGTGCCGTGGCGGACGTAGTCGCTGGTGGCCTTCTCGGGCAGCCCGGGTCGCAGCGGCAGGATCGGCGCGGTCCGGTCCAGGGCTTGGATCTGGGTCTTTTCGTCGATGCAGACCACGACCGCCTTCTCCGGTGGCCTCAGGTACAGGCCGACCACGTCGCGGACCTTGGCGTCCAGCTCGGGGTCGGTGGAGAACTTGAATGTCTCGCGTTTCCAAGGCTTTAGGTCGTTGTCGCGCCAGATCCGGGCGACGCTGGCGAACGAGATCCCCAGCTCCTTGGCCAGCAGCCGGGCCGACCAGTGACTGACCCCGAGGTGCTCCGGTGGCGCCGAAAGGGTCTCCACCACGACCTGAAGGTCGTCGATGACGGGCGGGCGTCCCGAGCGGGGCAGATCACCCAGACCGGCCCGCCCGGCCTGGGCGTACCGCCGCCGCCAGAGGACCACGGTCGGGCGCGAGACCCCCACCATCTCTGCGATCGCGGTGTTGGAGACCCCCGAGGCGGCCAGCAACACGATCCGCGCCCGCTGGGCCAAACCGGCCTCCACCCTCGAGGAGCGGACCAAGGCTCTCAGCTTGGGCTCATCACCAGAACGAAGGAATATCGGGGCAGCAACAGACATACCCCATTCTCCCAAACCCAAACTGTAAAGTCAATTACAACACGCGACACTAGGTCCCGGCCACTTGCCTACCTGCTATGTCCGGTCGCGCTTCTCATTTAGTGCTTCTTTGGTTCGTGGGCGCATAGGCCAGATCAACCACGAGATCACAAGCAGCACAAAGGCAATGAGGCTCCCGACCCACCAAGGGGAGGGAAGGAAGATGATCAACACTGCCGAAAGCGCCATAAAACTGAAAGTTCGTGCAGCCTCGCCCATCACCATCACCATCACCATCACCAGTAGCAGTTGCGGTAGGCGGTGACGATCGTGTAAGTGCCAGTATTCGGCACGATCTGCTTCTGGTAGCAGGAGTTGTTGTAGATGTAGTGGTAGCGCCAGAAGTTGACGAGCTCTTTGAAGATCTGTAGGACCGACGGTGCGCCGACTACTGTGCAGAGGGCTATTACTAACTTGGCGATGATGGTGGGGAGTTTGGCGGTGAAGGCGCATGTCCACGCATAGGCGCCTCCTATGACTGCGATCAGCGCCGTGGCAATGGAGTTGAGTTCGTAGCCGTACATATTGAGGTAGACGCCCCAGCCGAAGGTGATCGTCGGGTCGGCCACTACCGGGAACGCTGCGTCGGTCGTGTCCACGCTCTGTGAGAGCACACCGTTTGCGTAGGTGTAGGCAGTGCGCTGACTTACACCGTTCGCGTCTACGGCCCACGGTGCTGAGATGGTGCCAAGGACCTCGACAGTCCTACCTGGCCCTACGAGCTCACGGAGGACTACCAGACCGCCGTCGGGCATCGCCTTGACCTCAGCGCCCTCAGGGACGCCAAAGGCGTAGGTGACGGTGCTCTGTGAGTTGTTCGTGATGGTGGACAGCATACTAACGCTGTCGGAGGAGCGTTGGATGAAGGAGTCGAGCGCCCTGCCCTTGCTGCGCCCGGTGCCAACCGAGAAGTCACCGAGCGTCTGTGTGGTGGTGACCTGCACCGCGTCTGCGCCGGTCCTGGCCATAATGATGCTACGCGCGTCCGGTCCCTCGGCGTGAGCCGAGGTGGTCACTCCCAACACCAACGCAACGACCGAGGTCGCCACAACAAGAATCCGTTTCATTTCTCTCCTAAAGGGGGTACCAGATCACCGAGTGCGCTCCTCAGGAAAAGGTATTCCTGTCATGTCCGATCCACTAGATCACAAAACGGACAGGAAGATACCAACGCCCGTTCGTAGGCAATCTTTAACTCCAGCAGACCAAACGCTCACCAACTCCTTACTTTTGGAGGCCAGGCCGAGTCCAGAACTCTGGACATGGTGAGAAAGTTGATGCGACTCGTGAGGCTCAGTCGTTGGTCCAAGATGAGCCACTCAGCCCTTCGTCGAGCGTAAGGACTGGGCCTCGGGGCGATCCACGGTCACCAGCAGACTGACTTCGAGTTGCGCCATTGATCTCACGCAACCGCGACCCCGGACCCGCTAGCTCGGGTGAGAACCGTTGGCGCTTAAGAGATGTTGGCAAGCAGGCCAGTATCAGTGTCCAGAGTTCTGGATTCCCGTCACCCGCTCCACACGCGAAAAACGGCGCAGGAGTTTGAGATTCGTGTAATCCATTTCTCCGCGATCCGTCGGTCTAGGCCCACTCCAGAACACCAACACCATGGACCATCCGTGAGCCAAGACTCCCATGTCAGCGACGGCTTTCCGGCAGTCCGTCCTCGGTCCCAGTCAGAAGATGGAGAGGGCAGCAACCGCTGAGCCACCGCAGCAGCAGCCCCTCTGCGTCCTGGATGGCCTTTCGTGCCTCGTCATGGGTGGTGGTCTCACCGGGCCCGCTGGGGCCGCCCTCATCAACTGCGTCCAGCGACAAGACGGCTACTTCAAGTCCGTTGTCTTCCGACAGTTTCGGCCTACCGGCCTCGGCCGGCAGTATGCTGCTCGGTTGATCTCGGCAAAGTATGTCCGGAGTTGGCAGTTGGTCCTGGGTCCCGCAGCCGAGCTGCGAAATTGGTACTCAGTCCTTCCCTTGCCTTCTCCAATGCTGGACGGGGCACGAAATTGCCGCGATCGAGGTCCGCCCGCCGTTCATGCCCCTCTAGTCGCCCCCGCGTATCACCGCCGGCGGCCGCTGCCTCGACCACCATCGCGTGAACGGTGGTCGGTGCCACATCGACCTGTTCGGCGATGTGGGCGACGTGCTGTTCCCACTTGTCCTGCCACAGTGGCGCAACGACCTGCGCGACGTGCCGCGCCGCCGCGACCCGTTCCTCGACGAAGTCGACGCGGCCTCGCTGTTCGAGGCGATGGTCGATCACTGCCCGTGCCAGGTCTGGGCCGTCCTCGATGGCCTCGACGACCGCGAGCTCCCCCCGGTCGGTGAACAGTTGCGCTGGGTCGACCCCTTCGGGCAGAGCGGCCGACTTTGGGTTCTGGCCGCGGGCAGCCAGAGCGAAATAGGCCCGCTCGGCGGCGTGCCGTCCGGCCCGGTCGGGGTCGGTGGCCACCGTGATCTGTTGCCCTGATCGG
>JBBQAL010000084.1:0-13076 GCA_038316135.1 Candidatus Nanopelagicales bacterium | reverse complement strand
ACGATCCTTCTCATCAATGCCCTGCCGACGCTCGTTGGAGTTCTGCTCGCCGTCACCGACCTTGGGCCCCGACCCGGCTCTGGCCCAGCATTCCTGTCGGCCGTTCTCTCCGACGGAACGCTCTTCCCGCTCGCCGCAGTGGCCATCGTCTTGCCGTTGTTCCTGCCCACTGCAGTGGCTGTGGTCGCTGGGGAAGCGATCGCCGGCGAGGCTCAGGCGGGAACGTTGCGGTACGTGCTTGCGCGGCCGGTTGGACGCACAAGGCTGCTGGTCGCCAAGCTGGTCAGTGTCGTGGTGTTCGTCATCCTTGCGGTACTCGTCGTCGCATTGTCGGCCTACGTACTTGGCTCATTCCTTCTTGGCGATCAATCGGTCTCGGCCAGCGTCTCAGGGACGACCCTGACCTCGGAGCAGATTGCTTGGCGCACCGCGCTAGCACTGGGTTATGCCGTCCTCTCCATGCTCGGAGTCGCCGCCATTGCGTTGTTCTTGTCGACGATTGTCGAGTCACCGCTTGCCGCAGCCATGGGAGCCCTGGCGGTGCTGATCGGATCGAGCCTGCTGCTGACTCTGGATGCCGCGAACTCGCTGAGTCCCTTTCTTCCGACCCGCTACTGGCTTTCGTTCATCGACTTGTTTCGCGATCCCATCCTCTGGCGGAACGTCGTGCGCGGCACCGGTCTCCAGCTGGCATACGTGGCGGTCTTCCTGGGTGCCGCCTGGGCACACTTCACCACCAAAGACATCACCGATTAGCTCAACTGACAGTTGTCGGGGCCGGGCACAACGGGAACCGCTTCATCGAGGGCGAACAGCGTCAGCGCGATGACCGATGGGGTTCTCGGCAGGTCGCCATGTTCGATCTCACTCGGCCCGCACACGCTCTGCACCGAAAAATTGATGGCACCCGCTAAGGCGGCGCTCTCAGGAGGGACCACTAGCTGGTCACTGGTCGACCACATAGACACCCAGACCGGCCCAACTGGTGTCTCATCCCCGGCGTTGAGACTGCGCAACAGGTCGCTGTCAGGCTTGAGTTGCTGACACGCGGTGGGACAGGAGTTTGGTGTCACTGCGGCGGCAAGGCTTGCGACATCGGTACCGTGCTGCGGTGACCCGAGGGTGACCACGCGACGGGCGATACTCCCCCCGCCAAAGTGTGCTACCCACTCTCGAGTAATCACGCCACCAGCGGAGAACCCAACGACGTCGACTGACGTTGCCCCCGTTGCGCTGAGAGTCGTCTGCACGGCGTCGTCCAACACCTTTGCCTGTTCACGCAGATCACCGGTTCCGTCGCCGGCAAGCGTGACAACGGTGGCGTCACGTCCGGCGTCCTGCAGGGCCGAAGCCAAAACCTCCAGCGCGTCGGTCGAGCCGCCGTACCCAGGTACCAAGAGCACCGGCCCGGGAGTGCTCTGCGAAACCGGAACCACCGGCTCTGGCCGGGATCGGACAACGGCCGTGACGGTCACCACTAGCGCAACAGCGACGATTCCGGTCAGTGCAACAACAAACCGGCGACGTTGCGGGGACAGTGAGCTCAGCACCGGTCCATCATCCCGTTAGACCCAGGGATTACGCAGCACACCGGCGCCACCGGCCAGGACGTCTGGGAATCAACGCGGTGGTCCTCCCGATAGGCCAGGATCCATGACCGGCGATTGAGTTGCCATCACGGCAGCTCGCCTAGCTGGCCCAAAGACGTCGCCGCGAACGCACGGATATGGGCCTCGTGCTCGCGATAGTGCTCGGTGGTGCAGTCCGAAAAGAACTCAAGGGCTCGCGCTGGCACAGAGCGATCAAAGGCGCCCAAGGCTTCTCGCGCAGCGAGTCGGTGCTGCACGAGACGGCTCATCACCTCATCCCACGTCATCGTTCGCCCAGTTTGAGCGATCGCCTCGTTGTCGGCCTCAGAAGCCTCCTCGTCAGCTGGGTCAGATTTGCCCTGCCTGATCCGCTCAATCGCTTCCGCCCCGTAGCCGGCCCAGTAGGCGACATGCCAGACCACGTCGTGTGTGGACCACCCCGGGACGACGCCTACGGCGTCGATCCGTTCGGCCGGAACTACCCCAACCGCGGAAGCAAGATCGGCCCAAGCCTGGTCTTCTCGGGCGAGCTCGACTCCTCGTTCCATCCGGGATCGCCCTTTCGCCGACGCGTAGCGGCACCTTGGCCACCGAGCGGATTTCGCCCTCCCGGCACAATAATCCCGGCCAACCGTTGGGAAGGCCTCGGATCGACTCAGTCCGTGACGGAGATGACCAACTTGCCGCGCACATGACCCTCGCGGCTACGCGCGAACGCAGCGGGTAGCTCCTCAAGCGGGAGGACCTCGGCAACGGGGACGCGTAACTGCCCGGCGTCGGCTAGCCGACCGAGCTCGGCCAGACCCTCGGCTGAAGGCCGCACCCAGAACCACGAGCCTCCGGTCTCAAGCACCGAGGCGTCGGCGATAGAGGCGTGCCGTCCGCCAGTGGCCAGCACGGCCATCGTGACGTCGCGGACCCCGCCGACGAAGTCAGCGACGACGTCGACACCATCCGGCGCGACCTCGCGGATGCGCTCGACGACTCCGTCGCCGTAGGCGACCGGCGTGGCCCCGAGCTCTGAGACGAACTCGTGGTTGGCCGGTGATGCGGTGGCGATCACGCGGGCGCCGCGCGCCTTGGCGATCTGGATGGCGAGGGCGCCGACACCACCAGCCCCTGCGTGCACGAGAAGTGTGTCCGTGGCCGAGACCACCAGCCGGTCGAGCGTCTGCAGCGCTGTGAGCCCGGTGAGCGGAAGACCACCAGCCTCGTCCCAGCTGAGCGCGGCGGACTTAGGGGCAACGCCGCGGACGCTCATAGTTACGAGCTCGGCCAAGGTGCCGCCATGCACTACGTCCTTGCGCGCGTACGCCACTACCTCGTCCCCGACCTCGAACTCCGGGGAGTCGATGCCGACCGACTCGACGGTGCCGGCGACGTCCCAGCCGGGGACGACCGGGAAGACGACGTCCATGAGGCCGTCGAGACCGCCGGACATCACCTTCCAGTCGACCGGGTTCACCCCGGCGCGCCGCACCCGAATGCGCACCTCGCCGGGACCCACCTTGGGGTCAGGCAACTCCCGCAAGGTCAGAGCGTCGTCGGATCCGTATGCGTCATACGCCATGGCTCTCATGCCTAAACGCTAGTGCCGGTACCGGCACTCCCCTAATCAACGGTGGCGATCGCAGACTCAAGCTTGGCCCACTGGTGCAGCGCGCTCTGCGCGATGGGCTCCAAACCCGAGCTAGCACCCGCGCCCTCGCCGGGGGTAATTCCTGAGGACGCGGTTGCAGCTTAGGTTGGGGCGGTGAGCACTCCAATTGCCGACTACGCCTTGCTGGGGGACAGCGAGCGGGCCGCCCTGGTGAGCAGATCGGGCGCGGTCGACTGGCTCTGCCTGCCCCGCTTCGACTCCCCCGCGTGTTTCGCCGCGCTGCTCGGCACACCGGAGCACGGGCGTTGGCTCATCGGGCCGACCGGTGAGGCAAAGACCACGCGTGCCTACCGAGGCGACACCTTCATCCTGGACACAGTCCACGAGACGCTGCGGGGACGGGTTCGAGTCACCGACCTGATGCCCGCGAACGACGGCCGTGCCGACCTGCTCCGGGTGGTGGAGGGCCTGGACGGCGAGGTCGAGATGCTGCACGAGTGGATCGTGCGCACCGGCTATGGCGAGGCCATCCCTTGGGTGTCCCATGTGGCCGATGACGAGGGACGTGACGTCATCCGGGCGATCGCCGGTCCGGACATGCTCGTCCTGCGCGGCCCGCGGCTGCCTACGCCATCGGACCACGTCCACCGGGACACCTTCACGGTGCGTGCCGGCGAACGCCTGGAGTTCTCGATGACGTGGGCCCCCTCGTGGAAGCCCGTGCCGAGTCGTCTCGCCGTCGAACTGCGGATCGAGGAGACCCAACGGCTGTTCGGCGAGTGGGTCGAGAACTGCTCGCACACCGGGAGGTATCGGAACCAGGTGATTCGCTCGCTGCTCGTGCTGAAACTCCTCACCGACGAGCGCTGGGGCGGCATCGTCGCGGCACCGACGACGAGCCTTCCCGAGGATCTGGGTGGCTCGCGGAACTGGGACTACCGTTTTTGCTGGCTGCGCGACGCCTCGCTCACTCTCGGCGCCCTTCTTGCGTCCGGCTATCTCGAGGAGACCCGCATCTGGCGCAACTGGCTGGTACGAGCTGTGGCCGGTGACCCGGCTGACCTTCAGATCATGTACGCAGTGGACGGCGGACGACAGCTCGCCGAGCGCGAGCTCTCGCACCTCCCAGGGTACGCCGGGTCGCGTCCGGTGCGGGTCGGCAACGCTGCGGTGGACCAACGTCAGAGTGACGTCCTGGGCGAGGTGATGATCGCCTTCGAAGAGGCCCGGCGCCTGGGCATCGAGGAGTCTCCCGACACGTGGGCCGTGCAGCGCGTGCTCGTCGACGACCTTGCTGACCACTGGGACCAACCGGACCACGGCATTTGGGAAATCCGAGGGCCGGCGCGGCACTTCACCCATTCCCGAGTCATGGTCTGGGCAGCCTTCGACCGTGCCGTGCGTGGCGTCGAGGAGTACGGGCACGACGGTGACGTCGAGCGTTGGCGCGCGGTGCGCGACACAGTGCACGCGGAGGTGTTGGAACGGGGATACGACCCCGAGCGCAACACCTTCACCCAGCATTACGACACCACGGCGGTCGACGCGTCCCTCCTACTCATCCCCTCGGTCGGGTTCCTCCCGGCGGACGACGCACGAGTTCTCGGCACGGTCGCCGCAATCGAGGAGGACCTGCTGCACCATGGCTTACTGCTGCGCTACCGCACCGACACTGGCGTCGACGGCCTTGAGGGTGAGGAGAACCCGTTCCTCGCGTGCTCTTGGTGGCTGGTCAGCGCCTACGCTGGCTGCGGCCGACTCGACGACGCGGTCGACCTGATGGACCGCCTCGTGGCGCTGCTCAACGACGTCGGGCTGATTTCCGAGGAGTACGACCCGGTGAAGAAGCAGATGGTCGGCAACTTCCCACAAGCGTTGTCACACCTCACGCTGATTGGTGCCGCGCTGGCGATCGAGGCCGCGACGGCATCTGGTGAGGGACGGCGCGAGGCGCCGTCAGTCGATGAGGACCCCGGCCCTGGCCAGCCTGGCCGCGCCGACCACACCTGAGTTGTCTTTCAGGGCAGCCACCTTGTACTTTCGGTCACCCCGCACGTGCAGAGTCCACGGCTCGGCAGCCCTGGCCACCCGGTCGGCCAGCTCCTGCCCGAACTCCTCGGCCATCCCCCCACCGAGCACCACCAAGTCCGGGTCCAGCAGGTTCACCGCCGATCCGATCGCCGTGCCGAGCTTCTCCACGGCAGTGTCCATGAGTTCGGTCGCGACCTCGTCCCCCGCTTCGATGGCTGCCCCCCACACACTCGACGTTGGGGTCGGCTTGCCCTTCTTTGCCATGATGGAGAACAGCGCGGATTCCCGGCCAGCTGCGCACTTAGCCTCGGCGGCTAGCCCCATCATGCGGCGGCCGGCGTAGGCCTCAACGCACCCCCGCCGCCCGCAGCCGCACATCGCGCCTCCGGGCTGCACGAGCACGTGACCGAACTCACCACCCACCCCGGTCGCCCCGCGGTAGGGACGACCCCCCAGGATTAGTGATCCTCCGATCCCTGTCCCCATCCAGACACCGAGCACGTCGCGCTGCCCTACTGCGATGCCAGCCTGCCACTCTCCCAGCAGCCCGACGTCCGCGTCGTTGCCGACGAACACCGGCACTCCCAGGGCCTCCCGCAACAGCTCCACCGCGTCGAAGTGCTCGTCCCAGCCGGTGAGGTTGGGGGCGTTGAGCACTCGGTTGTCCTGTACGAGACCCGGCAGCCCGACGCCCACCGCGGTCACCTCCGGCAGATCTTGGACCATCTCGGTGATGAGGTCGACAACCTCCTGCGCCGACTCCGGCGTTGGCCGCTTGCGACGGTGGTGGACCTGGTCCTCACCGTCGACAGCTGCCACAGCGACCTTCGTGCCGCCGACGTCGACGCCGGCCACGAGAACGGACATGAGACTCCCTGGTATGGGCGAGCGGAGTGGAGCCGTCCGACCGTACTGCGTCACCCGACCGCTCGGTCGCGGCGATCGTGCCCGTCTGCCGTCTCAGCCCTGGTCGATGGGCCCGCACAGGTTCTGTTCGATCCGCTGGCCGAGCTCGGTCAGCGCGGTCCGCTCAGCGGAGTCGAACGACTGTGCCTCCACAGTGCCGCGCAGCCGCTCGAGCTGGTCGCGGACCGCGGCCCTCTCCCCGGGAGCCACCCGGTGGCTGAGGTCGAGCAAGACCTGGAAGATCTTTTCCATCACCTGTGGATCTGCCGCTCCGTACCGGCGTGGCTGGGAGATGCCGAGGTCAATGTAGGCGGCGAGGTCAGGACGGTGCATCGTGACCCGGACCTGGTCGTCCCCGTCGCGGAGCAACTGTGCGCCGAGGTCGCGGTCACTTAGGTCACATAGGTGGGCCGAGATATGGCCCAACGCGTGGATAGCGGTGGTCGGGTCGTTGATACCTGGTGAGAGCGCCTTGTTCGCCACGTCCGCGAGCTGGCGCAGCCCGTAGCCGACGTCATGGGAGGCGGTCCGCTCGGAACCTGTGTGCAGGCATCCGGCTACCAGGTCGGAGACACGCTCGGCGGTCTCCTTGTCGAAGCGTCCCCCAGAGACCGGCCACGCGGCTCCCACGGGCGTGCCTTCGACCAAGAAACTGCCTGGATAGACGTTGAGGCTCAGCTGAGCACCTTCGTCCACGGCGACCTCAACGAGATCGATCTCCTCGATCGAGGTCAGGAAGCCGCAGTCTTGAGCGAACAGTTGCAGGGCATCGAGAGGCGGTCGCGGCCAGGGCGACTGGTCGCCGTCGACGCCGTCACGCTCAGGAAGCACCGCTCGCATGGTTCTAGATGCATCGCGATGCACGTTGCGCAGCATTGTCTCAACTCGAATCTGCGCGGTGAGATGAGCCAAGAACAGCACCAGCGCCAGCACACTGGCCACAGCCAACAAGAAGGCCAGGGTGACCGCAAACTGCGGGACAAACTCAGTCTGTCCGCTGTCACCAACACTACGCACCGCACGAAGCAGCGTCAGCGAGTAGGTGAAGGTCGCCAGGAACAACGCCAGCGTCGCCTGCACGAACTGGTCGCTGGTAAACGTTCGCAGCAGCCTCGGTGAGAACTGGCTGCTGGCCAGTTGCAGGGTCACCACCGTCAGCGAGAACGTCAACGCGGTCACCGTGATCAGCGACGAGGCGATCACACCCAACAACGAACGGGCCGCGTCGGCATCACCTCCGAAGAGAACACTGCTCACACGCCCAGACAAGTGTCCGCTCACCGCGGAGTCCAACTCAGGAAGCCCCAACCCGAGGAGGAGTGCAGCCACCACCGCGATCGTGGGGATGGGCCACAACTGGGACTTGAACGCGTCGCGTGTGTTGGCCAGCCGGGTCGTCATTGCGCGCAAGGCCCCGATGAAACGGCTCCGTACAGCGGCGCCAGATGGCAGGGCACATTGATCGATGCCAGGACATGTCCCCAGTCGAAATCGCTTTCGAAGAACAAGAACTTCCCCTCCTGCAGCTTCACGAGACTGAGATCCAGCCTGATTCGGCTAAAGAAGATTTCGACCAGCCACCAGAGCTGGTACCGGGAAACAGCACCACTCGTCAACGACTGACTCCGAGCCGAGATTCTACTCAGCACCGTGTTCGCAGCGCCCTCTTGTATTGCCAGGGGAGGCGGCGCATGGGTTGGCCACTTAGCTCGGGGGTCAACTCGAATCGTAGACACCGTCTGCTGAGGTCGGGTGCGCGGACCACCGAGGACCCAAGTGGGCAGAACGCACAGGCGGACTCTATTTGACCATTATTGTATTTCTGGTCATACAGTCGTAACCTGTGGGCATGCCCCGTTCGTTCACCGCTTCGGAGTCAGCCGCCATCCGCGACAGCTTGTTGGCCGCAGGGACTCAATCCTTCGCACGGCGCGGGCTACGGGGCACGACCATCGAGTCGTTGGCAAAGTCGGCGGGAATCTCCAAGGGCGCGTTCTACGGATTCTTCGACTCGAAGCAGGACTTGTTCCTCGAACTGGTCACGTCGTACGAGTCGACCCGGCACGACGAGATCGAGACCGCGGTGCGCGCCGATCCAGACCGCGGTCTCGATTTGCTGATCGAGTTCGCCGTCCACGCGACAACGGATAACCCGCTGGTCGTCGTGGCCATGTCCGACGAGGGGCTGACCCTCCTGCGTTCAATGACCGGCGCGCAACGCGAGGCGTTCCTGCATCGCGACGAGCTGCTGGTGGGCAGGGTGTTGGCCATCCTGTCCGATGCAGGGATTGAACTTGCAGTGTCACGATCCCTGCTCCTTGGGCTCCTGCGCTCGCTGGTGTTCCTCGGCTGGCACCGCGAGGAGATAGGAAACGAGCTGGCAGACGAAGTGATGACCTGGCTGACCCCGACGTTGCGCGCGGCCCTGCTGCCCGGGGCCCCGTCGTGACAGCCGCGATCGTAGCCCGGGGACTAACCCGGCTGTTCGGAGACCTGCGGGCGGTCGACTCGGTGGACCTGAGCATCGCCCCAGGCACCATCTACGGGTTCCTAGGTCGCAACGGCGCCGGGAAGACCACTCTGATCCGCATGATGCTCGGGTTGATCGGCCCGACGTCCGGTGAGGTATCCCTGCTGGGAAAACCTGTGGACTCCCGGGGTGGCTCCAGCGGACCCTGGAAGCGCGTCGGCTACCTCGTGGACGGCCCCGGCCTGTATCCCGAGCTGACCACGGCCGAGCACCTCGAAATCGCGACCGCGTACCGCCGCCTTCCCAGGGAGGCCGCGCCCACTATCACCGAACGACTTGCCCTCGGCGCGTACCTGCACGTGCGGGCTGGCCAGTTGTCAATGGGCAACCGGCAGCGGCTTGGGCTGGCCCTAGCCCTGATCCACGAACCCGAGCTGCTCATCCTCGACGAGCCCACCAACGGCATGGACCCCGCCGGAGTGGTTGAGATCCGCTTCCTCTTGCTGGAGCTCGCCCGCCGTGGCACCACCGTGTTTATGTCCACCCACATCGTCACCGAGCTGGCCAGGACAGCGGACCGAATCGGCATCATCGATTCCGGTCGGCTCATCCAGACCCTCGACCATCGGGGGCTCCAGGAGCTCGGGCGACCCCGGCTCACCCTCACCATGGGCTCCGACGGTCTCGCCACCAGGGCCACCGCGGCACTGGCTGCGCACGGCTACCCAGCCATCGGACAGGGAACAACCGTGACCTGCGTCGACCGGCGCGCGTGGACCAGCCCCGAGACGATCGCGACCATCCTCGTGCACGCCCAAGCACCACCACGGAGCATGGCTGTCGAGCAGGACACCCTCGAGGACCACTTCCTGCAAATCACGGGAGGGTAGCCGTGACCGATTTCGGTATCGCCTTGGCTGTGGAGGTGCGCAAGGCGTCACGGTCCCGAGTGCCAGCCATCACCATTTTCGTGTTCACTGTGGCACCCGCTGTCGGGGCGCTGTTCATGTACGTTGCCGCGGACCCCAATAGAGCCCGGCGCTTGGGCCTACTCGGTCAGAAGGCCCAACTCTCAGGGCTCAGCGCAGACTGGGCGGGGATGCTCACATTTGCCGCGCAGGTCGTCGCCGTCGGCTCGCTGCTGCTCTTCGCGTTCATCGCCACCTGGCTGTTCGGCCGCGAGTTCGTCGACGGCACCGCCCGGTACCTGATGGCGCTGCCGATCTCACGCACCACCATCGTGGCCGCCAAGTCCTCGCTGCTGGCGATGTGGGCAACTCTGCTAACTCTCTGGCTGGTCGCCGTCACGATCTTGCTCGGATGGCTGATGGACTTGCCGGGATGGACTACTGCCACCGGAGCCGCAGGCGCAATCCACATCCTGGTCTCCGCCGTCCTCATGATCCCCGCGATCATGCCGATCGCCTATGTTGCCAGTCGCACCCGGGGCTACCTACCGGCCCTGGCCACCGCCCTCGGGTTGCTCGCCGTCGCCCAGATCGCCGCCGTCCTCGGATGGGGCGCCTACCTGCCATGGTCCATCCCCGCAGTCGCCGCTGGCCTGGCCCCGGACCAGCACCTCGGAGTAGCGTCGTTCGCGGCCACCCTCGGCGTCGGCGCGATCGGCACCGCAGCCACGCTCCACTGGTGGCGCGGCCCCGTCGCCGGCCTCTGACCCGTCGTTCTCACCGAACTGCGGGCTTGGTCGACAGCATCCTTCGACAAGTGCGTCACAGCCGCCAACGCGAGCGCGACGCCGTTCAGAAGAACGACTTGTGTGAACGTTCTGGAGGAGGCAGTGGCCGGTTCTACTTCTGAGCCGACTCGATGTCGGCGGCCTCAGCCTTGATCTCGTCAGCGGCAGCCTTGTCGAGCGCCTTCTCGACAATGCGGTCAGCCTTCGCCAGCGCCTTGCGGATCTCCACCGCACCCGGGTCGGAGACCAACGCGAGAATTCCCGAGTGACCGGGTTCGATGACGTCCTGAAGTTCTTCCGCGAGGTCCTTGCGGTTACGAACCTGCCGAGCTTTGCCCGTTGCGGCACCCGCGGCGCCGAGAACAACCGCAGTTCCAAGGATCGACGGCGGGAAAATCACACCGAGAACGACACCACCGACGACACCCCAGCGCAATCCGCGCCGAGTGCTGTGATCGGTCGCCTTCTGAACCTCCAGAGTGCCGTCCGCACCCCGCTTGACCACGATGACTCCTTCGATCTCAAGGGTCCGGCCGTCCTCGATCTCCTTGAGGACCTCGTAGGTCTCCCTGGCCGCGTCGGTGTCTGCGAAGTCCGCAGCGAACAGCGTGTAAGCGCCGTCGGTGACCACGGCGGCGAGGTCGTCGCCCTTTTCAGTTCCTTGGACATCTGACATGTTGATCTCCTGGTCTTGGGCTCTGGTCGCCTCGTCTTGAAGGTGTTAGCACCGACGATCATTCAGCAATCCATGCAAAGCCGCTACCCGCGATCAGAACGGGACTTTCTGAGCGAGCACGCCCGATCTGACGCCACGGCCGGAGAGCACACGGCAGAACTCGACAGCGTCTATCTCGATCCGCTCACCGCCCTCACCGGCGACGAAGTCACCGCCAGCTGGCCCACCGAGCGTCAGCGAGAAAGGCTGTCCGTGACGACGGGCCCACTCTGCGACCACGTCTGCGACGATCCGCCCGTCGTGCTCCGGCGTGAGAACCAAGTGGCGCCCGGTCGCCACCGCGATGTCGGCGCGGTGCATCCACGGATCACGCGTCAAGATCACGTGGATCAGGTAGCCCATGCGCCAGGTCTCCGTCTTCCCGCCTACCTGCTGTTTCATGGGCATTTTGCTGAACAGCCATGGGGCCCTACCTCGCCAGCGAGCAGCACGGGGTCCCGTTTCGTCGACTCGTCGAACGAGCTCGTCGTTGGAGAGTGCAGCTGTGTCGGCGACTTGTCCTGAAGTCATCGCGTCGATCATCTCGATGCCGCCAGCCTTTGCGGCCCTTCCCGCCACGGACATCCGGGCGATCAGCCCCTTGAACGATGTGAAGTCGCTCATCATGCCGAGGTTGTGTCCAGCTATCGCTCGTACATCCCACTGCTCGCAGACTGTGGGCTTGGTCCAGTCGCCGTCATCGAGCGATCGAAGCTGGTCGGCAAGACGGACGTACTCGGTTGCCGCGAGCGACTCCACCTCAGATCGCCTGATCATCGGAATGGTCTCCACCGGGGTCGCGGTCGTCATCGGGTTCGCCTCTCCTTCGCCGCCCGCTTCGAAGGCGGGCCCTTCTTGGTGATGTGGTCGTGGAACATTTCAACTGCGTCACCGATTAATCGCGTCCACCGATCACCACCGGGGTCATTGGAGATCTGTTGGTCCGTGAGACCCGTGCCCAAGGCCGTGAAGAGATCGAGCTTCTTGGGGTCGTCCACCCCGATCGAGGCCAGCAGCGCCCCGAGCTCTTCGAGGTTCTCTTCTGAGATCTTGAAGGACGCGGGCGACGGCTCGAAGCCCGGGATTGTTCGCTGGAACAGCAGTTGGTAGCGAGCCGGGTCGCTGGTGGAGAAGGTCACGAAGAAGCCCACGATCACCTTCAGCGCCTCGAGTGGATCGTCGAGCTTCGGCATCGAAGCCCGCTGCCCGTCGACGAACGCTTGCGCCCCCTGTGCATACATGGCGTCGTAGATCGCATTCTTCGACTCGAAGTATCCATATAAGGAGGGCGCCTGCATGCCGACTGATCGAGCGAGGTCGCGCAACGACAGAGCCGCCAAACCGTTGGCGCGCACTTGCGCCCATGCGGCGTCGAGGATCTCCGCCTTCGTCGCGTCCCGGCGTTCAGCACGCCTATCCCTCATCGGTTCACCTAATATAGTTAGGATCTTCGATGATTGTTCGGACTTTGTCAATCCAGCTCCTCAGCTGCTGAGCTGGTCCTGCTGCTTGGTTCGCGAAGCAGGCCAGGCGCGCCAGACCCGCCCGACGAGCAGTGCGCCCCCGAGGTAGATGACGTACACGAGCGGCTCCCACGCGCCACCGACCTGGCCGATGACCTTGCCTTCGGAGATCGTCACCGTGACCGGCGCGAGCACATGTGTGATGCCGTCCCACACCGACGTCGCGCTCGCCTGCGGGTTGACCGTCAAAACACCGTCGGCGAACACGTTGGTTGCGACGTCGAGAAGCAGCGTCAGGGTCAGGTAGCCCAGTAGGAGCCACGTGACCATCGCGGACCAGTGCGGGCGCCGCGTCCAGTGGCCGTATTCCGACGACAGGTACTCCCCTGCTAGCCGCGGGATGCTGCCAACGCGGCGCAATGCTTCGGGCGTGCCGACATCGGCGGATGCGTCGATCAGATTGGCGCGCAGCTCGCGCCTCTTCCCAACGCGGGACTTCCGAGGAAGGTCTTGCAGCCGGCCGTCGAGGCTCCAGACTGCTCGCTCGATGCGGAGTCGGTCCCAGGTTGAGACGGTTCGAGTCATTTCAGTGCTCCTCTGATGCAG
>JBBQAL010000186.1:0-2990 GCA_038316135.1 Candidatus Nanopelagicales bacterium | reverse complement strand
TGGAAGTTGGAGCCGTGGCCGGGGACAAGCTCCTCGCCGACCTCAAAGGTGGACTTCGTCCCGTGGTAGAACGGACCGCCGATGTGATCGCAGCTGTCGAACGTCACGGGTATGTGCGTGCTGTCGTTGTCTCCCATGGATTTCTTCCCCTCCGGCTCGGCGCCCTATCGTTCAGACGTTGAAGCGGAACACGCCCCGCACGTCCGTCCGTGTCCCCTGATGACCACTGGAACCCGCTGACCTGCGGCGATGCGTTGGCGACCGTTGACGTCGTCGAGGAGTTGCTGAACTTCTTGCGGACTATTTGCGGACCACTCGCCGTCAAACATCGGCGTCCAGTTCGAGGACCGCGGTGGCGACCTCGGAGGGAAACAGCGTCGACCAGATGATCTCACCCGATCCAGGCTCCATCTCAGCGAGTGGCGACGGTTCGGCCTGCCAGTCCTCAGGCCTGACACCGGGGACACAGTCGAGGAGCAAGGCAAACATCTGCGGGTCGGGCACTCCCTCGGCAAAGATCGCGAGGTAGGCCTCATTGCCATCCTCAGCTCGGACCGGAGCCTTGATTCGGTGCTCCCGGAACTCGGCGACGGCCTGCTCTGCTGCAAGGCGCTTCCAGTCCCAATCCGCTGGCATCAGGTGATCTGAGGAGACGGTTCTACCGGTCGTGCACTCTCGCTGCAGGGCGGCGTAGAAATCCCGCTGTGGGCTGTCCGCCTGGCGTCGACCAGCCGCTCCGATCCACCACGCCCCTCGGCTCGGGCGCACCCGGTCGGGGACCTCCTCGCCGCGGAGCTCGGTGACAGCAGCGCGATGGTCACTGGTCTTCACCTTGAACCAGACGCGGTCGGCGAGCGCAACGACGCGCTCTGCACCACCTGCATCCCGCTGCTCCGGGACGCTCTGGGCGTTGACCACGATCGGGTGATCGATCTCTTCCACGGGGATCCCGAGATCTGGCAGCGATGCCCCCAGATCAGCAATACAGCGTTTCGTGGGGCGCACTCCGATCGGTTCCGAGGCCATGGTGCGAACGTAGGGGTCAAGTCCGACACCCCAACGGGACGCCACGCGTCGGTTACTTCGGCAGGCCGCCGAGGTCATCGAGCTCTTCGGCGCCGAGGCCCATCATGAGCGACACAGCAGCGGCGTCGGTGCCGTTGAGTTGGCCGAGCGCAGCCTTGATACCGGCGTTGATCTCATCACGGTGTGCGTCGATGTACTCGCGCACCGCGGCGTCGACGATGTCCTTCTTCGAGCGGGACATGAAGTGAGCTGCGTGCGAGACGAGCTCGTCAGTGGCGGCGTCGACCTTGATCGGCGCAGTCGCGGTAGCCATAGCACTGCCCTCCTTCTCGGGTACCAAAGTACCAGACTCTACCGGGGAGGCACTCGCGCGGGAGCAAATGGGTAAGGTCGCGCATCGATGCGCCTTGGCGAACTGTACAGTTCGATATCTGAGATGTACAGTTAAGCCATGGCTACTGAGATGCCCGTCACCGAGGCACGCGAGCGGTTCAGCGAGCTCGTTGAAACATCCGCGCAAGAACCGGTCTTCCTCACCAAGCGCGGCCAGCGTCAGGCCGTCGTCATCAGCACGGCTGAGTACGAGCGACTCATGGAGGCCGACGAGGACGCCGAGGATCTCGCGGCTGCCGACGCAGTGATGGCCGAGATCATCGCGGGTGCCCCGACGATCCCGTGGGCCAAGGTCAAGGCTGACCTCGGGCTGGCATGACCTACACGGTCGAGATCTCGACCTCGGCGGCAAAGTCCATCGCCAAGATCCAAAAGAAGACCCGACTCCGCGTCATCGGTGCTATCGAGCTGCTCGCCGTCGACCCCAGGCCGCCAGGCGTCAAACTGCTCCGCGGCGGCGAACAGGGTCGTTGGCGAGCGCGCGTCGGCGACTACCGGATCGTTTACACGATCGAGGATGACCGGCTGATTGTCCTGGTGCTTCGTGTGGCCCACCGCCGCGAGGTCTACGACCACTGAACCAGGACGCGTAAACGCCCGGCCGACTCGACGAGCGCCCGCGTCGGTTCGGGGGCCGGTGAGTCGAAGAAGGCATCGAAGAACGCGGCCGGCAACTCAGTCTGTGACCAGTCGGACCCACCAACCGGTCGACCTTCTTCCGTTGTTGCCATGCCCTCATGATGACCCACGGGCTCACACCCACGCACCAGAATTGTGCGCCGCGAGGCCACGGAACCTCTTGAGCCAGACGAGTCAAGGGAAATGATCTTGGTTTGGCTCGCCGGTCGACTCGGTCTTGCGGGTGCTTGCTGCACACCTCCTTGTGAAGCGAACGACGGGAGGTGCGGGCATGGATCGGTTACTCACGACGGGCGAGGTCGCAGCTCGACTTCGGGTGGCACCGGAGACGCTGCGGTACTGGCGGTGGAAGGGACTCGGGCCGGCCAGCTTCCGAGTCGTCGGTCGGGTCGTCTACCGCGAGTCGGTGGTAGCAGCCTGGGTCGACGAGCAGGCACAAACGGCAAGCAGGCCGTGACCGGTGTCCAACGTCGCCAGGCGCCCCGACGGTCGATGGCGTGCCCGCTACCGCGACGACGCCGGTCGCGAACGAGCGCGTCACTTCACCCGCAAGGTCGACGCCCAACGATGGCTCGACGAGGTCACCTCGACCCTGGTCGGCGGGACGTACGTCGATCCGACGCTCGGCCGGCAGACCTTCCAGGCCTACGCGGAGACCTGGCGCGCGGCGCAACCGCACCGACCCACCACGGCCAAGAACGTCGAGCAACACCTGCGCCGCTACGCCTACGACACCCTCGGCGATCGCCCGCTCGCCGAAATCCGTCCCAGCGAGGTCCAAGCCTGGGCCACCGGACTGTCAACGCGTCTTGCGCCAAGCACTCTGCACACCGTCATGAACACGATCCGCGCAGTATTCGCCGCAGCCGTCCGCGACCGCGTCATTGCTCACAACCCGTGCGTCGGCGTCGCCCTGCCCCGCGTCCCTCGAC
>JBBQAL010000013.1:0-40204 GCA_038316135.1 Candidatus Nanopelagicales bacterium | reverse complement strand
CCTCGGTGGCTGGAGGGCTCACCGGTGCCGGACTCCTCTTGGTGCTGCCCGAGTCGGCCTTCGACACGATCGTCCCCGTTCTCGTCGGGCTCGGGGTCGTCCTGGTAGCGATCCAGCCAATGGTGGCCCGCAAACTGTCGGTGCCCCACGACACGCACGTTCTGGGCGGTCCGGCTGCCTGGATTGCCGTGTACCTCATCGGCATCTACGGCGGCTACTTCGGGGCTGCGCAAGGCGTGTTGCTCATCGCTGTCCTAGGAGCCCTCGTTGATGCGCACCTTCAGCGCGTCAACGCGCTGAAGAACGTGCTGGCCGCTGTCGTCAACGGTGTTGCTGCAGCAGTCTTCATCGTGATGGCTCCTGTCGACTGGCCGATTGCGCTCGTGCTCATCGCCGGCTCCACCCTGGGAGGATTCTTGGGTGCACACTACGGACGCAGGCTTCCCGTCATTGCTCTGCGCACGTTCATCATCGTCGTCGGGCTCGTTGCGCTCGTCGTTCTGATCAGCTGATGGACCATCAGCTGATCACGGACATCGACGACCCACGCGTCGCCGACTACCGCAGCCTCACCGATGTCAGTCTGCGCCGACGGAAAGAACCGGCTGAGGGTCTCTTCATGGCCGAAAGCCATCAGGTGATCAGTCGGGCGCTGCTGGCTGGCTACCCGATCCGATCGGTCCTGACTACGCCACGGTGGCTCGAAGCGGTCGAGGAGCTGGGCCTTCCAGAGGGAACTGCCGTGCTCGTCGCTGAGGACTCGCTGGTCAACTCCATCACCGGTTATCGGGTGCACCGAGGTGCGTTGGCCGCGATGTCGAGAACTCCACTGCAGAGTGTGCACGACGTGGTGCGGCATGCACGCCGCATTGTTGTGATGGAGGGAATTGTGGACCACACGAACGTCGGAGCCATATTCCGGTCTGCGGCCGGCCTGGGATTTGACGCCGTGCTGGTTGACCCGACCTGCGCCGATCCGCTCTACCGACGATCGGTCCGCGTGTCGATGGGGGCGGTATTCAGCGTTCCCTGGACCCGGGCTGACGCGTGGCCAGCGCCACTGACCGAGCTCGCGGCAGCAGGATGGGAACTTCTCGCTTTGACGCCGCGCTCTGAGGCAGAATCGTTGGCCATGGTGGCAGTTGACCCGCCCGAGCGACTGGCTCTGCTGATGGGCAGCGAGGGCCCTGGGCTCAGTCCTGAAGCTCTGGCAGCCGTCAGCCGACACGTGCGTATTCCCATGGCTGCTGGCGTCGACTCTCTCAATGTCGCCGCTGCGGCAGCGGTCGCCTGCTACGCGCTGGGTACCGCCTCCGCATCAGTGATAGGGATGTCCTCATGAGCGGTGCATTGGAGCGTGACGAGAACGGCGCCCCGCGAACGCGGTTGCTTCCCGACCGGCAAGGCCTCGTGGTGCGCCTCCAGGCCGAACCAGGCGGGCGGGCCGCGTTGCTCGATGCGCTGCACCGCTACATCGACCGGCTGCCAGAGGAGCCGGCGACCGAGTTCTTCTGCATCTCGCTCGATCCAGATGAGCCGGAGGTCGTCTGGCTGCACGAGTGGTTCAACGGCGAGGACGGCATGACCGCGCATCGCTCGGCCCCGGGGTTCGCTGACCTCATGGCCGAGCTCAACACCGTCCTTAGCTCTGCCCCTGGAGTGATGCGCTTTGTGCCACTGCGGATGCATCTGTCCGATGGGCTCTGGCAGGACGAAGAGCTCTAGAGAGGACGGCGCAGGACTGCCGATCACCGCCCGAACGGGCGCACCACGCGAGGCTTGAGGGGAACTCCGTGGTCCCACACTGAGAACTTGCGCACCTTCGGGCGAACCGCTTCGATGACGCGGTCATCGCCGAGATAGATCGCCATATGTGAGATCGACCCCTGGGGACCGTAGAAGACGAGGTCGCCCCGTTGGCGATCCGCCAGCGGCACCCGACGTAGACCCGAGTCGAAGATCGCCGAGGCAGTACCGAAGTCACGTCGCTGATGGCGGTATGTGGTGACCGTAGGGAGCACGCGTCCGCCGGCATACATCGCCTGCAGGGCAAGTCCCGAGCAGTCATAGCCCAAGGGGCCGGCCCCTCCCCAGATGTACCGACGCCCAACCTGCTGGCGAGCCCACCCGATCATGGCCTCGATGTGCTTATGTGTGCCGGCGCGCGCCCGAACCGTTGGTTGAACCGTGAACCGGTCCATGCAGAACGGACGCTCGAATCCAAGAGCGTTCCACGTTCGTCGGTTCACCTTGCCGGTGGAGCGAAGTTCACGCCGCTCCTGGAACGCTGCAACAGCGTCAAGTGTCCTGGTCCCGTACCTGTCCAGCTCGTCGGTGGTGCCGAGCCGGCGTTGCACCAGGGACACCTTGACGCCGGCCCAGGCGCGCCCAAGGACGATGCACCCCTCGGCCACTGGTACTTCGTTCGCCACGTATGGGTCATTGTCGGCTGCTCCGGCGGTTGGCGTGATCGCCACGCCGAGCGCTACCACCATCCCGATGGCGACGAGGCCGCCAAGCAGCCGCAGCGACCACGGGGCGACAGGGCTCATATCCCCATCATCGGCTATTGGGCGCAGAACATGGAGCGACGTGGCACGCTGACCCGGGTGACCTGGACCTCAACTGACCTCGATGATGCGCAGGTTGCAGCCATCGTCGACCCGCACTTCGCGCGGAGTCTGGACGCGGGATCAGCGCCGGGCATTGCGTACGCGGTCGTGTCAGGAGGAGCGGTCCTCCACGCTCGGGGGATTGGCTCGCTCGCACTGCCTGCCGGGCCCAGCCCAGATGGAACGACCGTCTTCCGGATTGCATCGATGACCAAGAGCTTTACGGCCATGGTTCTGCTCGGACTTCGCGACGAGGGCCAGGTCAGTCTCGACGCCCCAGTTGTCAACTACGTTCCCGAGCTGGCGGCGGGTGGTGATGCTGCACAGTCGATCACGGTCCGACACCTCTTGACGATGGGCGGGGGATTTCTCAGTGATGATCCGTGGGGCGACCGTCAACAAGGTCTTCCGATCCCAGAGTTTCGATCGCTGGTAGGGAGAGGGTTGAAGCCGCTGTGGCACCCTGGACTGCGCTTCGAGTACTCCAATCTCGGGTACGCGCTGCTCGGGCTCGTCATCGAAGCTGTGACCGGACTGGCGTATCCCGAGGTCGTCGAGTCGCGGGTGTTGCAGCCCCTCGGGATGGGGTCGAGCGGCTTCGCCGTCGATGACCTTCGTGGCAAGACCGTTGCCAGCGGCTACGTCCGACGCAGCGACAGATGGGTGGAAGAACCGATCGCGGCTGCTGGCGCGTTCGCACCGATGGGTGGCCTCTTGAGCACCATTGACGACCTCGCCACTTGGGTCGGCTGCTTCCAGTCGGTGCACGGAACTGAGCTCCTCGCAGCCGAGACTGACCGATCGCTCCCATTGCAGCCTTCCTCGCTTGCCGAGATGCAGGTTTCCCAGCGGTTGGTTGCCGCGACGGCGGCCAGTACTTCGGGTGTGGCTCCCGAAGTCAGCGGCTATGGGTTCGGCCTCTTCGAGACGTTCAAGCCTTGGGGCCGGAGTGTCTACCACTCCGGCGGTTACCCCGGATTCGGGTCTCACATGCGGTGGCACCCGGCCTCAGGTCTCGGGATCGTCGCACTCGCCAACGGCACCTACGCCCCGGTGTCAACGGTGGCCACTGCAGCCCTCGGCGATCTCTTGACCCAGCTGGAAGCACCGCTGCGCCAGCCCCCGGTAGGTCTGCCGATGCTGGACGTCGCCCAGGCGTTGGTGACTGACTGGCTGAGTGGGAAGGACCCAGATGGTGAGACCGCCGTAGCCGTTCGGGCGCTGTGCGCCGACAACGTCGAGGTCGACGTGCCATGGCCTGAACGAGTGGCGGTCTGGCACGCCTTCCGCCGCTCTGCCGGAGTGCTGCACGCCGTCTCAGGCTCGACACAGCGGCCGTCACCTGGCTCCGTCAGTTGGCAGATGAGCGGGGCGGAGACTGCGAATCGGGTCCGAATCACGGTGTCGATGGCCCCACACGACCCGCAGCTGATTCAGTCCGTTCAGCTCCAGAGCATCGACCCAGCAGCCCCGGAGCCACCAGCTTCCACCGACTGGTCGTGAGCGGCGCACCTCCCTCAGCCGGGGCGCGTGGTAGCGTCATGCCTGGTTGTAGAAGTTTTCCGTCGTCTCGTTTCTCCGAAACGCTCGCGGAAAGACTCGCGGGCACTCTGGGTGCCGCAACCCCGAACCCGCAGCCTGCGGGAGCGGAAGCATCAAGAGTTGGAGAGTTTCATGGCAGTAGGCAGCGTTAAGTGGTTCAACGCTGAAAAGGGTTACGGTTTCATTGAGCAAGACGGCGGCGGCGCCGACGTCTTTGTTCACTTCTCGGCCATCACGATGGACGGGTACCGCACCCTTGAAGAGAACCAGCGCGTCGAGTTCGAAATCACGCAGGGCCCGAAGGGTCCGCAGGCGGAGAACGTCCGTCTTGCCTGATCTCGGGGCCTGATACCAGGCTTCGCGAAGGGCCCGGCTCACCACCTCAGGGTGGGGTGCCGGGCCCTTCGTCGTCAGCCCTCACGATCGACCAGGTCACGCCATCAGGGGTGTCCATTACCTCGATGCCCCCCGCGACGAGGGCGTCCCGCAGCCGGTCACTCGTGGCGAAGTCCTTCTCGTCGCGAGCTGACTTGCGTGCAGTGAGCACTGCTTCGACCACCGGAGCCATGGCAACCGACGGGTCCGCCGCACCAGACCTGGCCAGCTTGCCGAGCCGGACGACCATGGCACGCAGTTCTCGACGTCCGCGGTCCAGGGAGTCGCTCTGGAGCGTGTCGGCCGACCAGGCGGCCAGAACATCATCGAGGCCGAGCAGCGCCGCCACGGCCGTATCGACATCCCGATCACTCATCGCCGTGTCAAAGAGTTCGCGCTGCTTGGCGACATCAGCATCCAACGAAGGTGGCGCACTCTCGTGTTCACCGCCATGTTCGCTGCCGTGCTCATTGTCGGTGGATGTCTCGCTCGATCCTCCGACAATGTGGGGCACGTGCCTGACGCCGGACACGAACGAGGCGAGCTCGTCGATCGACAGAGTGGTCCCGGCCGGGATCTGCTCGCTACTTCCGTGACGCCGCACCGTCAATTGCCCGACCCCCGAAACTTCTACGGTGCTCTTCCCACGATCGATGATGACCGCTGTGTGTTCATCGATGCCGAGGACAGCTGCGTCCTCGGGCAGCTCCTGTTCCAGAAGGCCCAGCCGATCCTCACCGAGGTAGCAGTACCGCGTGTCGTAGGTGCCGCCTTCGGCGTTGTCGTAGTGGGGGACAACGGCGACCGGAATGTCGAGGAACCGAGTGAGGAGATCGAGGCCATCAGCCCAGAAGGGAGTCGTGCCCACCTTGTAGATCTCGTACACGGGCAGGGCCCAGCGTCCAGCAGTCACGGCGGCGGCGCTGCCTAGGACGACGGTGCCCCCACGGTCGACGACGTCACCGATCGCGCCTGCGAGCGGGGTGCCGTGCCACTGGTTCAACGCGTAGGTGGGACTGCCGGGGCCGGCAAAGAGCCAGGCGGCCCGGCTCACTTGGGCAAGTACGAGTTCGCGTTCGGCCGCCGCGATGTCGGCACGACGCCAACTCGCGGGCACCACCTTTGTTCCGACGGACTCCACGAAGTAGCGGAGCGTGCGGTTGGTCAGGTCATCAGCGTTGACCTGGAAACCGTATGGGGTATCCAACATGACGGCCGGGCCATCACCGGACGCCGCAAGGACAGCACGATGCGTCTTGACCATGGCCGGTGCGGTTTCACCCGAACCCATCAGCACGATGCGACTCACAGTTCAAGATCCTTCCACGCGCGAAAGTAAGGCAAGGAGGTGCTCGGTCACGACCTGCGGATGTTGGAGGTGGATGTCGTGATGAGCGCCGGGATGCCAGCTGACGGTGGCGTCGGGCAGCGCGGCGAGCGCCTCATCGACGTCCGTGGACGCCGTGCTTCCGGCGACCATGAGATGCACGGGCACGGCGACGGCCGGGTAGAGATGCGCCGGGTCGTCGGCCCAGAGCGAGTGCAGAATCGACTGGTGGTGGTTTCGGGCGAGTCGGTTGTGCACCTGCCCGTCGCACACCTCCAAGTTGCCCGCGACAGCTTCCTGGGCGAGGCTCGGCCAGTCAGCCACCATCGCGCCAATCCACCCCATGACCTCTGCGGGGTTTCGCTCGCTGAGGTCGGGAGGGGCCAGCTTCTTCCAACATTCGTCGAACGAGTCGAAACGACGACCGAGATGGATCCACCCGCCATCGACTGCGCAGACCCCGCCAAAGCTGCGGTCATCGTGAGCCGCGCGAAGGACAACGTTGCCACCCCAGGACTGTCCAGCCGCGATCGGATGTGACTTGCTCCAGCCGAGGGAAGTGACGAGCGAACCGAGGTCTCGGGCGGCCGATGCAGTGCTGTACCCGTCCTCGGGCTTCTCAGATCGACCATGACCTCTCAGATCGACGCTGGCCACCGGGTGACCGTGACTGTTGAGCTGTTCGGCGACGCCCCGCCAGAGCAGGGCGTTGGATGCCAGACCGTGCACGAGGACGAAGGGGTGACCGTCGCCGGGAAGGAGGCGCACCGCCAGCGATGTGCCGTCGGCCACAGCCAACAACGTCGGGTCGACCCATGAATCCACCGGCCAGTCGAAGTTGCTCACGGGGCGGTCCTGGATGCATCGTCGATCAGGTCGATGAGCATCATGCAGCCAACCGACTCTTGATCGGTACCCACGTACGCGTCGCTGTCACCGCGGATCCGTCGGGAAACAGAGCTCACCATCATCTCGTAGGCGTCACAGGCCGCAAAGGACTCTGTCCAACGCCGAGAGCCATCGGTGATCTCGATGCTCGCGTCCGCGTGCCAACTGGTGATGGCAGGGGTCCCGAACGTGATCGTCGCCGAGCCCCCCTGAACGTGCAGACTCTGTTGCTCCGGATCGATGAAGGAAGAAAGAACGTCGACCGTCGCTCCAGTCGTCGCTGTCAAGGTTGCGCCGGTGCGTAGGTCGGTGCCATCCCGGCTCAGGGTGCGGCTCACACCGTCGACGGTCCACTCTCCGCTCACCCAGGTGATTGCCGGCCGAAGGAGGTACGGGCCGACGTCCAAGAGCGAGCCACCCCCACGGCGCGAGTCGAGCCGATAGTTGTCAGCGGGGACACCGTCAAACGTGAACGATGAACTGATGCTCCGGACTTCGCCGAGATCGCCAGCGGTCACGATGGCGTCTACCCGTCGCGTTCGCGGATGCCACTGTGTCCAAGCCGCCTCGACCAGGAGTAGGCCGGCCGAATGCGCGGCCTGGAAAGCGCTGTTGCACTCTTTGGCGTTGACCGTGATGGGCTTTTCGCAGAGAACATGCTTTCCGGCCGCGAGCGCGGCGGTAATCCAATGGAGGTGTACCTCGTTGGTCAGCGAGATATAGACAGCCTCGACTAAGTCGTCATCGAGAATCGCTTGGTAGTCATCGACGGCCTGACCCCTCGGCCCCAGGCTCTCGGCTCGCAAAGCGTCCCGCGCGGCTACCGATTGCAGTAGCGCATGAGGGCTGGCATGGACGGCGGGGCCGAGCGCCTTCGAGGCGACAAAGCCAGCGCCGAGGAAGCCCCAGCGCACCTCTTGGCCTTCAGTGGGCCTCACGCGTCCCCGTCAACCGGCATGGGAGTTCCGCCAGCGCGCGCAGACGCTCGCGCGGCCTCCATAACAGCTACCACCCGCCGCGACTGCACGGCGGTAACGCTCATCGGCCACTCATAGCAAACGGCGTCGACGAACTCCCGGTGGAAGGCGTGCGGCTCGGGCGTTACCTGCTTAAGCATGGTCTGCGACCCAGCCGGATCGAAGTAGATGAGCTCGGGAGGTGAGTCAGTCACGGCAAACACGTCTTCATCCAGTGTGCCGACAGCGCTGCGCCGAACTACGCTCTCGTGCCTCCAGGTACTGGTGATCGCACCCCCGGTGCCGAGCAGGTACCAGCGCGGTTTGAGTGCGGCTGCAAGGTCAGAGTGGATGAAGACCGCTTCGGTGCCATCTTGAAACCGGAGCGCAACGGTGGTGTGGTCGGCGTTGGTGACGTCGTGCCATCTGCGCTTGTGCTCGATACAGGTCACGTGGGCGAGCGGTCCGGGGTGCAAGCTGAGGATCTGGTCGATCAGGTGTGAGCCCCAGTCGTAGAGGGCGCCGCCGGACACCGACTCGTCAGAGTGCCAGTAGTTGCAAGGATGCCCGTACCCGCCGATGAACGCTTCGAGATGGAAGACCTCGCCGAGCTCACCACCTCGCACGAGCTGCGCGATGGTGAGGAAGTCCGGATCAAAGCGGCGGTTCTGGTAGACGACGGCACGGTGCCCCGTACGTTCCGCAGTGGCGAGGACGCGGTCGGAATCTTCAACGGTAAGGGCGAACGGCTTCTCGACGATGACGTCCTTGCCAGCCGCCATCGCCCGATCTGCCCAGTCAGCGTGCGAGTCAGGGGGAGTCGAGACGACGATGACGTCGAGATCGGGATCGGCCAACAGGGCAGCGGGATCGTCAGTGGTCGTCACGCCGGGGAACATTCGGCGGGCGTCCTCAAGGCGCTCGGCTGAACGGTCGCAGAGGGCCCCGAGCTTCATGCCTGGCAGGGCCTGGGCGGCACGAGCATGCTCAGCTCCGATCGCGCCGAAACCGAGTAGTCCAACAACGAGCGGCTCAATCTCTTCGGGGTCTATCTCCAGTGCACGGCGCAACGCTAAGTGCAGTAGGCGCGTGACGGCATCAACATCGTCGGGCTGGCTGGTCTCGGGGCGAAGAGAGAGAGCGCCGATGCGGGTCTCGGGGTTCCACGTCGCCACTGCGTGGGCCGTCATCCCAAGCTGGGCGGTCGCCCAGACCTGAACGACTTCCCTGACCTTCTCCAGCGCAAGGATCGGCGTTGTGACCTCGAGGGGCTCGCCCGCTGGGGTGACGCGTTCGATCCAAGCCTCGGTCCCCGCGGGCCGCACCCTGGCGCGATGTGGTCGCGACCAGAGGTCCGCTACGACACCGGAGGCTTCGGTCAGCTCGGGCAGTTCAGCCCCGAGAGTTGGGCCTAGCAAGATAACGGGAGCCCGATTCTCGCGAGCCGAGGCGACCTGCTCGGCGGCCGCAGCTGGAAGAGCGGAGTGCGTCCAGACCAGTACCGCTGCTGGCAAAGCATCGGGCGCGCTGTCCAGCGATGTCAGCCAGCCGGCATCGCGCAGCCGGCGGGTCGTTGCCTCGAGCACCGCTCGCTCGCCGGGAGCAAGTTCACCGATGGCCCAGGTGAGATGACCAGACATGCTTCCTCCGCGTGACGGCGCTCGATCGATCCGTGGTGGCCTCAATGACCCTAGGCGACGACGCGGTTTCGTGCACCGGGGGCAAGGGAACCCGCCCTACCGCGGCGCTGTTAGCGAAAGACGACCGTCCGGTGCCCGTTCAGCAAGATTCGGTTCTCTACATGCCAGAGCACCGCCCTCGCCAGGGCTTGGCACTCCACATCGCGACCGGCCGCAACCAGCTTCTCCGGAGACAACGAGTGGTCCACCCGGACGACCTCCTGCTCGATAATGGGTCCCTCATCGAGGTCGGTCGTGATGTAGTGCGCAGTGGCCCCGATTAGCTTCACGCCGCGCTGGTGCGCCTGGTGGTACGGCTTGCTCCCCTTAAAGCTCGGCAGGAAGGAATGGTGGATGTTGATGGCCCGTCCCTCCAAGGCCCGACAGAGATCTTCGGAGAGGACCTGCATGTACCTGGCCAACACCACGAGGTCGACCGCCTCGTCATCGATAATGCTCAGCAGCTGTTTCTCGGCGTCCGCCTTGGTTTCGGTGGTGACCGGGAGGTAGTGGAAAGGGATGTCGTAGTCCTCGACGAGGTCTTCGTAGTCGAGGTGGTTGGAAACCACACCGACAATGTCTATGGGCAGCGCGCCGATGCGCATGCGGAAGAGCAAGTCGTTCAGGCAATGGCCGAACTTGGAGACCATCAGCAGGACGCGCTGACGCTGCAGAGCGGCGCGTAGTGTGAAGGACATGTCGAACGTTGCCGAGATCCGCGCGAAGTCGCTCTGGAGGGGCGCAAGCTCGTCCCCGTCGAAACAGGAGAACCTGACCCGCATGAAGAAGAGGCCGGTCTCCTGGTCCCCATACTGCTGACTCGAGATGATCGTGCAGTGGTGCTGAACTAGGAAGCTCGAAACGGCGTAAACGACTCCTGGCCGGTCTTCGCAGGAGAGGGTGAGAATGAACGTGGGGTTTTTGCCCGCGGCAAGAGTCGGGCCAGGCGTGCTTGACGACATCGTCTGTCCTCGGATCGAAGGTACGGAGCGCTAGGGTATCAATTGATAGCCTGATTCGGAGTGTTGTTCCACGGGGGAGAGGCAACGTGTCAACAGTTGTCGAGAACGCCGAACGCCATGTGCTTGAACTACGCGCCAAGCGGCCTTCGAGCTGGGCAACCAGGGACCGGATCCTGCTGGAAGCGTCCCGACTGTTCGCCACGCACGGCTTTCGGGGAGCGTCGACGCGGCAGATTGCCGAACAGGTCGGCATCCGTCAGCCGTCGTTGTTCAAGCACTATCCCTCCAAGCGGGCCATGCTGGCTGAGTTGGCTGTCTACGACATGGACGTGCCGGCCCGACACGCAGAGGTCGTTGCACGTACTGCCGGGTCTGCGGTCGACCGGCTCGCCGGATACGTGGCATGGGATCTTGAGTGGTACCGAACGATGCCCTTCGACCTGCGTGGAATGACGGAGGCCCTGGTGAGATCGGAGGGTCTCACCAGCGCCCAGAACGCACTCACCAGGTGGAGCACGGCCGTCACCCAAATGCTCCAACAGGGGGTCGAGTCAGGCGACTTCGCTGCGCGAGCGGTGCCCTTTGTGCCCATCGCGCTGGAGACCCTGAGCTGGCACATGGTGAACAGCAAGGGCGCCACCGAAAGCACGGTCGATGACGCCGTGGAGTTTCTTCTTGCGGCTGTCTTGACCTCATCGCGGGACGTTCGCCGCTGACGGCGTGCAGCGGGTCGGCCTAGCCTGTAGTTGGCGGCGAGAACCATACTCACCGATGTGTACACGAACCCAGAAGGCACCAGTGACCCGAGCGGTCCGCTTCCTGCGCCGTTCGACCAGTTGGTGACCGACCACACGCTGACCGAAGAACAGGCACGTACCGTTCTCGCCGCCCTGGCGGTGGGGAGCGGGCGAGACGTTTCGTTGCCGGAACCGAGGGCACCGCGGGTCGGGGTCGCAGCCCGACTGGCTGAAATCGGGGCATACCTCGGGGCCGCCTTGGTGGTGGCCGCCGGCATCGTCGTAGTGGCACAGCAGTGGCCCGACATGGCCTACGGAACTCGCGTGGCCGTGATGGCTGGAACAACACTGGCCCTGGTGGCGGCGGCTGTGAGCCTCGTTCTCTATGCCCAGGGACGCCCTTGGGATGACGTGTCGAACGGTGACACGCTTCGGCGGCTCAGCGGGACGCTCTTCAGTTTTGGTGCGCTCGGGGCGTTTGGAACCGTGATGGTCGCGTTGCTCTCCAACAACACGCGTGCCTCGGATGACGACGTTGCACTGGCCTTCGCTCTCGGTGCTCTGGCTGCGGCTGCTGTTCTGGTTGTTGCGCGGCTGCGGGCTGACACTCCATTGGGTGAGATCGGGCTGGTTGTCTCTACTGTTACGACGACCATGGCGATCGTCCAGTTCACGATTCCGGACGAGACCATCGCCATCCAGTGGATCTTGTTGTGCGTTGGACTTGCGTGGGCGCTGGTCGGCACCTTCACACGCCTCATGCGGGGCCAGATCTTGGTCACCTCGCTCGGACTCCTGCTGGCGCTCTTCGCAGCGGCGACGATCGCCGACGAGCAGTGGTCGCAGCGGCTCGCGCTCACCACGCTGATCGTGATCTCGTTGGCCGCTTACCTCAGTCGCCCGCTGTGGCCATACCTTGCAACCGCCACCGTCGCTGCAGTGATACTCACGGTGACGTGGGTCGGTGAGGCAGTCGGTGCAGCCATGGCGCTGCTCGCTGCCGGCCTGGTCTTCTTGGTGCTGGCTGGTGGCGCCCTCCTGCTGCATCGTCACCGGACTGTCGGCGCTGAGAACACGGTGATGGTTGTCGGAGATTGATGGTGACTAGTCATTTCGGGGGTCCCTGAATGCCACGCTGCAAAACGCTCTGTCACCCATTTGGCGCGCTGCGCTCGCATCACTGTGCTGCATCCTGAGGAAGTAACGAAATCGCACGTCGATTTCACAGGATGAGCTCGTAGGGGAAGGGGCGGTAATGAACTCAACGAAACTCAAGATGGCGCTTCAGTCGGCATCTGCAGTGACGGTGGTCTCGGTCTTGGTGTCGATCGTCGGCGCTGGAACCAAGTGGATGAACTGAAGGGGGCTTCGCCATGCAGGACATTGAGTCCTTCGTGAGTGCCTCCGTGCTGGCGTCCGCCGGCAAGAAGTGGGCCTGCTAGCAACACGCACGTACTCACGTATTCGGTTAATCACTGAGCAAATGTCCGTCTCCACCCTCACGGTGAAGGCGGGCATTTGTTTGTCGCCAACCACGGAGGACGAAGCCCTCAGTACGTTCTCCCCGACGACAACATTCGCCGTGCGTCGTTGGCACGACATCGGCCATTGTCCCCGCGCCTCGGGCGCCCAGCTGATGAAGCGACCTAGTATCCCGATCATGACGTGGCGGCCGCTGGTAAGTGCGATGGCCGCAGCCACGGTGGCCCTGACCGGCTGCATGTCAGGCAACGCCTACGACCCACCCGCTGCCAAGCCGACCATAAACGTCGGTGATTGGACCTCAGGGCCGGGCGAAACCTTCGACGGCGATGGGCGCGGTGAGCTCGCCGTTGACGAGAACGGTTGCATCTACCTGCGTGGAGTCACAGAGTCACAGGATCTGGTCTGGCCAGCCGACTACGCGGTGGCAACTGACATTCGGAGCCGACCGGTGGTCACCAACGCTGCTGGCGCGGAGCTGAAGGTTGGGAAGGAGGTCTCGCTTGTGGGCAAGGTGAGGTCGTTGGATGCGGCGCTCACGTGCCAAGCAGCGGTTGGATCGGGTGACACGGCCTTCTATGTTGTTGACAGCATCGCGATGGGGCGGACCGGCCCAGGGGGATGAACAACCCCCCGACCGTCGTCTTGCGGGTCGAGGGGTTTCGCGAGGGTGTCCGAGGGGGGACTTGAACCCCCAAGCCCTTTCGGGCACTAGCACCTCAAGCTAGCGCGTCTACCAGATTCCGCCACTCGGACAAGGTGAGCCGCAAGACTACCAACGGCACCAGAGGGGTTGAAATCGGGCCGCACTCGATCGAGAAGGTGCACGATAGGGGAGTGACCGACGTACAGACTCCCCCCGAGAGTGACCCCGCCCACGAAGTCGTGGACATCTGTCGACGACTCATCCAGTTCGACACTAGTAACTACGGTGATGACCCACGGTCGCAGGAACGCGACGCTGCCGAGTACGTCGCTGGCCTGCTCTCCGACGTGGGTCTCGAACCCGAACTTGTCGAGTCAGCCCCGGGACGGACGAGTGTCTTCGCCCGCGTCGATGGCGAGGACACGAACGAGTCTGCCCTCCTCCTCCACGGTCACCTCGACGTTGTGCCGGCCAACGCTGCTGACTGGACGCACCCACCGTTTGCTGCCGAGATCCACGAGGACAACGGCGTGCCGATGGTGTGGGGACGCGGCGCCATCGACATGAAGGACATGGACGCGATGATCCTGTCCGTCGTGCGGGACCGGCTGCGTTCCGGGCGACGGCCGCGTCGCCCACTTGTCCTCTCCTTCCTCGCTGACGAGGAGGCCGGTGGGCTCTTCGGTTCGCACTGGCTCATTGAGCACCGGCCGGACCTCTTCGAAGGCGTTGGCGTGGCGATCGGTGAGGTGGGCGGCTTCAGCTTCACCGTCGACGACCACTTGCGCCTTTACCTGATCGAGGCTGCAGAGAAGGGCATCTCGTGGATGCAGCTCACGGCTGAGGGCCGAGCGGGCCATGGGTCGATGGTCAACCACGAGAACGCCGTCACCCGGCTTGCTGAGACAGTCGCCAGGATCGGTTCCCACGAGTTCCCCGTCACCATGACGGCAACAGTCGAACACTTCCTCGTCGAGGTTCGATCGGCCCTCGGGCTCCCCGACGACACCCCTGCCGAGGCCGTCGTTGCCCGTCTCGGCCCGATCGCGCCGATGATTGGCGCAACGCTTCGGCATAGCGCGGCGCCAACGATGCTGGATGCCGGCTACAAGACCAACGTGATCCCTGGTTCGGCAACCGCGGTTGTCGATGGGCGCTTTCTTCCGGGGCGTCGCGACGAGTTCCTCGCGACGATAGATGGGCTGCTCGACCCCGACGTGACCCGCAGCGCCTTGGTCGACGACATCGCGCTCGAGGTGCCCTTCGAGGGTCCGGTTGTCGACGCCATGGTCAAGTCGCTACTCGAACACGATCCGCAGGCGCGCGCAGTGCCCTACACCCTGAGCGGTGGGACTGACGCCAAGGCCTTCGCCATGCTGGGTATCCCGGGGTACGGATTCGCGCCGCTCCGACTTCCTCCGTCGCTGGCGTTTGCTGACCTCTTCCATGGCGTGGACGAGAGGGTTCCGGTGGACGCCCTCGAGTTCGGCGCGCGAGTGCTCGACCGCTTTCTCGACCTCGCCTGAGGCTGCTCAGCGTGCACTGCTCCATCGCCCGGACGGAGCCTGTGCGATGCGATACCGACGGCGCCGGAGCCAGACCCGGCAACGCCCGTCGAGGAAGCGTCGAACGCGCCAGAGTTCCCAACGGCCGTACTCAGCGTGCTCGGTCAGGACCTGTCTGATCTCGGCCCGACTGGTTGCGCGCGGGAAATCAATCCGCCACGTCTCGTACTCCACACCGCGCGTGCTCACGCGTCCTCCGAAGGAGTAACCGCCTTTTGGTTCCAGCCGTGTTCGGGATAGCTGCGCGCCGGCGTTGAGACTTCGTCGAGCGCCGTCACGATCTCATCGGGAAGCTCCAAGCCTTCGGCTGCTAGCGATCCCAGAAGCTGCGCGGCAGTTCGAGCACCGACGATCGCCGCAGTCACCCCGGGGCGGTCGCGAACCCATGCCAGAGCGACCTCCAGTGGAGCGACCCCCAGCCCACTCGCGGCGGTAACGACCGCGTCAACGATGTGCCGGCTGCGGTCATCGGTGAAGGGGCGCACGAAGTCGCTGAAGTGCTCGGACGCTGCTCGTGAATCGGATGGCGTTCCCGTCCGGTACTTACCCGTCAGGACGCCCCGGCCCAATGGCGACCAGGCCAGGACTCCTGCGCCGGCCTGGGCCAAGGCCGGCAGAACCTCGCGCTCGATCCCTCGCTGCAAGAGCGAGTACTCCATCTGGCTGGCGACCAGAGGGGCCCGTCCCGGGAAGGCCAGCTGCCATGAGCTGGCCCATGCTGTCTGCCACCCGCAGTAGTTCGAGATACCGACGTAGCGAGCCTTGCCCGAGCGGACCGCCTCGTCAGCAGCTGAGAGAGTCTCGTCGATCGGGGTCTGGGGGTCCCAGGCGTGAAACTGCCAGAGGTCGACGTAGTCAGTGCCAAGCCTTCGAAGCGAGGCATCGAGCGACGAGAGCAAGTAGCCGCGCGAGGCGTCGAACCTGCGCTCGGTACCGGGCCTACTCGCCGCCTTGGTGGCGATGGTGACATCTTGCCGTGGCACGACGTCGTCGATGAGCATTCCCAGAATGCGCTCAGCAGCGCCGTCGACGTAGACATCGGCGGTGTCGACCAGGGTTCCGCCCGCCTCGCAGAAGTGGCTGAGCTGGTCGCGGGCCTCGTGCTCGTCGGTGTCGCGTCCCCAGGTCATCGTGCCCAGACCGAGCCGCGAGACGCTGAGGCCGGCAGATCCCAGGTGTCGTTGCTCCATGCAGCGTGAGCCTAGCGATCAGGGGCCGGTAGAGTCCGGCGCCATGCGGATTCGCCGTACGACCCCCTGGAGGAGCACGTGAGCTGGATCGAGGCGATCCTGCTAGGCGTCCTGCAAGGCCTGACCGAGTTCTTGCCCATCTCCAGCAGTGCCCACCTGGCGATCTTCCCGCAGTTGTTTGGACGTGCCGACCCTGGTGCATCCTTTACTGCCGTGACCCAGATCGGCACCGAACTGGCCGTCATCTTGTACTTCGCCAAGGATATTTGGCGGATCGCCACCACCTGGACACGATCGCTCTGGCGACCAGCCCTTCGCGGCCACCTTGACGCCCGGATGGGCTGGTACATCATCATCGGCACGCTTCCCATCGCGATCGGGGGTGTCCTGCTCGAGAACACGATCCAGACAACCTTTCGCAACCTGTGGGTGATCGGGGCCAACCTGATCATCTTTGGCCTGATCCTCGGGATCGCGGACCGGCTCGGCGCCAAGGAGCGGCCGCTCGACCGGCTCAACCTCCGCGATGCGCTCCTCTACGGTGGCGCACAGATGCTGGCCCTGGTTCCTGGCGTTTCTCGCTCTGGCGCAACCATCAGCATGGGCCTTGGGCTCGGCTACCGACGCGAGGCCGCCACCCGCTATGCCTTCCTGCTCGCGATTCCAGCTGTCGTTGCCTCCGCGATCTTCCAGCTTCCCGATGTGAGCGCCAGCGCTGAGCCGGGGATGGCTAAGACACTGGTCGCGACGGTTGTCGCTTTCTTCGTCGGCTATGCCGTGATCGCCTGGTTGCTTCGCTATCTGCGGACGCACTCCTTCCTGCCGTTCGTCATCTACCGCGTGGCACTCGGCGCGCTGGTGCTGATTCTGCTGTCGGCCGGGGTCCTGGATGCCACCGTCTCTGCCTGACGTCTGCTCCGCCTGACTCGTGCGCGCAATCGCTCCCACTTAGGGTGGGCAGGTGGCAACCGTGCTCTTCATCCGTCATGGACGGACGACGTCGAACTCCGCCGGCACCTTGGCTGGCTGGACGCCGGGCGTTTTGCTCGACGACGTCGGACAGGAACAGGCAAAGGCGCTCGGGGCTCGGATCACCGGGGTTCCATTGACCGCCGTGGTCACCAGCCCCCTCGAGCGATGCCAGCAAACGACCTCGGTGGTCTTGGGCGACCGAGAAGTCCCAGTTCACCTGGACGAAGGGGTCGCTGAGGTTCGCTACGGAGACTGGACCGGGGAGTCACTGAAGGTGCTGGCCAAGAAGCCGCTCTGGAAGGTGGTCCAGCAACACCCCAGCAATGCGCATTTCCCCGGGCCGGACGGGGAAAGTCTGGCGGCCATGCAGTTCAGGGCTGTTGCGGCAGTCCGGCGCTGGAACGATGAGTTCGGGCCGGACGCTGTCTACGCCGTGATCTCACACGGTGACGTAATCAAGGCGGTCCTGGCCGACGCCCTAGGGTTGCACCTTGATCTCTTCCAGCGCATCGTTGTCGACCCCGCATCCCTGAGCGTTGTTCGCTACGGAGATACCCGGCCATTCGTCGAGCGAATGAACGACTCCGGCGGAGACGTCTCGGCGCTCCACCCACCCAAGCGGCGGCGCAAGACTGCCAAGCCCGACGATGCCACCGTTGGTGGCGGCGCCGGTCCGACGCCGCGGAGCAGGAGAAAGCCATGACCCTCTACACGTACGTTGACCCAGAGCGTTTCGTGACAGGAACAGTAGGGTCACCTGGCCAGCGGACCTTCTTCATCCAGGCTCATGACGGGTCGCGCACCACCAGCGCAGCCTTGGAGAAGGAGCAGGTTCGCGTCCTCGCTGAGCGCATGGACGCCATGCTCGACCTGCTCACGCGTCGTGCCAGCAGTGCATCACCCATCCCCGTCGTCGCTCGACCTGAAGATCGCGATGACGCGCCACTCCATACGCCTGTCGAAGAGGACTTCCGGGTATCCGTCCTGCGCATTGCCTGGGACGGCGACGCGGAACGCGTGCTCATCGAGGCATCGTCTGAGCCTGCTGAAGACGAAGACGAGTTGAGCGGCGACGTGCTGGCCGTCCGGATCACCGGGGCGGCGGCTCGGTCGTTCGTCGCGCGCGCGGAGTCGGTCGTCGCTGCTGGGCGCCCGCCGTGCCCGTTCTGCACCCTTCCGCTCGACCCCGACGGGCACATCTGCCCCAGGGCCAACGGCTACCGCAGGCGATGACCGCCACACTTGCCGAGCTGAGCTCTGGTGAGCTCGAGGTCGTCGGTCAGCTGATCGATGCATCGAACGGCAGCCTGCTCTGCCGGCTCAAAACCGAGACCGATCTGGCCCAGCAACAGGCAGACGACGGCGCGCCACTCGTCATTTACAAACCGCGCGCGGGAGAGCGCCCGCTCTGGGACTTTCCGGATGGCACGCTCAGCCAGCGGGAGGTGGCGGCCTTCGTGGTCGCGGAGTCACTGGGCTGGTCGATCGTTCCGCCGACAGTGTGGCGTGAAGGCCCGGTCGGACCCGGCATGGTGCAACTCTGGGTGGACGTCGACGAGAGCGTCGACCTGGTGGCGCTCGTCCAGAGCGATCACGAAGCACTTCGACGCATCGCGGTCTTCGACGCGCTCATCAATAACGGTGACCGCAAGGGCGGTCACCTGCTTCCCACCGTTGACGGAACGATCTGGGGCATCGACCACGGAGTCTCGTTTGCCATCGACGACAAGCTGCGAACCGTCCTGTGGCAGTGGCGTGGCCACCCCATTCCTCCGCCCCTGCTCAACGAAGTCCGAGAGTGGCTGGGCCGAATGGAGTCAGGCGATAGCGTGCGTGGAATTCTTGAAGGGCTTCTCGCCGTCCAGGAGATCGACCTGCTTCTCCGGCGCGCCGAAGAACTTGTGACAGATGGACGCCACCCGCAGCCCTCACCCGACTGGCCGGCGATCCCTTGGCCACCATTCTGAAGCATCCCCGCTAGGCTCACGCGTCGTGGAAACCTGGTCTCAGCCGCCCGTGCCTTCGGTCCCAGGTGATGGGCGTGTGCTGACCCTCTACGACACCGCTTCGGCCGAGCTCAGGGCCACCTCCCCAGAGGAGACGGCCCGGCTCTATGTCTGTGGGATCACGCCATACGACGCAACACACCTCGGGCACGCCGCGACCTATATTGCCTTCGACCTCGTTCAGCGAGTCTGGATGGATGCCGGCCACAGCATCCACTACGTGCAGAACGTCACCGATGTCGACGACCCCCTGCTTGAACGGGCCATCGCCACCGGGCAGGACTGGAGTGACTTGGCAAGGGCTGAGACCGCTCTCTTTCGCGACGACATGACCGCTCTGGGGGTTTTGCCGCCGCGCGAGTACATCGGAGCCGTCGAGTCCATTCCGCTCGTTGTCGACCGCATCGACGAGCTCCTGGCGTCTGGCGCCGCGTACCGCGTCGACAACGACATCTACTTCTCGACAGCCAAAGATGCAGATTTCGGCTACGTCAGCTCGTACGACCGCGACAAGATGCTCGCTCTCTTCGCCGAGCGCGGGGGAGACCCTGCACGTGAGGGAAAGCGCGACGCTCTCGATCCGCTCCTCTGGCAGGCCGAACGTCCAGGTGAACCGGCGTGGGACACCCACTTCGGCCACGGACGCCCTGGTTGGCACATCGAATGCACCGCCATCGCACTTCACCACCTCGGCAACGGCTTCGATGTGCAAGGTGGCGGGAGCGATCTGATCTTTCCCCACCACGAGATGGGTACATCCCAGGCACATCTGCTCACCGGAGACCGCCCGTTCGCGAAGCACTTTGTGCACGCCGGGATGGTCGGGCTCGACGGACAGAAGATGTCGAAGTCAAAGGGAAACTTGGTCTTCGTGTCTCGGCTTCGAGACGACGGCCATGACCCGATGGCGATCAGGCTGGCTCTCCTGTCCCACCACTACCGAAGCGACTGGCAGTGGACCGACGCCGACCTTACTCAGGGTGAAGACCGGCTGCACCGATGGACGTTCGCAGCAACCGCTGACCGTGGCCCCGCTGCCGGACCGGTGATCGAGGCCGTGAGGGCAGCGCTCGCCCATGACCTGGACGCGCCGACCGCCCTGGCGGTCATCGATGCTTGGGCGGACCGAGTTGCGGCGGGTGCAGGCGATGACCCAGAAGCTCCTCGACAGATGGCAGAAGCTTCCAACGCTCTGCTTGGCGTCGTACTGCGCGACGACTAGCGATGTGCTGACCACTCGGCAGACTGCGTCGTTACCGGGGGTCAGTCGTCGTCGCGGCGGCGAAGGTAGCGCTCAAACTCCTTCGCAATGGCATCACCACTGGCTTCGGGGAGATCGGCGGTGTCGCGGGCCTCTTCGAGAGACCTGACGTAGTCGGCCACCTCCTCGTCGTCGTGAGCCAGATCATCGACCCCGCGTTCCCAGGCGAGCGACTCGTCCTCAAGATCACCGGGTGGGATCGTGAAATCGAGAGCATCCTCGACGGCGCGAAGCAACGCGAGCGTTGCCTTGGGGCAGGGTGACTGCGCGACGTAGTGCGGGACTGCCGCCCAGAACGACAGGGTCTCGATGCCGGCCCTGGTGAAGCCCTCGGTGAGGGCACCGACGATGCCGGTGGGACCTTCATATCGGGTCAGCTCGACTCCGAGCCGCTCGGCGATGGCCGGGTCCGAAGCGACCGAAGTAACCGGCACCGGCCGGGTATGGGGAGTGTCGGCGAGCAAGCTGCCGATCGTGACCACGCGGTCCACATCCAGCTCGAACGCGAGCCCGATGATCTCGTTGATGAAGGTGCGCCACTTCATGCTCGGCTCGATCCCGCGCACGATGACGAGATCGGGGCCATCAGGGATGGTCACGGCATAGGCCGACGTGGCTGGCCAGGTGATTTCTCGGACGCCGCGTTCCCCCACCGAGATGATCGGCCGATTCACCTGGAAGTCGTAGTAATCCTCCGGGTCGACGTCCGCAAAACGTTGGCCGGGGAACTCGGCCAAGACATGGTCGATAAGGCCCGTTGCCGCCTCGGCGGCGTCATTCCAGCCCTCGAACGCAGCCACCAGAACCGGCTGGTTGAGCGGCGGTAGCCCCTCAAGCTCGATCATCGACCCCTCCTTGCAGATCACGCCAGAGTACGCCGGACCGAGATGGCCTCCGATGGCGCCGCACCGAGGGTGCAAGCAAGCCGCTGAGGAGCGTCTAGGTATCGTGCGTCAACGATGACGACCGGATCTGCTCTTCCTATCGAAGGACCGTTGGACGCCGTCCTGTTCGACATGGACGGCCTGCTCGTCGACACCGAGCCACAGTGGTTCGCAGCCGAGAGCGCGACCGTCGCGCAGCTCGGCGGAACATGGGGCAAGCAGCAACAGATCGACCTGCTGGGCAGCAACCTTTCGGTTGCCGCGCGCTACATGATCGAGTTCACCGGCAGTCGGTTGGACATGCCGACGGTGATGCAGATGCTGCTCGAGAACATGACCGAGCAGCTGGTAGGCGCCATCACCTTCCAGCCGGGAGTTCTTGACTTACTCGACGCGCTCGTCGCCGAAGGAGTGCCACTCGCCTTGGTGACTTCATCGGTCCGAGTGCACGTCGACGTGGTCCTGTCTCATCTGTCTGGAGAGCCTTTCCGTTATCAAGTGACAGCTGATGACGTCGTAAACCTCAAGCCGCATCCTGAGCCCTACCTGAGCGCTCTCCACCTGCTGGGTGCATCCGCGAAGCGATCGGTGGTACTGGAGGACAGTCCAGCAGGGGTTGCCGCTGCGGAGGCGGCAGGTTGCCACGTTGTGGCTGTTCCGAGCGTCGTCCCCATCGATCCAGCGCCACGACGAGCCGTTGTCGAATCGCTGACCGAGGTGGACCTGGGGGTTCTTACGAACCTCGTCACTCGGCGGTAACGGCCTTCAGAACATCGAGCCGGGCAGCGCGGCGCGCCGGCCATGCCGCTGCCAGGGCGCCAACGAGCATCGCGATCACCAGGTAGAGAACCAGCGCGGGCCAGGGGATCTCGAGCACATCGATCCCCTGATCAGCCAAGGTGCGCTGAAGGGCCGTGGCAAAGGCCACCCCTAGAACGACCCCGAGAAGGGCACCGAAGAGCGCGATGACGATCGATTCGAGCACCACCATCCACCGAACCTGCCAGCGGCTTGTGCCGACCGCCCTCAGCATGCCGATCTCTCTGGTGCGCTCCAGGACGGACAGGAAGAGCGTGTTCACGATGCCCAAGATGGCGATGATGATGGCAAGACCAAGCAAAGCGACCATCACACCGAGCAGCGTCTGGACGTTTGACTGCACCTGTTCCTTGAGTTCGGCTTGGCTCTGCACGACAACGCCGGGGTAGGACGTAAGGACATCCTCGATGTTGCCCTTAAGCACGTCGAGGTCGGCGCCGTCGGCTGCCTTGACGTAAACGAACGTGTCACCGATCTTGACGCCGGCGTCTTCCAAGGCCTGGTTGGTGATGGTGTACCCGGTAAAAAAGCCGGCCGGTTCGTAAAGTCCAACCACGCCGAAGGTGGCCGGGCCGCTGGCGAAGGTGAAGGTCACCTCGTCACCGATGGTGAGGTCGGAGTTTGTGGCAGTTGTCGTGTCGACGATCAGGCCGGTGTTCGACAAATCGTCGAGGCCGCCCTCGGCGAAGGTCAGGTTCAGGACGTCGTCGATCGTCGACGGGTCGACGGTTCCCACAAACGTGGTCGGCGGATCTTCAGATCCCGTCGGTTTGGGGATGGAGTCCGCAGCTATCTGCGCCTCGGTGAACGTGGTGCGGGATACAACGGCCACATCTGGGAGCTGCTCGATGTCATCGGCAACCGTTCGCGGGTAAGGCTGCTGAGAGTCGGTGGCGACAATGTACTCAGCGCCGATCACCCGGTCGATGGCAGCGTTGAGAGACGCGGTGATGGAAGATGCGAATATGGTGAGGGCGCTGACGAGGGCGAGGCCGATCATCAACGCAGACGCAGTCGCAGCTGATCGTCGTGGCTGACGTGACGCGTTGTCGACCGCGAGCCGCCCAACGGTGCCGAAGAGGCGTGGTAACGGAGACCCAAGACCTCGTGCGACCGGCGATGCCAGCACGGGGCTGAAGGTGATCGTGCCGGTCAGCAGCAAGAGGACGCCGAGCCCAACCAACGACGCCCCCGAAGAGCCGCCGCTGGAGACCCCGGCAACCATCGCTCCGGCACCCGCGAGCATCTGGATGGCGCCGAGGACAGCGCGCACCGTCAGCGCCTTGGTCGGGATCGTTGCATCGTCGCGAAGCGCGGCAACGGGCGGGATCTTGGAGGCACGGCGGGCGGGAAACCATGCCGCTACAGCAGTGAAGCCGACACCAAGGGCGATCCCGATCGCAAAGGTGCGTGGCTCTAGTTGGAGGGGAGTGGTGCCCAAATCAATTCCGAACTTTCCGAAGAACCACCGCAGCAGAAGAACAACACCGATGCCCATGACGCAGCCAAGTACCGAACCAATCGCGCCGACCACCAGTGACTCGCCGAGGATCGCCCTGGTCACTTGTCCCCTTGTCGCGCCGACGGCTCGGAGCAGAGCGAGCTCTCGCGTCCGTTGGGAGATAAGCATCGAGAAGGTGTTGAGGATCAGGAACGAACCTACGAACAAGGCAATCAGAGCGAAGACCAGCAGGATGATGTTGAAGAAGGAGAGTGCGTCGGTGATGTCTGACGCTGCTTGATCAGCGGCTTCTTGGCCCGTCTGGACCGTGGCTTGCGCACCTGCCACTGCCGAGACTTCATCGGCCAGTTCTTGCTGAGTAACGCCCTCAGCAGCGACGACGTCGATCTCGGTGAATCCATCTCCGCCATCGAGCAGCACCTGCTGAGCTGTCGGTGTATCGAATGCAGCAATAGTCGCGCCTGCGAGGTTTCCGCTGGCGCCAAAACGGAAGATACCCACGAGCTGAGCTTCGATTTCACCAGTGGGGGCCACCAGCCGGATCGTGTCGCCGACCGCGAGTTGGCCGGCTTCTGCTGAGACTGAGTCGATAGCGACCTGGTCGGCGCCCTGTGGTCCAGTCCCTTCAACCAGCCGGTACGGGGTTAACTCCTCATCGTCATTCCAGTTGCTTCCGAAGCGCGGCGCGCCAGGCTGGCCGATTGGTTCGTCGTCCGAACCGACGATCGTGACGCCGTTCGCGAAGACTGCTCCGCCGGCTTTGGCTGCCCCGGCTACGGCGGCGACGTCGTCGAGGAGCTTTGGCGAGAGTGTCGGGACCTCGCCGGCAAAACCCGAACCTTCGAAGTCTGATTTCGGGCTGACAACCACATCGGTGGTGGTCTGACCAAAGAGATCGGTGAACGTCTTGTCGAGCGTGTCAGTGAAGATGTAAGTCCCCACCACAAATCCCACACTCAGGACAATGGCCAGCGTGGACAGAAAGAGACGCAGCTTGTGTTGCACAAGACTGCGCCAGGAGGCGCGGAACATCAGCTACGACCTCCGGCCCTTCGCGTCGAAGCTCTTCATACGTTCGAGGACACGGTCTGCTGTTGGGTCGTCCATATCGTCGACGATCTTGCCGTCAGCCAAGAAGATCACCCGGTGGGCGTAGGAGGCGGCCGTTGGGTCGTGGGTGACCATCACGACGGTCTGCCGGTGGGTATCGGCGCTGTCGCGAAGGAAGGCCAGCACCTCAGCGCCAGCGCGTGAGTCGAGGTTGCCGGTCGGCTCGTCGGCGAAGATGATCTCGGGTCGAGTTACCAGTGCCCGAGCGGCCGCCACCCGCTGCTGCTGGCCGCCGGAGAGCTGATTCGGCTTGTTGCCAAGGCGGTCTCGCATCCCGACCATGTCAATGATCTTGTCGAGCCACTGCTGTTCAGGCTTACGCCCGGCGATGTCGAGCGGCAGGGTGATGTTCTCCAAGGCAGTCAACGTCGGAACGAGATTGAACGACTGGAAGATAAAGCCAACCCGGTCGCGCCGAAGCCGCGTCAGATCGGAGTCCTTGAGTTGGGTCAGATCGGTGGTGCCGATCGAGACCCCTCCAGAAGTTGCGTCATCGAGACCGGCACAGATGTGCATGAGGGTCGACTTGCCTGACCCGCTGGGGCCCATGATCGCGGTGAAGCGTCCGGAGGCGAACTCGACGGAAACGCCGTCCAGCGCTCTGACCTCGGCTTCCCCTTCTCCGTAGATCTTGCTCAAGAAGTCTGCGCGGGCTGCTGCCGTTGGGGCGGCTTCGACTGACATGTGGGGGATCCTCCTGTGTGGTTGGTTCCACCCTAGGGGCCTGAACATGCCCCCGACTCAGGGACTGACCCCGAACCTGTCCCCGAACTGCTCCCTGATGCCTACTCAGGGAGCGGAGGCGGTGTACCGCCCCACGCTGGACAGATTTTCCGGTGTGCGCACCAGTCGCAGAGCCGACTTGGACTCGGCCGCCAGTCTCTTGATTCGATCGCCTGTCCGATGGCTGCTGCTAGCGCGACGAGTTTGCGCTCCATCGCGACCAGATCGTCTTCGTCTGGCTGGTACCGGACGATCTGGCCGTCGCCGAGGTAGATCAGCTGCAGGAGGCGGGGGACCTCACCGCGAAGCCGCCACAGCGCAAGCGCGTAGAAGCGCATCTGGAACATGGCCTTCTGCTGGAATGCAGCACCGGGCGCACGTCCGGTCTTGTAGTCGACGACTCGCATGGCGCCGTCCGGAGCGATGTCGAGGCGGTCGACGTATCCCCGCAGTACCAATCCGCTCTCGAGCTCGACCGAGAGTGCGAGCTCGCGATCTGCGGGCTCAAGCCTGGTGGGGTCTTCGAGCTCGAAGTAGGTGGCGAGGAGCGCCTCGGTGCCGTCGAGCCATTCGGTCGCGAGTGCGCCGTCGTCATCGGCGAACTGCTCGGCCAGCTGGTCGTCATCGGCGAGAACTTCCTGCCAGACCGATGGCACCAAGGCAGTTGCAGCCTCGAGGGAGCGGCCACCTCTCGGTAGGTCGAAGAGCTGCTCGAGGACCGCGTGGACGACCGTTCCTCTGGTTGCTGCCTTGCTGGGCGGCTCGGGCAACCGATCCACGACCCGGAACCGGTAGAGCAGCGGACACGTCATGAAGTCACCGGCCCGCGAGGGGCTTAGCGACCCCAGTGGTGAACCCAGTGGTGAACCCAGTGGTGACGACATCCCTGCAGCGTAGAGGCAGACACCGACAGGGCCGGTGAAACGGACCCGAGAGCATGGACGGCTAGCTAGAAACAGGCTTGAGCAGTTGTGCAGCTGCGCTTAGACCCCGGCGACGACGTCAGTACCCGCGGACGACCGAAGCGAGCACCCACACAAGCACAATGGCCCCGATCATTCGCCGGAAGGGGTTGACACCCCGCCAGATTTCATCGGCGGCCCACACCAGTAGTGCCACGCTCGCCAGGTAGCCCAGCACGGTGCGCACGGTGCCGGTAGTGACCAGTGTCAGCAGGGAGGCACCCAGCCAGGTCAGCAGCGGGAGGTTGGGGAACTGGGCGATCACGATCTTGCCGGTGGCCCGGTCGCGAAACATCCAGTCGACGGCTCGGATGAGGGGCTGCACGCTGCCATCTTGCGGCTGCGTGGTGACCAGCGCCTGTCGACACGCGCCGCTTGGGCAACCCGCCCTGCAGTGAGCAGTTGATCCAAGCCACCCCTACAGTCGGGTGGTGACCGACCCACCGCAGCCGACTCGCAGTCCGGCGTCAGCCGAGACTCTCCAGGGGCTCTCCCTCGGCCATCCGTTCGGCGTTCCGCTTCGACTTGGGTCCTCATGGTTCCTCGGTGCTGCCATCATCACGTGGGTCTTCGCCCCGGTCGTCGAGCGACGCCTCTTGCTGGAGTCGCCGTGGACCCTGGTGGTCGCTGCGTCCTTTGCGGTGCTCCTGGGCCTGTCAGTTCTGGCCCACGAGATGGCACATGCCGTGATGGCTCTGCAGTTAGGGCTACGGGTGCGTTCGATGACCATCCACCTGCTCGGTGGCGTAACGGTCATGGATGCCGAGACCAAGCGTCCGTGGGTCGACTTCGTGATCGCAGTTGTCGGACCGCTGACGTCGCTTCTGGTGGGAGGGGTCGCGTGGCTCGGCTACCTGGCTTCGCCGCAAGGAAGCGTCTTCGCATTCGTCATGTGGCAGCTGACGGTCGCCAATCTCATCGTCGGCATTCTCAACCTCGTCCCCGCACTTCCCCTGGACGGTGGACGCCTCCTTCGCGACGTGGTGTGGGCTGCTTCTGGACGCGAATACCTGGGAACCATCGTCGCAGGATGGACCGGCCGGGGCTTCGCCGTGGTCATGGCGTGCTTGGCGGTGCTCCCGGTCATTCGTGGACGTCCGGACATTCTCTGGCTCTCCAGCGGACTCTTGCTTGCTGGTTTCGTCTGGATCGAGGCGAGCCGCTCGCTGAAGTACGCCCGTGTTTCGCGGGCCATCACCGGTCTAAGAGTCGCTGACCTCGTTCGCCCGGCAGTCTTCGTCCTCCCCGACACCCCGCTCGATGCTGCCCTGCAGCTCCTGAGGGGCGACCGAACCACCCTGGTCGTCAGGGATACCGAGGGTGCACTGGCGGGCGTCGTCCGACCGGAAGCTGCATTTGCGGTCCCGCTGGAGCGACGCCCCTCGGTTCCGGTGTCGTCAGTGGCAGTCACCCACATGGGGCGGATCCCGGCCGATGCGATCGGTCAGGACCTCGTCGATGTGCTCAACGCACTGCCGGCGCTCGTCTATCTCGTCGAGGACGAGCAGCGGACCGTCTACGGTGTGCTGATCACTGCCGATGTGGAGGCAGCACTCGCCGCCCAGTGATCTATCCAGTGATCGATCCAGTGATCGATCGAATGACGGATGAGGCGCGGTCCGCCAACCAGGCCCGACCCGTTCGATGAAGGAGCCCAGCTGTGCCGACGCCCGGTCCCTCTGCTGCCGTTGGCAGACCCTTCGCAGCGGGCGACCGAGTCCAGCTGAGCGACACGAAGGGCAAGCTGCACACCGTCACTCTCGAAAAAGGCAAGCTGTTCCACACCCACAAGGGAGCCATCGCCCACGATGACCTGTTGGGGCAGCCGGAGGGAGTTGTCGTGACATCGACGGGAAGCGTTGCCTACCTTGCGCTGCGCCCGCTGCTTTCGGACTTTGTCCTGTCGATGCCGCGCGGCGCCACTGTGGTCTATCCGAAGGATGCTGCGCAGATTGTCGGCATGGCTGACATCTTTCCGGGGGCCAGCGTCCTTGAGGCTGGTGTCGGTTCCGGCGCACTCACGTGTTCGCTGCTCCGCGCGGTAGGCAGTGAAGGAGCAGTGCACTCCTACGAGCGCCGCGATGACTTCGCCGAAGTTGCTAGGACGAACGTGACATCCTTCTTCGGCTCAGAGCCACGGTCATGGACGCTTACGGTTGGCGACCTTGTTGACGCTATCGACGACCAGCCCGTCGACCGGGTCGTACTCGACATGCTCGCCCCTTGGGAGTGCATCGACGCGACCGCACAGGTGCTGAGGCCCGGCGGCGTGATCTGTTGCTACCTAGCGACGACGACGCAGCTCTCGATGGTCGTCGAACGGCTCCGCGAGCACGGAGGCTTCACCGAGCCGGCGTCCAGCGAGACGCTGGTCAGGACCTGGCACGTCGAAGGGCTCGCTGTTCGTCCCGACCACCGGATGATCGGGCACACCGGCTTCCTGGTGACCAGCCGTCGGCTCGCGCCAGGTGTCACGGCACCAGCACGGCGCCGGCGCCCCGCCAAGGGCTAAACCCGGGCCGTTGGCCGTGATCACGGACAGTAACCGACTCGACACGCCGGAATTGTTCCAGGTCTCGCTCTGGGGTGCCGAGGGTTAGGGTCGGAAGACGTTGTACCGGTCACTCGGTACGACTCGTTGGACCGAGGCGGAGGTGCGCCATGACGCACGACGAAGCGGACAGCCCGCGCGAACTCAGCGCGCCTGACGCCGGCGACCTGCGCCGCGAAATCGTGTCTTTGCAAGAGCGCAACACCCGATTGACGGCGACGTTGCATGAGGCACGTGCTCAACTGATGGCGATGAAGGACGAGATCGACCGGCTGGCGCAACCACCGTCGGGATACGGCGTGCTCCTCGAACAGTTCGACGACGGATCAGCAGACGTGTTCACGGGGGGACGCAAGCTCCGCGTCGCTGTGAGCCCAGATGTCGATCGAGACGATCTGCTGCGTGGGCGTGAGGTGATGCTCAACGAAGCCATGAACATCGTTCGAGTCATGGGCTTTGAGCAAGTGGGCGAAGTCGTTATGTTCAAAGAGCTCCTGGCCGACGGCGCGCGCGCGCTCGTGATCGGGCACACTGACGATGAGCGCATCGTTCGGCTCGCGGAGACTCTGCGCGACGTGCAGATTCGAGCAGGCGATTCGTTGATGCTCGAGCCCCGATCGGGTTACGTGTACGAAAAGATCCCCAAGGCTGAGGTCGAAGAACTCGTCCTTGAAGAAGTACCCGACATCGACTACGCCAGCATCGGTGGGTTGGGCAGTCAGATCGAGCTCATTCGGGACGCCGTCGAACTTCCGTATGTTCACCAGGATCTTTTCCTCGAGCACGACCTGCGTCCGCCGAAGGGGATCCTGCTCTACGGCCCGCCCGGGTGCGGCAAGACTCTCATTGCCAAGGCCGTTGCGAACTCACTGGCCAAGAAGGTGGCAGAGGTGACCGGTCGGCCCGAGGGCAGGTCGTTCTTTCTCAACATCAAGGGCCCAGAGCTGCTCAACAAGTACGTCGGTGAGACCGAGCGGCACATCCGGCTCGTTTTCCAGCGAGCGCGCGAGAAGGCGGGAGAGGGCGTGCCAGTGATCGTCTTCTTCGACGAGATGGACTCGCTCTTCCGCACCCGCGGGTCGGGGGTCAGCTCTGACGTCGAGAACACGATCGTTCCCCAGCTGCTGAGCGAGATCGATGGCGTCGAGGGTCTCGAGAACGTCATCGTGATCGGAGCATCGAACCGTGAAGACATGATCGACCCGGCAATTTTGCGCCCTGGGCGGCTCGACGTGAAGATCAAGATCGAGCGACCTGACGCAGAAGCCGCGCGCGATATCTTCAGCAAGTACCTGCACGCTGACCTTCCTCTGCACCCTGAGGATGTCGCAGAGCATGGCGGCGATCGCAAGGCGACCGCTGCTGCCATGATCCAGCGGGCGGTCGAGCGGATGTACACCGAGACGGAAGAGAACCGGTTCCTCGAGGTCACCTACGCCAACGGCGACAAAGAGGTCCTCTACTTCAAGGACTTCAACTCCGGAGCGATGATCGAGAACATCGTGGCCCGCGCGAAGAAGTATGCGATCAAAGACTTCCTGGCACTCGGCACAAAAGGAATCCGCGTCCAGCATCTGCTGACGGCATGCCTTGAGGAGTTCAAGGAGAACGAAGACCTCCCGAACACCACGAACCCTGATGACTGGGCTCGGATCAGCGGAAAGAAGGGCGAACGGATCATCTTCATCCGCACCTTGATCCAAGGAAAGCAAGGAACCGAGGCTGGTCGTTCGATCGAGTCGGTGGCCAACACCGGCCAGTACCTCTGACGGCCCACTGGCGCTGCGGCCTAGGGGCACGCGCGTCGGGCGCCTAGGCTGTGCGCGTGGGGACCACGCGAGTCATGGGTCTAGAGACCGAGTTCGGCATCGCCGTGCCCGGTGACGCGCAGGCGAATCCGGTTGTCATGTCGACCCAGATCGTTAACGGGTACGCCACCGGCGAGCCCGGGCTCTCGCACGCAAGGTGGGACTACGAAGAGGAAAACCCGCTGCGGGACGCTAGGGGTTTCACCCTGGCCAGAGAGGCGGCCGACTCCAGTCAACTCACTGACGACGACGCTGGCATGGCCAACGTCATCCTGACCAACGGAGCCCGGCTCTACGTCGACCACGCCCACCCGGAGTACTCAAGCCCGGAAGTAACCAATCCTCGCGATGCACTTGCTTGGGACAAGGCAGGCGAACTCGTGATGGCCGAAGCCGCCCGCAGGGCTGCCCTCGTACCCGGCGCACGGGCCATCAACCTCTACAAGAACAACACCGACAACAAGGGTGCGTCATACGGGACGCACGAGAACTACCTCATGCGACGCAGCACCCCCTTTCCGGATATCGTCAGACACCTGACTCCCTTCTTCGTCTCGCGACAGGTGATTTGCGGGCAAGGACGTGTGGGGCTTGGACAACAAGGCAACGACCCCGGGTTCCAGATCAGTCAGCGGGCTGACTTCTTCGAGGTCGAGGTCGGACTCGAGACGACCCTCAAGCGACCAATCATCAACACCAGAGACGAACCGCACGCCGACGCTGACAAGTACCGACGCCTCCACGTGATCATCGGCGACGCCAACCTCTCTGAGGTCGCCGGTCTGCTCAAGGTCGGAACCACTGCCCTGGTGCTCGCCATGATCGAGGAGGGTTTTCTCGCCGACGACCTAGCCCTTTCTCGGCCGGTCCACGAACTTCACCTGGTCTCGCATGACCCTGATCTCAAGCACCAGGTCGAACTGCGTGACGGGCGCACCATGACCGCTATTCACCTGCAGCGTGAGTACTGCGACCAGGCGCACAAGTTCGTCCAGGATCGCATGGGCAGCGACGCTGACGATGCAACCACCGAGATCCTCCGCCGTTGGTCGCAAGTCCTCGACGACTTGGAGGATGACCCCTCGCGATTGGTCAACCAGCTCGACTGGGTGGCCAAGCGGCAGATCCTGGAGGGATACCGCTCTCGAGACGGGCTCGCGTGGTCCGACGCCAGACTTCAGCTGGTCGACTTGCAGTACTCCGACGTGCGCCCGGAGAAGGGGCTCTACCACCGACTTGTCGCTCGTGGTCGGATGGAACGAGTCCTCACTGACGAGGCGATTCGGCACACCGTTCACACCCCGCCCGAAGATACCCGCGCCTGGTTCCGCGGCGAATGTGTCCGGCGCTATGGGCCGCAGGTGGCAGCGGCATCGTGGGACTCAGTGATCTTCGACGTCCCGGGTCGGCCTTCACTTCAGCGCGTCCCGATGCTTGAACCCCTGCGGGGCACGCGCGCCCACGTCGGAGGTCTCCTCGAACGTTGCCAGACAGCAGCAGAGTTGGTGGATGCTCTCACGGGCCCCTGAGCACGTTTGACCCCTCACCATCAGCTGGTGGCGCGTCGGGGGTTCAGAGCGAGCCTGCACCGGTCGATCCGACTAGGGTCGAGTTCTGAGCAGCGATGTGGACGTGGAGGTTCCAGAGATGAGCGCACAGGAGACTGGCGGGCAGAAGCACGCCGAGCGTCGGACCGAAGAAGCCGACGAAGCTCCGGCCGAGACGACCGACGTTGCTGAGCGTCATGAGGCGCTCAGTGAAGACGTTGACGCGATCCTCGATGAGATCGATGAGGTCCTGGAAGAGAACGCGGAAGAGTTCGTTCGGGCTTTCGTGCAGAAGGGAGGCGAGTGACTTCCGTGACTCACCCTGACCGCCTGGGATCGTTGCCCGCAGCATTCATGCGAGCCGGGAACTCATCCTTCAGTGACTTCCTGGCCGACCACGCGCCCACTCTGCTACCTGGGGGAGCGGGTTCGGGCACTGGAAGCGCAGCTGATATCGACGCCCCCCACGGCACGACCATCGTGGCATTGAGCTTCGACAACGGCGTTGTGATGGCAGGTGACCGACGCGCGACGATGGGCAACATCATCGCCCAGCGCGACATCGAGAAGGTTTACCCGGCCGACGAGTACAGCGCAGTGGGCATTGCTGGCACGGCTGGCCTTGCGATCGAGCTGGTTCGCCTTCTTCAGGTCGAACTCGAGCACTACGAGAAGATCGAAGGAACCACCCTTTCGCTCACCGGCAAGGCGAACCGCTTGGCGACGATGATTCGGGGAAACCTCGCGATGGCGATGCAGGGGCTGGCAGTGGTTCCCCTCTTTGCCGGTTACGACCACGAGACCAGTAACGGTCGCATCTTCAGCTACGACGTCACCGGGGGACGTTATGAAGAACACTCGTTCCATGCCGTCGGATCCGGCGGCTTCTTTGCTCGGGGTTCGCTCAAGAAGTTGTACAAGAGCAAGATGCCCGAGGCCGACGCCGTCATGGCCGCAGCGCAAGCGCTCTACGACGCCGCAGACGACGACTCCGCGACTGGAGGTCCTGATCTCATGCGCCGAATCTTTCCAGTGGTGTCTGTCGTCTCGGCCGATGGCTACCGCCGGCTGCCAGATGCCGAGGTCGGCGACGTCGTCGAACGACTCGTTGCAGCCCGCAACCAGCGCCCGGACGGCCCAGCCTCGCCGTTGACCTGAGTCCACAGCCCCTTACCGCAGGAAAGGAAGGCCCGTGTCCGTTCCGTTCTACGTCTCGCCTGAGCAAATCATCAAGGACAAGGCGGACTACGCGCGCAAGGGCATTGCCCGTGGTCGGTCTGTGGCCGTCCTGCAGTACCGGGACGGAATAGTCTTCGTCGCTGAGAACCCGTCGCGAGCGTTGCACAAGGTGAGCGAGATCTACGACCGGATCGCCTTTGCGGCTGTTGGAAAGTACAACGAGTTCGAAAACCTTCGCGTTGCCGGTATTCGACTTGCCGATCTTCGCGGCTACTCCTTCGATCGTCGCGACGTGACCGTGCGAAACCTTGCCAACGCATACGCACAGACGCTCGGCACCATCTTCACCGAAACGTCCAAGCCCTACGAGGTCGAGATCGTGGTCGCCGAGGTTGGTGACCAAGCCTCAGGCGACCAGATGTATCGGCTCACTTTCGACGGCTCGGTTGCCGACGAACATGGCTACGTTGTCATGGGTGGATCCGCTGAGGTGATCAGCACCGCGCTTGAGTCCACCTACGAGGAAGACCTCGCGCTGGGTCCTGCAATTGCCCTGGCCATCGCCGCCCTTTCCAGCGAGGGATCCGGAGGAGAGAACGGCGAACCGCGTCAGATCACTCCAGCCCAGCTCGAGGTCGCCGTTCTCGACCGCACCCGGACGCAGTCCCGCAAGTTCAAGCGGCTGGCCGCCGACCGACTTGTCGAACTCCTGCCGAGCGGCGGATAGTCATGGACCGGCGCATCTTCGGCATCGAGACTGAGTACGGGGTCACCTGTACCTTCCGAGGTCAGCGCCGGCTCTCACCTGATGAAGTAGCTCGCTACCTCTTTCGCCGCGTGGTCTCCTGGGGTCGTAGCAGCAACGTCTTCCTCCGCAACGGCGCCCGGCTCTACCTCGATGTGGGCTCGCACCCGGAGTACGCGACACCAGAATGCGACTCGCTCACCGAGCTGATCACTCACGACCGAGCAGGGGAGCGGATCCTTGAAGGGTTGATGATCGACGCGGAACGCCGGCTGCATGAAGAAGGTATAGCTGGTGATGTCTACCTCTTCAAGAACAACACCGACTCTGCGGGAAACTCATACGGATGCCACGAGAACTTCCTGGTTGGACGCCAAGGTGAGTTCGGCAAGCTCGCCGACATTCTTATCCCGTTCCTGGTCACCCGGCAGGTGATATGCGGGGCCGGCAAGGTCTTGCAGACCCCGCGCGGATCGGTCTTCTGCCTCAGCCAGCGGGCTGAGCACATCTGGGAAGGTGTCTCCTCCGCAACGACGCGGTCACGTCCGATCATCAACACCCGGGACGAGCCACATGCCGATGCCGAGAAGTACCGACGACTGCACGTCATCGTCGGTGATTCCAACCTTGCGCAGCCGACCACTTTGCTCAAGGTCGGTGCCACCGACCTGGTGCTGAAGATGATCGAGAGCGGCGTCGTTCTTCGGGATCTCTCACTAGAAAACCCGATCCGAGCAATCCGCGAGATCAGCCACGACCCGACCGGTCGGCGGCTGGTGCGCCTGGTGAACGGGCGCGAGCTATCGGCGCTGCAGATTCAGACCGAGTACTTCGAGAAGGCTTTGGCCTTCGCCGATCGTCGCGGTCTCGACGACCCCGTGACCAGGAGGGTCCTCGAGCTCTGGCAGCGCACGTTGACCGCTGTCGACACTGGAGACCTGTCATCGGTGGGACGAGAGATCGACTGGGTGATCAAGTATCAGATGATCGAGCGCTACCGGGCCAAGCACGACCTCTCGCTCGGATCGGCCCGCGTCGCCCAACTCGACCTGGCCTATCACGACATTCGCCGTGACCGCGGTCTCTTCTACCTCATGGAGCGGCGCGGGCTGGTCGACCGAGTCGTCCCTGAGCTCGCCAGCTTCGAAGCCAAAGGCAAGCCCCCACAGACCACCCGCGCCCGGCTGCGCGGCGAGTTCATCCGTAACGCCCAAGAGAAACGCCGCGACTTCACGGTGGACTGGGTGCATCTGAAGCTGAATGACCAGGCTCAGCGCACAGTGTTGTGTAAGGACCCCTTCAAGGCGTACGACGACCGGGTCGACCGGCTGATCGAGAGCATGTAGGCCGCTTCGGCGGGGCGGAACCATTCTGGACCGGCCGGCGTCTACCCTGGAACGGCCCGCGAACTCGTCTGACGACGGGCCGCCCATGAGCACCCTTCCCCCGTCAAGGAGCACTGTGTCCACCGCGTCCACCGCGTCCACCGCCCGAACCAGAACCGTGATCGCCGTGGGCGGAGCCCTCGTGCTGGTTGCCGCGCTGGCTGCCTGCGGCGAGAGCACGGACCCGTCTGACAACCCCGATGCCTCCGCGAGCTCGGACACCAGCGCCGATTCCAGCGGGACCCCTTCACCGTCGACGTCTGCCTCATCATCGACCGAGCCGGCTGCCAGCGGTGCGCTTCCCACGGTCAAGGGGGGATTCGGCGAGACACCGACGATCACCGTCCCAGACGCCGAACCGCCCACCGACCTGGTCGTCAAGACCCTGAGCCAGGGCGACGGTCCAGCGGTCAAGTCGGGGGAGACCATGGTCGTCAACTACGCCGGCGTGCGATGGGAGGACGGCCAACCCTTCGACTCTTCCTTCGATCGAGGTGCTCCGGCCGGGTTCGGCATCGGCGTAGGCGCCGTCATCCCTGGATGGGACTCCGGCCTCGTCGGGGTCAAAGCCGGCACCCGTGTCCTGATGGTGCTGCCACCGGATCAGGCATACGGCGACCAACCGCCTGGTGGCTCGATCCAGGCTGGCGACACCCTCGTGTTCGTTGTCGATGTTCTCGGGTCGCATGCCGGCGACGAAGCTGCCAGCGGCGCGCCGGCACCTACCGAAGATGACAGCCTTCCCGCGGTCTCGCTCAGTAGCAAAGCCCCAGAAATCACGATCCCGGCCGGCGATCCGCCTACTCGACTGATTGCGATCCCGGTGGTCGTTGGCGACGGCCCCGAGGTCAAGAAGGGCGACACCCTGGTGGTTCAGTACAAGGGTGTCCTGTGGCGGAATGGGCAAGAGTTCGACTCGTCATGGAGCAGGAAGCAACCCTTCGTCACCGCCATCGGCCTTGGCAATGTGATCCCGGGTTGGGACAAAGGCCTCGTAGGCCAAACCGTTGGCAGCCGGGTCATGCTCGTGGTCCCACCCAAGGACGGATATGGGGACGCGGGCCAAGGACCGATCAAGGGCACTGACACCATGGTCTTCGCCGTCGACATCCTCGGCGCATACTGACCGGCAGATCTGTGGAAGGACTCGCATGACTGACAAGCCCGAGGTCGACTTTCCCGGCGGCGATGCACCTGATGCTCTCGTCACCACTGACGTGACGGTCGGCGATGGTGTGGAGGCCACCGCCGGTGCCACCGTGAAGGTTCACTACCTCGGGGTCGAGTTCGACTCCGGCGAAGAGTTCGACTCGTCATGGGGCAGAGGCGAGCCAATCGCCTTCCCGCTCGGCAACTTGATCAAGGGTTGGCAGGAGGGCATCCCCGGCATGAAGGTGGGCGGCCGCCGCCAGTTGATATGTCCGCCAGCCCTGGCCTACGGGCCAGCAGGCGGAGGGCACCGGCTCTCCGGCAAGACCTTGATCTTCGTGATCGACCTGCTCGGAGTGAACTAACCGAGTGAACTGAGCCGAGTGAACTAACCGAGTGAACTGAGCCGAGTGAACTGAGCCGAGTGAACTAAGCCGAGTGAACTAAGCCGAGTGAACTAAGCAGGCGGTCGATTTGGTCCGACACCACCGAGGAGATCTGCCGCGTGCCGTCCGGCTGCAGCCGATGCGATGAATGCGGCCGCGTCGGCAGCCATACCTCGCCCCATGGTCGACAAGCCGACCGGGCTGGACGCGAGCGCTTCCTCGAGGCCGTCGACATCGACGGTCACGATGTGATGCGGGGGACTGAGCGTGGCTGCCTGCCTGGCCACCTGCTCGCCAAACTCTCCCGGCAGTCGCGGCACTGGGATGTCAGCGCGATGCGCCGCCACCCTGCCGTACGCGGTCAGCGAATGGTGTGAGACTCCGCGGTGGCGCTCGCGATCATCGGCTTGGGAGACCCGAAGAGCTGCCACTGGGCGTCCCCCCAAGGTTGCTGCTGCGTTGATCGCCTCGCCGGCTGCGACCCCCGAAAACCCCCAGCGCGTTCCGGTGCCGAGGTTGCCTGGACCCTGCGCCACGACCGTCACGTCCGCCCCCAGCACGAGGTGGGCAGCGAGCAGCCCGTTGTGCACCGTTACGGCCTCGAGGTCGCCGCCGAAGGTCTGCCCGACCGTGATCGTCCCTGCGAGCCATCCGGCGGCGCGCAGGCCCTGCACAGTGCGCGAGAAGGCCAATGGGAGGGACCCGCCGTCCGTGGCGACGTACGCGACGGAGGCATCTGGTCGCCGCTCCCGGAGGCCGGCGATCACTGCTGGCAGCGCCGAGTGCAGGTCGGCAACCACGACGGGCATGCCAGCAAGATCGTCAGCGTCTCTGAGGACGTCGTGATGCGGTGAGTCTTGCTCGTCAACGCCCAGAACCGTCATCTGCAACGGTGTGTAACGTGCCTTCACCAGGTGGCCGGGTCCCTCTGCATCGGCGGGGAGCCGCTGGGGGAGACCCGCCACAAGGGCATAGCCACCAGTACCGAGCTCAAGGTCGAGGGCTGTGACATTGAGGAGCACAACGTCGCCGACCACGGGAGAGCCGACCACATCCTCATAGGCCAGCGCAGGAACGGTCGTCGCAGCCACGCCCTGCGACAGCTGATCCGCCCCACGCTCGAGCTCGACCCACAGCTCAACGGCCGTTGCCCATCTCCGGCCGACCTCAACGACGCATCCACTTCGCCACCGGATCACGGCGCTCACTGTACGCAGCGGGTAGCGTCTGCCCGAACAAGACTCGGCACCGAGGTGCATCCGCACCCGGCCAGAGCCGAAGTCCGATATCTGGAGAGGACTCATGGCAGTCTCGCGCACCGAGCGCCTGCTCAACCTGGTGATCTGTCTGCTGGCAGCAACTCGCTATGTCAGCAAGGAGCAGATCCGCCAGGCGGTACCGCAGTATGCCGACTGCGCCACTGATGAAGCCTTTGAGCGGATGTTCGAGCGTGACAAGGACGACCTGCGTGAGATGGGAATCCCGCTGGAGACGGGCTCAAATGAGGTCTTCTTCGACGACGAGGTTGGATACCGCATCCCCAAGGACACCTACGCGCTGCCGCCGGTGGGATTCGACTCAGAGGAGCTCGCCGTCCTCGGAGTCGCCGCACGTATCTGGCAACACGCCACCCTGGCTGGAGCGACTGCACGGGCCATCCGCAAGCTCGAGTCAGTGGGGGTCGATGTCGATCGGGAAGCTCTAGCGGTCATCGAGCCGCGGGTCGATGCAGCCGAACCTGCCTTTGCCGCGCTCTGGGACTCAGTGCAGCAGCGGCGCCCGGTCCACTTCCACTACGCCCGCGGCGGCTCGGCGGCCGCACCGCGTCGGCTACAGCCATGGGGTCTGGTCTCCTGGCACGGCCGGTGGTATGTCGTCGGCCACGACGATGACCGAGGGCAGACCAGGGTCTTCCGGCTCTCGCGCATTCAGGGAGATGTCACAGCGGGCGGACCTGCTGGCTCAGTAGTTGTTCCCGAGAACGTGGACATCAACGCCTCGGTGCGCATGCTTGCTCAGCCGGCACCGGCGCGGACAGCTCGCCTGCATGTGCAAATCGGGCGTGCCGTCCCGCTGCGCCGGCAGGGAAGGGTCGTGAGCGAAGGGCCGGACGGTTCGGTTCTCGACGTACCGTTCGAGGATGCCGAGCAGATGGCATCGATCGTTTGCGGGTTCGGTTCGGCGGTCACTGTCAGGGAACCCCATGACCTCAGGGAGGCCGTGGTCCGGCGGCTGAGCGCCACTCTCGAGTCTGTCTCCGCAACCAGCGCCGGCGGGGCATCGTGAGCACCGGGGGGGCGGTCGGTCAACTCACCCGGCTCCTTGCGCTGATTCCATGGCTGCTGCAGCGGCCGGGAGTCTCAGTTGCTGACGCTGCTGCTGAGTTCGGCATCTCCGAGCAACAACTCCGCGCCGATCTGGGGCTCGCCTTCTTCTGTGGATTGCCGGGACACATGCCCGACGACCTGATCGATGTCTCCTTGGAGAACGACCAGATCGTCGTCACCAACGCCGACACGATTGCCCGACCACTGCGCCTGGCGCCCGACGAGGCGGTCGCGCTTTTGGCTGGACTGCGTGCGCTCGCTGATCTACCGGCACCGACCGGCCCTGACGTCATCGATCGGGTCATCGCCAAGCTGGAGCGTGCGGCCGGAGACGCAGCGGATGCTCATCGGCATGTGAAGGTCTCGATCGAGGGGGCCGGCGAGGCACAAGACGCAGTCGGAACGGCGCTACGCGAGGGACGTCGGCTCGCGCTCGAGTACTACGTCCCGGCCCGAGACGAGGTCACCAGTCGGGAGGTTGACCCCCTACGCCTGCTCCTGGTCGACGGTCAGAGCTACCTGGAGGCATGGTGTCTTCTCGCCGGCGACCTCCGTATCTTTCGTCTCGACCGGATCCAATCGGCTCAGGTGCTCGACCTGCCGGCGTCCCCGCGACCGGTGCCACCCGCTCGTGCGGGAATCTTCGACAGCGACACCGCAGCTTGGCGCGTGCGGCTGGCGCTCAGCCAACGGGCCGAGTGGGTACTCGACGCCTTTCCGAGCACAGTGATCGAGAGCGAGCCTGAGCTCGTCGTTGAACTTTCGGTTGCCGACCTTGGTTGGGCCAAGCAGTTGGTAATGCGCTTGGGCGGCACTGTTAGACCGCTCGCACCGCTTGAGTTGGTCGATGCCGTTCGCACCGAAACTGAGCTTGCATTGGCGGCCTACGAGCGCCGTTAGCCCGTTCGGGTGACCACCGCCGACGTCGATGGTCAAGGTTCGCTTGCCAGATGCCGAAGCCCCTCAC
>JBBQAL010000053.1:0-18025 GCA_038316135.1 Candidatus Nanopelagicales bacterium | reverse complement strand
TCGGCCGATGAGTATCTGGCGGTGGCTGGGTTGGCAGCTGAACTGAGCACCGTGACGTACACCCACGTCCGAGAGCTCTCCCGACCGGACAGCGGGATCTTCGGCGCGGCCGAAGCGGTGACGGCCGCCTTGGCAACGGGCGCTCACATGCATGTCTGCCACGTCAACAGCACGTCAACCCGAAACATCGATCGGGTCAACGAGCTGATCGGGCGCGGTCGAGACCAGGGGCTCGCGATCACCACTGAGGCGTATCCGTACGGGGCTGGCTGCACCGGTATCGGCGCCGAGTTCCTTGCCCCTGGGGCGCTGTCGTACCAAGGCTTGGAGCCGACCGACATTCGCTATCTTCCGACCGGCGAACGGGTGTCGTCGATCGCGCGGTTGAACGAGCTTCGCACCATCGACCCAGGCGGCATCGCGGTCATCGACTTTCTACGTGAGAGCGACCCAGAAGATCTCGGTTTCCTCATGCGCGCCTTCCTGACGACCGAGACCGCTGTTGCGTCCGATGCAATGCCTTTGGTGCCGCCCAGCGGCGATATGACTGAGCCCATCCCATGGCCGATACCACCCGGCGTACTCACGCATCCGCGAACTGCAGGTACGTTCAGCCGGGTGTTGCGCTGGTACGTGCGTGAGCTCGGCCTGCTCGACCTTCCCGAGGCGGTCCGCCGCTGCACGTTGGTACCTGCTGAGATCTTGCGCAACATTGCACCTGACATGCGTCGCAAGGGGCGCATCCAGGTTGGCGCCGATGCTGACCTTGTGGTCTTCGACCCCGAGACCATCACCGATCGAGCGACCTACGACCAACCAACTCTTGCTTCCGACGGCATTGCGCACGTCTTCGTGTCGGGCGTAGCGGTAGTTCGCGATGGCGAGTTGTTAGTGGAAGCCCGCCCCGGTCGTCCGGTGCGAGGTTCCGGCTAGGAAGTCGAATGCACGGGTGCGCTGCTCAGTGATTAACCCAGCGGGTCATCCACTCGACGAGCGCCTCATCATGCGCAAGTCGTCCCATGGGGGGTCCGTAGGTGCTGCCTTCATGTGTCGAACCGGGCAGGACGAGCACTTCGCTCGGCGTCCCGGTCTCGCACAGGACGCGGTGCATGGCCCACGCTTGTGCGGGTGGGCAGCGGCGGTCGAGCTCGCCAACGACGAAGAGCGATGGAGTCTGGCAGCGATGCCCTTGCAGGAGTGGTGACTGAGTGACGTAAGCATCGATGTTGTCGCGAGGAGGACCACCTAGCTGCGCAGGGAAGAACCGCCGACCAATGTCACTGGTGCCATACATGCCGAGCAGGTCGATGACCGGGTTCTCAATCACTGCCGCACTAAAGCGGTTTGTCGTTGAGGCCAACCAAGCCGAGAGGTAGCCGCCGTAGGAGTTGCCGGTGACGCCGAGCCGGTCGGAATCGGCCCAGCCACGCTGCACGGCGTAGTCAACGACCGTCAGTACGTCACGAGTTGGCCCATCGGCCCAATCGCCATGCACGGCGTGAGCGAACTCGTCGCCATACCCTGTCGATCCGCGCGGGTTGGTGTAAAGCACACCGAAACCGGCGGCGCAGAGCGCCTGAGCGTCCAGTGAGAAGGCCTCGCCATACGTGAAGTGGGGGCCACCATGGATGATGACGACCGTAGGAAGCGCGGCTGAGGTCCCAGCTGGCGAAAGGAACCAGCCGTCGAGTGAACACCCTTCCGCCGAGTCGACGTTGAAGCGTTGGACGTGCGCGGGCCGGGTCGCGTTTGTTGCAAAGGTGAGGAGTCCTACCTCGCGATCGGGCCGGTCATCAGCGATGTCGATGACAGCAAGCTCGGGATAGAGGTCGGCCGCTTGGCGGGTGAAGACTAACCTGCCGTTGGCCAGGCCGACTGGAGAACAGGAACGCTGACCCTCCACGAGTTGTGCGACCTCGCCGGTATCGACGTCGACGGTCGCAATGCCCATTCGCCCCCTTGCGCCAACCCGGGCCACGACAGAGTCATCGCGCGCAATCATGACCTGTTCGTAAGTGTCCGCGAGCTCTGCCGGGCAGTCGCCAAACACGTCCCCGAGCAGATCCGGGATCGGCAGTTCGCGGACCTCAGCACCGGAGAGCACAAAGAGGGTGGCAGCGCTGCCAGCCGGTCGACCATGCGGTTCGACCACCAAGACGACGAGTCGGCCGTCCGGCAGCCACACGGGAACAACGCCGCGTCCACCTGGCACGGCAGGAGAGTCCATCGAGCCGTTGAGGTCGACGACTCGCAGACATTGACCGCCGAGCATGTCGCTCGGATCTGCAGCAACCGTCGCAGCAATCTTGCTGCCGTCAGGGGACCAGCGGGGCGTCGCCCAGCGCCAGTCGTCGTCGGTGAGCCATCGAGCGGCTCCGGTAGCTACGTCGACGAGCCGTAGTTGGGGCGGGTCCTCCAGTGGACCCAAGCCGTCGGCCGCAGGGGAAGGGCGCTTCCAGCGATAGGGCCGAGAACGGTCGATTACCGTCCCACGTCGGCAGGCGACGACGATGGCCGAGCCGTCCGGCGACCAGACAGGCGGCCCGTCGACGCGATCGACACCGGTGAGGACGTCTGCATGACTCGAGCCCCGCTCCGCAACCGCCAACGACGTGTCACCGTTTCGGTCAGTGAGAAACGCGACGCGCTCTCCGTCGGGAGCCCACTGTCCGACACGGTCTCCGGCGCTAGTGCTCGGCAGCGTCGCCTCCACTCCTGACGAGACATCAAGGACCATCAGCTCGACGACCTCTTCCTCCGTCCCCTCGGGGATGCGCACGGTCGTGAGCGTGAGCAACGAACCGTCAGGGGACAGGCTCGCGTGGAGCGGAGCACGAACCGCGAGGAGTCTCTGCGTTGATGAGGCGTCAGTCATCGGCATACGCGACTACCGTGAGAATCGTGCTCCGGGCATCGACCGACCGGTAGATGTGCTGGAGTGCCGCAGAGAACTGCACGGCGTCGCCGGCATCGAGGGAAAAGGTCTGCTCGCCGATGGTGAGTTCAACGGCGCCGGCAACCACGTAGCCGTACTCGATAGAGCCACGCCCGTGGTCACTCATCACGCCGCCGTCGCCCGCATCCAAGAACCCCTCAGAAACATCGAAGCGGCGTCGCTCCATCATGCTGAACAGCAGCCGGGCGCCGGTTGGGCTGGCTGATTGATCAGCCGCTCGGATCACGAGAGGCTCGGTCTGTGGCGAGCGGGTGAGTTCAGAGAAACTCACATCGAGTGCAGCCGCGAGGCGGGTCAGCGTCGATACCGTGGGATTGGCGATCTGTCGCTCGATCTGCGACAGCAGTGCCTTGCTCAGACCGGTCTTCGTCGCAAGTTCTCGCAGGCTCAGGCCGCGAGCGAGCCTGACTCGACGCATGTTGTCGGCGACGGCCCCTCGGATGTCGGCTCCCTCCGCGGTCGTCTCATGGGCGCCTTCGCTGAGCTCAGGCATCGCGTGGCTCCGGACCGAGGGCGCTTGCTGCTGGATTTCCGGGGACCGACGCCAACAGCGACTGAGTGTAGGAGTGGCTGGGATTGGCGAGGATTGATTCGGTGTCTCCGGAGTCGACGACCTGCCCTTCTCGCATGATGTAGAGGCGGGTCGCCACTTGGCGAACGACTGCAAGATCGTGGGTGATGAAGAGCAGCGCGAGACCCAGCCGGTCGAGTAGTTCGCTGAGGAGGTTGAGGATCTGGGCCTGTACCGAGACGTCGAGAGCTGAGACTGCCTCATCGCATATGAGCAGCTGCGGTGCTGGTGCGAGGGCCCTTGCGATCGCCACCCGCTGCTGCTCGCCTCCGGACAGTCCCCGTGGTTTCCGTCTGGCGTACGAGGCGGGCAGCCCGATCATGTCGAGCAGCTCGGGGACGTCGCTGCGTGGGCGTCCGCCGGCGCGAAGCGCCTCTGACAAAGCCGCTCCGATCGTCATGGCCGGGTTCAAGGCAGAGGTGGGGTCCTGGAAGACGATCTGGGCACGGCGCGCCTGCGGCAAATCGCTGGACCAGTCAATCGTCCCGCTGTCGAACCTTTCCAGCTCGACCAGGCACCTGGCCAAGGTGGTCTTGCCCGACCCCGATTCTCCAACGATACCGACCGCTTCGCCCGCACCGATGGTGATGGAGACATCGTCGAGGGCTGGTGGAGCGGACTCAGCGAAGCGCTTGCTGATGGTGCGCACCTGAACGAGCGGTTCGGGGGTCTGGATGTCTCGTCGAACAGCTGGCACCGACAGCGGCGCGATGTCGCCTTCTCCAAGTGGGTGCCAGCAGGCAACCTGCGCTGAGCCACCCTCCAGTGGTGGTTCGTCTGCACGGCACTTGTCGTCAGCGCGGGAGCAGCGTGCGGCGAACGAGCATCCGGCAAGGACCTCCCACGGCCGTGGGACCGACCCCGGGACGGCCCGCAGCTGCTCGACTCGATGTTCAAGCGGTGGCTCGCTGTCGCGAAGCACCGCGGTGTAGGGGTGCCGTGGAGCATCGAACAGGTCGGCACCGGTGCCCGACTCCATGAGGCGTCCGGCGTACATAACCAAAATTCGCCCCGCTCGTTCACGTGCAACGCCGAGGTCGTGGGTGATGAGCAGCAGGGCCATGCCTCGCTCGCGCTGGATGCGGTGCAACAGATCCAGTACCTCACGCTGGGTGGTGACATCGAGCGCCGTCGTCGGCTCGTCACCGATCAGCACCTCCGGATCGCTCGCAAGGCTGGCGGCCAGGGCCACCCGTTGTCGCATCCCACCGGAGAGCTCAAAGGGATATTGCTGCGCCACTCGCGGCGGCAGGTCGACCTCGTCGAGCCGGCGGGCGATCTCCTCGCGGCCACGGAGAGACGGTTCAAGGGCTGCGGCAATCTGTGATCCGCACTTGTGGACTGGGCTGAGGCTGGTAAACGGGTTCTGGAGCAGCAGGCTGATGCGACGTCCACGAAGGCCGTTCATGGCACTTGGCCCAGCTGCCAGGTCAACTCGTGTCTCGCCGAGCAGCACAGTCCCGGAGGCAGTCACGCCCCGGGGGAGCAAGCCGATGATGGCTTTCGCCGTCATGGACTTACCGCATCCGGATTCACCGACGAGTGCGACCGTCTCGTCCGAACGGACCGACAGATCCATCTTGTCAACGATTATTCCCGCGGGTCCGGTGATGCGGAGGTCGCGCAACTGCAGGGCGTCGGTCATCGAACGCCCGCCTCTGCGTTGAAGCGTTCCTGCAGCCAGTCACCGAGCAAGTTGATCGTCGCGGCGGCGATGATGATGAGAACCCCTGGAACGATGACCGCTGCCGCATTCTGGCTCAGCAGGTCTCGACCGTCGCTCAGTTGCCGACCCCAGTCGGGCTCGCCAGGCCCGACGCCCAGCCCGAGGAAGGAGAGAGCAGACATGGCGACAAGCGCGAAGGCGACGTTCAGCAACATGGTCGCGAAGGCGATCGGAAGGACGTTGGGCAGGACGTGCCGGAACATGATCCGCCACCGACTTAACCCCAGTACTCGGGCCGACTCGATGTAGGGCCGCGTGGCCTGTGTCATAACTGCGCTGCGCATGAGACGAATATCGGTGGGGGAGAAGAGCACGACCAGGACGAGGACCGTGACCCAGTATCCGCCATCGATGAGACCCGCCACGACGAGCGCGATGAGCGTGACCGGGAGTGCGAGCAGAAGATCGGCGTACTTGGTGAGAAGTAGATCGATCCAGCCTCCCGTGTAGCCCGACACCGTGCCCAAGACCATCCCGAGCAGCATCGAACCGAGCGCGATAAAGACTGGCCCGACCACCGCCGAGCGCGTCCCCGCAATGCTCAGCCCCAAAATGTCTCTGCCGAGCAGATCGGTACCGAACAAGTGGCCGTCAGATCCTGCTGGGACTGCACCCAGCAACACGTTCTGCTCAGTGGCGTTGGGCGCTATCCATGCACCCGCGATGGCAAACAGCACGATGATGAGCAACGGAATAGCGCACAGTGCGGGAGTCAGCGGGACGCGTCTCATGCGGCGGCCCGTCTGCGAACCCTCGGGTCAGCTGCGAAGGAGAACAGGTCGACAGCTAGTGCCGTGAGAGCGATCACAGCCGCGGTCAGCAAAGTGATGGCCTGCACAACCGGAATGTCCTTGAAGGTGACCGAACCGGCGAGCAGCGAGCCGATGCCCTGCAACGCGAAAGTCACTTCGACGAGGATGGTGCCACCGAATAGGAACGCAAAAACTAGGCCAAGACTCGTGACAATTGGCAGCATCGCGTTACGGAGCACCATCGAGCGAATCTGGCGACGTGACAGCCCCCGGCTCTGGGCAAAGGCCACGTAGTCCTGATCGAGCTCAGCAAGGACGGCAGTGCGAGTCAGTTTGAAGACCAGCGCTCCGACGCCGATGGCCAGCGTGACCGCCGGCAGCGACAGGTGCCACAGTCGGTCAAGCCCACCCTCGCCACTGCCGTAGATCGGGAAGACGTCGAGTTTGACCCCGAAGAGGTAGAGCAGCAGCAGGCCAACGGCGTACGAGGGTGCGCCAACTCCAACAATGGCTCCGGTCGTGACGCCCCGGTCGACGGCGCCGCCCGCCCGCCAGGCGGCTGCGATGCCGAGCGGCACAGCAACAAGCAGCGTTAGCACGAAGGCAAGGGCGGCCAGCTGCATCGTGAGCAGCACTCGGTTTGCCAGGAGTGCGGTTACTGGCTCGTCACTGCGGATCGAGTCGCCGAAGTCTCCTTGGACCACTCCTCCGAGCCACAGCAGGTACTGGCGGAAGAAGGACTCGTTCAGGTTGTACTGATCGCGAATCTCGGCGATGGCCTCCGGGCTGGACGCCCTCGGGCCCAGCAAGTTGCGGGCAGGATCGCCCGGCGTCAGCTGAAGCAGTGTGAACACGATGAACGACACGGCGAGGAGCAGCGCCACCGTCGCCAGCAGCCGACCCATGGTGAATCTAAGGAGTGATCCTTGGGACAGCATCAGCTCACTCGTTGGTCAGGATGCGCGGCGTCCACGGTGAGACGAACGTGTAGGAGCCGAAGTCCTCGATGGTGTATTCGTCGGCGATTGCCGTTGCTGCTACCCCCCACCACAGTGGGATGTAGGGGATATCTTCCATCGCAACGCGCTGTGCCTCGATCAGGGTGTCCGCCCGCTTCTTGGGATCGGTCTCCTTCATGACTTTGTCCATCAGCGCGGTGACGTCGTCGTTGGTGTACCCAGCCGGTCCGTACGGTCCGAGGAACCAGGAGGACATCTCGGCCGGGTCGCCCGTGGTACTGGTGTAGTCCATGTAGGCCAGCCCCCAGTCCTTCGACCCAATCGTGTCGTACCACTGCTCCACGGGCATCTCGTCGATCTCGATGATGATGCCCAGCGGCTCGACGGCCTGCTTGAGAACCTGGAAGGCAGCGCTGACCTGCGGTGCGCTGTTGGAGATGCCGACCTTGGTGGTGAACCCGTCCGGAACCGTCGACTGAGCCAGCTCCGCCTTTGCTGCGTCGAGGTCGTAGGGCAGGTCGAGGACGACTGAAAGTGCCTCGCGAGCACCCTCCGGGCCGTAGACGCCCTCCACTTGCTCGGGCGTGGTGAGCGCCGTTGCAGCCTCGCCGTGACCATCGAGCAACTGGTTCACATACGCCTCGCGGTCGCAGGCGTAAGCGATGGCGCGACGTACGTGGATGTCATCGAAGGGAGGGGCCTTGACGTAGAAGTCGATGCCCACGTAGCTGCGGTTCGGGGCGAACAGAACGGAGGTGGCTTCGGTGTCCTCCCATGCCTGCGCCTGGTCAAGCGAGATGTTGATTGCCATATCGATGTCACCCTGTTGGCGGGCGAGCTGCCGTGTTGCTTCTTCGGGGATGAAGTCGATGCGGACCGTCTTGACCGGAGCCGCGCCACCCCACCAGGTGTCGACTCGTTCGAGCTCGACCATCGAGTCTGGTTCGAACTTGGTGACCTTGTAGGGGCCGGTGCCGTAGATCAGCGTGCTAGGCGTTCCGATCTCGCCGTTGTTGGACTCGACGAATTCTTGGGACGTTACCCAGAGTGCGTTGGCGGCGCAGGGTCCCCACTCGAAGGCGACGTCGGGGGAGTCCAGAGTGATCGTGACTTCGTTGTCGGCTGTCTTGTCGACGGACTTGGTGTTAGCCCAGTAATAGGCAATGTTCGGCGAGACCTTCTTGTCCTGGGCCATCCCGATGGAGTAGATGACATCGTCGATCGTGACAGGCGCCCCGTCACTGAACATCGCGTCATCGCGCAGGGTATAAACGTAGGTCGTCGGAGACGTCTGCTTCCAACTCTTGGCCAGCGCGGGCTGAAGGACTCCGGTGCCATCAGGAGCCACGAGCCCCTCGCCGACCAGCGCGGCGACGTAGTAGTTGACGATGCCCGCCTCTTTGCCTGGATACAGGTTGGACAGCGATGCGGGGAAGCCCACGGCGAGGGTGTCGATCTCCCTGGAGACCGCGTTCGCCGTTGACTGGGCATCAGGTGATGAGTCGGAGCCGCTGCTACAGGCGCCAAGGAGGGCTGCCAAGGCGGTGATTCCGGTGCCCTGGAGGACCCGGCGCCGGCTCACCGGGCTGGCGGTGAGCGCGGGGTTCCGACTGACGATCAAGGGTGAGTCCGGCATGCTGCGTTCTCCTTCGGCGTGCTTCGGGGAGCTGGGCCGAGCTGGTGGCGTTCATTACTTGTTGCCAAGTGACGCGTCACACTAGACACTCTCGGCGCCCAAGTTCAATCATTTCCTGGCATCGATTTCGCCTCAATATGGCCACGCTCGGTGCCAGGTCGCGCGCAGGGCAAGACGCAACTTCAGCTGGTCGACTCGCCTGAGCAACGATTGTTCGGCCAAGCCAGACTGGACCCGCTCACCAGCTACTGCCGTCAGTGCGATGTTCGCTTCGTTTGCAACGGGGGTTGCCCCAACGACCGGTGAATGGCGACTCCGGACGACGAGCCGGGCGCTCACCTACTATGCGCCAGCTACGAGTCGTTCTTCAGGCACATCAATCGCTCGATGAAGGTCGCAGCAGACACTCTGCGCCGAGGGCCGGACGCGACCGGACTGCGCGACTTGGATGCACGCTTGGTTTCGAATCGTCTACCGAGAATTCTCGCTGCTGCGGGGGACGCCACCTGGGCGACCCGCCACGGCGGCGCCATTGGCGAAGATGCATTGCTTCGACGGGGCTACCTCGTCCAGATCGGCGCAATGTCTTTCCGGTAGCCGCGACCAAAGACGCCGCCAACGACCACCCTGATCGGGCCGGGGACTTCCGACGTCACAGCTCTACGTTCCTCTGGCGTGGCGCCATCAAGCACCCACGCGAAGAAGCGGCCGCCGCGGCTCGGGCTCACCTTGCCGAACGCTTTGCCCATGGCCTTGAACTCGGGGGTGTCGTGGTTGGCCACCATGAAGTCTTCGAACTCAGACTCCTCGTGGTCCAGGTGCGTGACCGTCACCGACTGCAGCGCACGCAGCGCGTCCAGGGCGGATGCCGCCTCCGACTTGCCTGGACTGGCACGAAGCTGAGACATGGCGCCGTCAGCTACCGCAAGGGCCCTGGCCATAGCGTCGTGCTCGGCGTCCATCGTGTCCAGCAGCTCTGCACTGATGCCGAGGCTCGTCAACGTCGGCCAAGCGATGCTGTGCTCACCCTCGTGGTGATGCTTAAGCTGGTCGTCGAAGTTGATCCATGCGGCGTGCAACTGGCTGGCTCTGGTGCGGTCACCGACCGGAAAGTTCTCGAGGGCTGAGGTAAAGCGGACAAGGTCGCGGCGGAACGCGCCGTGGATCGCTTTGTTCATGGTCATGGTGGGCATAGACCGATTTTAGGACGGACCGTTCGGTTGCGGTCAAGTCGCTGAACCCGCTAAGTGAGAAGTGAGCCTACGGTTTGAGAACCACTTTGCCGCCGGCTTCACCGGAGTCGACCAGACGGTGAGCTTCGACCACCTCATCAAGGGGCAGCACCCGGGTGACGTGTGTACGCAGGTGGCCCGCGCTGAAGAGATCCGCCAGACGCCGCAGACGTTCGCCATTGTCGCGAATGAGGATGCCGTGCAGTGACTGGTTAGCGTCGATCAGCGCGTCGATAGCAAGGTCGGGCGGGGCGATCACCGCGATGACACCGTCATTGCGAAGGTGCGGCTGCGCAAGAGCCGTGAGTGGACCACCGACAAGCTCGGCGATCGAGTCGAAGGCGCCGCCGGCCAGGTCGGCGGCCGTCGGGATGGCGTCCGGTGACCGGTAGTCGACGCAGGCAGCCGCACCGTGCGCGCGCATCACTGCATGGCTCCGTTCCTGACCCATGGCAACGACGTTGACGCCCCGTGCTGCTGCCAGCTGAATGAGAAAGAGTCCGACGCCCCCACTTCCGCCGATGACGAGCATCGATGGTCCGGCTGGTTCTAGCTTGCCGAGGACTTCCCAGGCTGTTCCCGCTGCCAGTGGCACCGACGCCGCCGCAACGAGATCGGCGTCGTCGGGCAAATATGCGACGAGCGGTTCGTCCACGACCGTGAACTCGGCGTAGCCACCCTGCCCGCGAGGGAAGGTAGTCATGGCCATGACCTTGCGTCCGATGAGCTCCGAGCTCACCTCGCTGCCGACGGCTTCCACCGCACCGGCGATGTCATAGCCAAGGATGCAACCAGTTTCGATGTCGGCCCAGGATGGATCTTTCGCGTTGTAGGTATCGACCGGGTTGATTCCGGCAGCAACGACCTTGATGCGGATCTGGCCCGGTGCTGGCTCCGGCCTCGGAACCTCGCGGACGGAGATGTGCCCCGGCTCGCCAAAGGCCTCGACGACGGCTGCCCTCACAAGTCCTCCTACAACTGAGTGGTCTGTTGGCGCCAGCGTGGCAGATCGATGTGGACGGACTCCATCTTGGGCCGCAATAGGCAGACGTACTGCGTGTTCTTGATCGCCCGCCAGGGTGCTCCCGCGGACGGCATCTGAGCATTCGGTACATCCGAGCACCCCGACAGTCTTCTCTGGCGTACCTAACGCTCACATGAGTGACGACCGCGAGATGGCTCGCTAAGAGCGGAGCCGAGAGCCGGTCGCATCGTAGGGCGGTTCGGCGAGGATGCGAGCCGGTCGCGGCTCTCCAACTACGTCAACGGACAGAATCACCGTGGCTCCGCCTACGGCGATATCCACCAGAGCCGAGTCGACGTAGGCCAGCGCGAGGCTCTGGCCCACGTGATGCCCGTAAGCGCCGGACGTCGTGAAGCCGACCAGCTTGCCGTCGAGCCAGATGCCTTCGTCGCCGGAGGCGTCAGCATCGCCTGCGTCGATGGACAGGAGTGCCAAGCGTCGATCAGGGGCACTCGCACGTGCGGCGAGGACGGCGTCGCGTCCCACGAATCCTTCCTTGTCGAAGGCAACGAAGTGATCGAGGCCGGACATAGCCGGTGTGTACGCCTGGGTGAACTCCGCGGACCAGATGCCGTAGCCCTTTTCCAAGCGCAGGCTGTCGATGGCACGGTCGCCGACGAGCCGCATGCCGAGTGGCTCACCTGCCTCGCGGAGTGCGGCCAGAAGCGTGCGCTGCTGCCCGGCCGGCACGGTGACCTCGTAGCCAAGCTCTCCGGTCAGCGAGATCCGTCCCAGCACGGCGTCGGCGCCGGCGACCTTCGTTTCCCGGATGGATAGGAATGGGACAGCTAGGTGGCTGAGGTCGATGTCGACGAGCTGCTGCATGATTTCGCGCGAGTTCGGGCCGGACAGCGAGAAGCCGCACCAGTCATCACACAGATTGGTGATCCGCACGCTGTCGTCAGAGGGAAGGTGCTCGGCGAACCATCGCTGGTGCCACTCCTGCAAGTAGTAGGAGCCGGTGATCCAGAAGCGCTCGTCACCGAGCCTGCCGACGGTGAGGTCGCCCATGAGATGGCCGCGGCGGTTCAGCATCGGCGCCAGTTTGATGCGACCGACCGTCGGAAGCGCGGAGGCCATCATGTGGTCGAGCCAGGCTGCTGCGCCGGTTCCGGTGACCTCGTAGCGGGCGTAGGCCGTTGTCTCGTACAGCCCGGCCGCCGTACGGGTGGCAGCAACTTCCTCGCCGACGATCTCGTGGGCGTTCGAGCGACGCCAGGTGAGGTTCTCCTCGAAGTCGGAACTCGGCGCGTAGTACTGAGCGACCTCAAGGCCATAGACGACGCTGCAGCGAGCGCCGGCGTCGACAAGGTCGGGGTAGACCGGGGACGTCGTGAGCGGCCGGCCGGCCGGAAGCTCTTCGTTCGGGTACGCGATCAGGAAGCGACGAGCGTAGAACTGTGCCGTGGTTGCGCGCAGGTAGGAGTCGTCGGTGGCGAACGAGCCGAAGCGAGTGATGTCCATGCCGAAGACGTCGTCGCCCGGGTCGCCGTCGACGATCCAGTTGGCTAGCGCAAGACCGATGCCGGCGCCTTGCGAGAAGCCCGCCATCACCCCGCACGCCGACCAGAAGTTGCGGCGTCCCGGGACAGGGCCGACGAGCGGGTTGCCGTCGGGGGTGAAAGTGATCCCGCCGTTGACCCAGCGCTTGATGCCGACGCGCTGCAGTGCAGGGAATCGTTCGAAGCCGATCGAAAGCTCTGGCGCGATGCGGTCGACCTCTTCGGGGATCAGCTCCATGCCGTAGTCCCATCCGGGGCCGTCGGCGAGCCAGTGTTTGGGGTTGCGCTCATAGACGCCGAGCAGAACGCCGTTCTGCTCGCGCTGCAAGTAGGTGAAGCCTTCGAGATCGGTGACAGCCGGCATCGGATCAGTAAGCGCGGCGACCTCTGGCACGTCTTCGGTCACCAGGAAATGGTGCTGCATCGGGATGAGCGGAAGTTCAAGGCCGACCATCCGACCGACCTGCCGCGCCCACAGCCCACCAGCGTTGACGACGTGCTCGGCGCGGATGGGGCCTTTCTCCGTCTCCAGCAGCCATTCGCCACCTGGGTGCTGGGTGATCGACAGCACTCGATTGTGCTGGATCACCTCGGCGCCTCGCTTTCGGGCGGCGCCTGCATACGCGTGGGTCGAGCCGTGCGGGTCGAGGTTTCCCTCATGCGGGTCGAACAGCGCACCGGTCAGACCGGTGGGGTCGATGATCGGCACCATTTCGGCTGCCTCATCGGGGGAGAGCAGGTACGCCTCGTCGTTGCCCATGTAACGGTGCCAAGCAAGTTCAGCCTTGAGCCACTCGGCGCGCTCTGGCGTGCCGGCGAGCTCAATGCCACCGGTGAGGTGCAGTCCTGCGCTCTGACCGCTCTCTTCCTCGACAGTGCGGTACATGCCGATGGTGTACGCCTGCAGCCGCGCGATGACCGGGTCGGAATTAATCGCGTGGAAGCCACCGGCTGCGTGCCAGCTGGAACCGGCGGTGAGTTCACCGCGCTCGATCAGCGCGACGTCGGTAACGCCGCGCAGCGTCAAGTGGTAGAGGATGCTGCAGCCGACGATTCCGCCGCCGATGACGACGACGCGGTACTGGTCCTGCATCAGTCGACCAGCTGCCGGTGTAGGTGCACCTCGCGACGGCGTGAGAAGAATCCGAGCTCAAGGTCAACACCGGTGTACTCGCCTCTGACGACCACGGGGTCGCTGTCATGGTCGTGACCACCCTCGACGGCGCCGATCAGCTCGGCCATGGCCACACCGACGAACGGGGCCGCCTTGAACTGGTGACCGCTGGTGCCGATGGCCACGTAGTAGCCACCCAGCGAGGTCTTGTCGTAGATCGGGATCCAGTCGTCGGTGATGTCGTAGGCGCTCACGACTCCTGACTTCTGCCCTGGCACTTGGAGGTCGGGCAGTCGGCGCGCGAGTCGCAGGCTCTGCACCTCCCAGTTCTCCGGCGATGGCGATGTCCGGACGTCATCGGGGTCGTCGACGAGGATCAGCGGGTCACATGGCGCCTCGAAGCTGCCAACGATGATCGTGCCCCCCGGATGTGGCCTGAAGTAGGTGCCGAAGTCGGGATCGTGGACGCCTGTGCCGCCGTCATCGATGGTGAATGCGGCAGGTGCCGGGACTGAGATGACCTCCTGCTCGGTGGCCCGCGTCGACGTGCTGAAGTCGTCCAGCACGCCAGCCATCGTGTTGAGGGCCACTGACCAGGGGCCGGCAGCGTTGACGACGACCGAGGCGTTCACATCGGTACCGTCGGCGATCCGGACACCCGATACGCCGATGCCGTCGCGAAGCACCCCAACCACCTGCGAACGCCAGCGGAAGCTGGCCCCTGACTGTTCGGCGGCATAGGCGAGGTTGTGGGCGGCCAACGTCGCATCGTTGACGAAGCCCGAGTCACGTTGGACGAAGCCGCCGATCTCACCGGTCGGCTCGTCCCAGAAGTGTTCATCCTCGACACGGGTTGCTGGCCCGATTCGGGCTGGGTCCAGCGCAGGGTGCTGCTCGCGGATTTGCGCTGCTGTGACCGACTCGTACGGAATCCCGAGAGTGGCCATGTGGCCAAGTTCGAGGGTGCGGTCGAGTAGCTCGCCGTCGAGCACCAGCAACCCGGTGCGAACGTACGTGGCCAAACCAGCCGGGTCTTCGACGCCGAGGTGTTTGCCCCACTCAACCCATCGGGCGTATGACTCCCACGCGAGTACGGCCTCCTGCAGGTTGTCGTAGTTGAACCGGACCATCGCAGATGAGGCGCTCGTGGAACCGCAACCCGGTGTCGACCCCTTGTCGACCACGGTGACGTCCCAACCGCGGCGAGACAGCTCGAGAGCGATCGAGCAGCCAATGATTCCGGCGCCGACCACTACGGCTGAGGGGGCAGTTGTGCTCAAGGCTGGCTCCAGGAACGTCGGGGTGTTGTCCCTGTATCCCACCAGATGGCGTGCCCTGGTGGTGCTTGAGGCTGCATCTGAAACACGATGTCCCACAGGCGTGTGCCAGGCTGCGCAGGGTGAGCCGCGAACGGGTACCCGCGCCGCTGCTCGTCATTACCGCGATCGCCTGCGTCCAGACCGGTGCTGCCATCGCGCGGACCCTCTTCGACGATCTCGGGGTGGCGGGTACGGCCCTGCTGCGCTTGGTGATCGCTGCAGTCGTGTTGCTTGTGATTCTGCGCCCATCGGTGCGGTCGTGGACGCGGGCTCAGTTGGCAGCTGCTGCCCTCTTGGGGTTCGCCCTTGCTGGCATGAACCTGGTCTTCTACTCCTCGCTCGACCTCGTCCCGCTCGGCGTTGCGGTGACGGTCGAGTTCATGGGCCCGCTGCTCCTGGCGCTGGTTCAGACCCGGCGGCCGATCGACTTTGTGTGGGTGGTGCTCGCGGGGGGCGGCGTCGTCATCTTGGGAGCCCAGGCGGCGAGTGGAGACATCAACGGCCTGGGGCTGCTGCTTGCCTTCACGGCCGGGCTCTTCTGGGCCGGCTACATCGTGTCCAGCGCTCGTGTGGGTCGGGTACTGCCAGGAGTCGATGGTCTGGCGGTTGCTCTGGTGTTCGCGGCGGTGCTCGTTCTGCCCTTCGGCGCGGCGCAGGCCACGGCTGCGGTAGGCGACCCTTCGCTGCTCATCGGAGTCACCGTTGTCGCGCTGATGTCCACGATCATCCCGTACGGGCTGGAACTGACGGCGCTGCGGCGGATCCCGACGCGCGTCTTTGGGGTCTTGATGAGCCTGCAACCGGCGGCCGCATCGATGTCGGGGCTGGTCATCCTTGACCAAAGGCTCGGGGTGCAAGAACTCGTTGCTCTTGGCATGGTGACGACAGCAAGCGCCGGCGTCACGCTTGCGAACAAGGACGCCACCCTCTCGAAGGAGCCGCTGTGACCTGGAGCCGAGCCGACATCCCCGACCAAGCAGGTCGGGTTGCGGTGGTCACTGGTGCCAACGGCGGCTTGGGCCTGGAGACGGCCGAGGCGTTGGCGGCTGCAGGCGCCCACGTGGTGCTGGCCGCTCGTAGTCCGGGCAAGACCGAAGCGGCCGTGGCGCGCATCCGAGCTGCCGTGCCGGGGGCGTCCCTGTCAGTGGTGCCCCTCGACCTCGCGTCGCAGGCTTCCGTAGGTGTGGCATCCGAGCAGATCCTCAGCGCGCACGACCGGATCGACCTGCTGGTGAACAACGCCGGCGTGATGGCCATCCCGGAGGGGCGCACCGATGACGGGTTCGAGATCCAGCTGGCGGTCAATCACCTCGGGCACTTCGCTCTTACGGGGCTGCTGCTGCCCGCGCTGCTGGACTCACCAGTCGCACGGGTCGTAACGGTGACCAGCACCGCACATCACTTCGGACGGCGCTTTGATCCGGCCAACCCCAACCTCAACGGCAAGTACACCCCCTTTGGGGCATACGGACAGTCCAAGCTGGCGAACTTCCACTTCGGCCTCGGGCTGCACCGCAGGCTCACCGATGCCAAGGTCTACGCCTCGAGCCTGATCGCGCATCCCGGGCTCTCCCGCACCGAGCTGCAGGTAGTTAGCGTGACGGAGTCGGGCGGGGCCTCCACGCAGCGCTTCTGGGAATGGATGACGCGCAAGACTGGGATGTCTGCTTCCGACGGTGCGCAACCCCAGCTAAGGGCGTCCACCGACCCGCAGGCCAGGGGTGGCGACTTCTACTGCCCGGCGTGGGTCAACTTCGGGCCGCCGGTGCGCAAGCCGATCTTGCGCCGGTTCCGAATCGACGCCGCGATTGACACGCTGTGGAAGTACTCCGAGGACGTGACCGGGGTGACGTACGCGCTCTAGCGTCAAACAGGTGGGCACCCGGCGACCTTGGGGTGACCGATAGGCTGAGCGGCCCCCGTTTCGTGGCGAGCCCCATCAGCCGGCACCGTACCGATCAGACCCAGGACAGCCTGTGACCAACAGCGAGGTCGACGCCGAGCAGGCGTATGTCGACGTCCTGTACGGGCGGCTCGACTGGCTCCGGGGCCGTACCGACGCTGAGCTCAGCGCTGTTCGGCGGGCCGGCGCCAGCGGGACCCCGCAGGCCCGCTCTGAGCGTGATGCCTTCGCCACCCTCTACGAGGACCGGCTCGTTCAGCTCTCGGGTGTGGAGGAGCGGCTCTGCTTCGGGCGCTTAGACATGTCCGACCGGTCGGTGCGGTACATCGGCCGACTGGGACTCTTCGATGATGACCAGTCTCAGTTACTGGTTGACTGGCGAGCGCCGGCGTCGCGCGACTTCTACCAAGCCACGTCTCTGCGGCCCGGGGACGTCGTTCGGCGGCGCCATCTGGAAACAAAGGGCAGGTCGGTGGCCGCGATCTACGACGACGTCCTCGACCTCGACACCTTCAAGGCGCGGCCCGACCTGGTGACGCACACCTCCGAAACGACGAGTCTGACGACCGACGGCGCGTTGCTGGCTGCCCTCAATGCGCACCGCACCGGACGCATGGGCGACATCGTTGCGACCATCCAGAGTGAGCAGGACGAGATCGTCCGAGCGCCGCTATCAGGGATGCTCGTTGTGCAGGGTGGTCCCGGCACCGGCAAGACCGCCGTTGCCCTGCACCGCGCCGCTTACCTGCTCTACACCCACCGTGAGCGCCTCGAGTCACGTGGCGTCCTGCTGGTGGGGCCGAGCCCGGTCTTTCTGCGCTATATCTCCCAGGTCCTGCCCTCGCTGGGCGAGACGGGTGTGGTGACGGCCACCACCGCCGAGCTCTTCCCTGGTGTCACCGTCACCGGCGAGGACGGCGAGGACACCGCAGCACTTAAGGGCTCGCAACGCATGGTGGACGTGCTCGGGAAGGCCGTGGGGCAGCGGGTACGTATTCCGGCCAAGGAACGCCAGCTACGCGTCGAGAACACGCCGATCGCGCTGCGCCCCAGGGTGATGCGGTCGGCCGCTGAGTCTGCTCGGCGTAACGGGCGGGCGCACAACGCTGCTCGGGCGGTCTTCGTCCGCACCATGCTTCAGCACCTTGTGGACCTCTACGCCAACGCTACCGGTCATTCGCCGGACGCTGTTGATCGTGCAGACGTAGAGTCGCTGCTCCGCGACTCGCGGGATGTGCGCCGCGAGCTCAACCTCGCATGGCCGCCGCTGGCTGCCGAGCGGGTACTTGCTGATCTCTTTGCCTCCCCTGAGCGACTGTTTGCCGCCACTC
>JBBQAL010000166.1:0-4409 GCA_038316135.1 Candidatus Nanopelagicales bacterium | reverse complement strand
CACCGGAAGCACCGTGTTCACGGCGCGCACGGTGGCAGCGCGTGTCTCGACTTCGGTGAGAAGGTCAATCACCGCCTCTTTCAGCGGCATGGTGAGCGAGAGCCCCACCCACGAAGGATCGAGGGCGGCCATGAAGCGCGCGAGCCCGTCGGCTGTGACATCGATGGCTGAGTAGTCCCAGTCCAGGCCTAGGGCCTCGTATGCAACCCGGTGCAGGATCGGTGACAACGAGTGCTCGATCGGATGGCCGAGGACAGCAGCCCGACGTGAGGGCCGCACCATCAAGGCACCTGGCTGTAGAACTCGTCCTTGAACTGCAGGAACTCTTGGTAGTCGGCGGTGAACTGGGTCTTGTCGCTGTCTGGGGAGACCGCCACAAAGTAGAGCCAGTCGCCAGGAGGTGGCGCAATCGCCGCGGCCATGGCCGCTTCGCCGGGCGCGTTGATCGGGCCAGGCGGCAAACCGGTGTTGACGTAGGTGTTGTACGGGGAGTCGACGGCGAGCTGCTCCGTTGCCAGTGTCAGGTCATCGGCGCCCAGCGCGTAGTTGACCGTGGAGTCGAACCCGAGGGTCATCCCGAGCTCGAGGCGGTTGGCCACCACCCGCGATGCCTTGCCGAAATCACGCTCAGCGACCTCAGCTTGCACCATGCTTGCCACCGTGAGCGCCTCCCGGGGCGTGTAACCAGCCGCGGCGGCACCGTCGATCAGCCCGACATCTTGAGCGGCCTGCTCGTACCGGTCGATCATGGCTTTGAGCATCTGCTCGGCCGATGTACCTAGATCGAAGGTGTACGTCGCGGGGAAGAGGAACCCCTCTGCGCTGCCATCGGCATAAGCAGGGAGCCCGAGCCGGCGTGGGTTCTGCAAGGCCCGCTCGAAGTCGCGGCGCGGTAGGTCGCTGGCCGCAACTAGGCGATCGACTGTGTCGGTGAGCCGTAGCCCCTCGGGGATCGCCACCTCGGTCTGAACGCGGGACGCCGGATCGAGCAGCCGCTCCAACGCTCCGGCTGCTGACATCTGCGCAAGCATGGAGTACGAACCCGGCTGGATTCCGAGCGCCCGGTCGTCAGCCACCGCAGTATCGACGAACGCCTGAGAGCTGGCGACAACGTCTGCCTGTTCCAGGGTGAAACCGATCGCCGAGGAAGTGTCACCGGGAGCCACCTCGATCACGACCTCACCGCTACCCGGCCCCGGGTAGTCGTCGCCAGCACCAAACCCACCCAGCGAGCCGCCCAGCAGACGCATGCCCACCCAGGCGCCACCGACCAACAAGCCCAGCAGCACCGCGACGATCAGGGCCGGATGCGCCCGGCGTCGTCGTGGGTGCCCCTGCTGGTGCGGCGCGGGAGGATGCGTCGCCATCATGCGGTCACGACCGGTCTCCTTGTTCAAGGTTGACTCGCTCACCAAGCCCATCATCAAGCACAACGCCACAGTCGACGCCGCGTGCGGCCCGAGCGTCGAGCACTCCCTGCAACAGTGCCGTGGCTGCCGCCTGGTCCACCACTCGGCGCGCCGAGCGAGAGTCGTGGCCACCTTGCCGAAGCGCGGCACCTGCCGAGACCGTCGTCAGCCGTTCATCGACCAGATAGACCGGCACCGTGAGGGCCGCCGCTAGGTCCTCCGCATAAGACCGCGCTGTCTGGGCTGCGGTTCCCTCGGCGCCGGACAGGGAGAGCGGAAGGCCGACGATGACCCCGATCGCCTCGCGTTCAGCGACGATCGCCTCGACTCCTGTCACCGCCGCGGCCCTGGCCAGCGTGGTGACGGGCGAGGCGAGCACCTCACCCTTGTCGCAGGCCGCTACCCCGGTACGCACCGAGCCAGGGTCGACAGCAATCCAGACACCTGACGATCGCGACGGCGACTGGGTCGCACTGCCCAGCGAGCTCACTGCCCGGCGAGCGAGGCCCGGACGGCAGCAAGCGCCGCGCTCACTCCGGCCGGATTACTCCCGCCACCCTGCGCGACGTCAGCCTTGCCGCCACCCCTGCCATCGATGGCAGGCAGGGCAGCGGCCAACACGTCCCGCGCCGGCACGCCAGCTGCCTGGGCCGTCCCATTGACTGCTGCAACGGCCGCCACCTTGCCATCGCTGACCGACAGCACCAGGACGACGGCAGCCCGCTCATGACTGGCTCGGCCGCGGGTGGCGAGCGCGAGGTCGCGCAAAGCGGCAACCTCGAGGTCGTCAGGGGCTTGGAAAGCGTAGAGGTCGACGTCTCCGACCGACTCAGCTGTCACGGCGACCTCAGCCAGATCGGCCGCGAGCTGCGCCCTCTTGGCGGCCGCGATCTCTTTTTCGGCAGCGCGAAGCCTCTCGACGATCCCGAACACTCGGTCGGGAAGTTCGTCCGCCGGCACTTTCAGCTGCTCGGTCAAGAGTGAAACCAGCGTGTGCTCGCGCGCCAGGAACCGATAGGCGTCGATCCCCACCAACGCCTCGATCCGTCGAACACCCGCTCCGATGCTCGATTCATGCAGCAGCTTGATCACACCCAACTGGCCAGTGCGGCTCGTGTGGGTTCCACCACAGAGTTCACGCGTCCAGTCGCCGACGCTGACCACCCGCACGGTGTCTCCGTACTTCTCACCGAAGAGCGCCATGGCACCCGACGCGCGCGCCTCGTCGATCGGCATGAGCTCCGCAGTGACCGCAAGATCATCGATCAGCACTTCGTTGACCTTGTGCTCAACGTCGGCCAGAACGCTGGTCGGCACTGCCCCAGAGTTCGGGAAGTCGAACCGGAAACGACCGGGGGCGTTCTCTGATCCCGCCTGCGTAGCGGTCTCTCCCACCAGCTCGCGCATGGCTTTGTGCACCATGTGAGTGGCCGTGTGGGCTCGGCTGATCGCACGCCTGCGTTCGACGTCGATGCTCCCGACAACGGCGAGCCCGGTCTCGGCCGACCCTTCGACGACTCTGCCCCGATGAACGATCAGGCCATCGACGGGTTGCTGGACGTCGTCAACCTCAATGACCGCTCCGTTGGCCAGGCGGACGGTGCCCCCGTCGGCCAGCTGGCCGCCACCTTCAGCGTAGAAGGGCGTTCGGTCGAGCACGATCTGGACCGTTTCCCCGGCCTCAGCGGCCGGAACGACCGCACCGTCGCGGAGGATGCCGCGAAGCACACCCTCGCTTTCGAGCTCGGTGTAGCCGGTGAACTCCGACCGCCCCGCGACGTCGGCGAGCGACCGGTACGCGGCACCGTCGACGTGGCCAGTCTTCTTTGACTTCGCGTCAGCCTTGGCCCGGTCACGCTGCTCCTTCATCAAGCGACGGAAGCCCGCCTCATCGACGGCCAGCCCCTGCTCGGCAGCCATTTCGAGGGTGAGGTCGATTGGGAATCCGAAGGTGTCGTGCAAACGGAATGCGGTTTCACCACCCACGGTGTTGCTTCCCGCCGCCTGAATCTCGCTGCTGGCGAGGTCGAAGATCTGCGTACCCGTCCGCAGCGTCTGCGCGAACGCCGCTTCTTCAGCCTCGGCCACGGCGAAGATCCGACTTCGTTCGATCTCCAGCTCTGGGTACTGCGGCCCCATCGCCTCGATGGCGGTGGCGGTGAGCTCGCGCGCCGTCGGATCGGCCGAACCGAGCAGCCGCATGCTGCGGATGACGCGACGCATGATGCGACGCAGGACGTATCCGCGCCCCTCGTTGCCCGGAACCACCTGGTCGCCGATGAGCATGAGCGCCGTTCGGGTGTGGTCAGCCACAACGCGGAAGCGCACATCATCGTCAGGGTCTGCCCCGTAGCGGCGACCGGACAGCTCAGCCGCCCGATCGATGATCGAGCGCATCGTGTCGATCTCGTAGATGTTCTCGACCCCTTGAAGAAGGGTCGCCATTCGTTCGAGCCCCATGCCGGTATCGATGTTCTTGGCCGGCAGATCACCGGAGATGTCGAAGTCATCCTTGCGTCGCACCTCACTCAACGCGTACTGCATGAAGACCAGGTTCCATACCTCGAGGAACCGTTCTTCGTCGACGACTGGTCCGCCGTCCTTGCCGTGCGCTGCGCCACGGTCGAAGTAGATCTCCGAGCAAGGGCCACCTGGGCCAGGAACACCCATGTGCCAATAGTTGTCGTTGAGTCCGCGTCGCTGAATGCGCTGCATCGGAATCCCGACGTCGCGGTGCCAGATCTCGGCAGCCTCGTCGTCGTCCTGATAGACGGTCACCCAGAGCCGATCCTCGGCGAATCCGAAGCCACCGTCGCCAGTGGAGTTCGTCAGCAGCTCCCAGGCAAGAGGAATGGCACCTTCTTTGAAGTAATCGCCGAAAGAGAAGTTCCCGGCCATCTGGAAGAACGAACCGTGGCGCGTTGTCCTTCCGACCTCGTCGATGTCGAGGGTCCGCACGCACTTCTGCACGCTCGTCGCGCGCGGGTACGGCGGCGTCTG
>JBBQAL010000074.1:0-14273 GCA_038316135.1 Candidatus Nanopelagicales bacterium | reverse complement strand
TGACCCAGAAGCCAGCGCGTAGATGCCGCCGATCCCGACGAGGGCCAGAAGCAAGAGGAAAGCCGTCGCCCAGGGGCTGCGGCGCCTGGCAAGCAGATAAGTCACGAGAGGTTCCCCTGGAGAGTGGCTACTGGATGAAGTAGATCGTCGCGAACAGTGCGATCCACACGACGTCGACGAAGTGCCAGTAGTAGGACACAACGATCGCGCGGGTGGCCTGGTCGTGGTCGAACCGGCGAGCAACATACGTGGTGACCAGGACGAAGAGGAAGGCGATCAGCCCCCCAGTCACGTGCGCCGCGTGGAAGCCGGTGGTGAGGAAGAAGACCGAGCCGTAGGGCTCCGAGCTCAGGCTGAGGCCCTCGTGGGCCAGCTCGGTGTACTCGAACACCTGACCGGCGACGAAGATGGCGCCCATCAGGTAGGTGATGCCGAACCACTTGCGGAGGCCCTTGACATCGCCGCGCTCAGCTGCGAAAACCCCTAACTGACACGTCAGGGACGATGAAACCAGCACGGCGGTGTTGAGCGATGCAAAGACGATGTTCAGGTGCACGTTCTCCGGCGGCCATGGATCGGGCAGGGTGACCTGCCGCACGGTGAAGTACATAGCAAAAAGGGCCGCGAAGAACATCAGTTCTGACGAAAGCCAGACGATGGTTCCGACGCTGACGAGGTTTGGCCGGTTTGGCGCCTGAATCAGGGCAGGCTCGGCCACGGATGCTGTTGACACGGATCTGATTATGCCGACTCCGACCCCGATGCGCAGAGAGGGGGAGGACTTTCTTCCCGGGGTGTTGTTCCTGGCCCAAGATCACCGGGGCGAACCGTTGATGCCCGAGCGCGGCGACGCGCGTCTCGTTGCCCGTTTGTGACCAACTGGCAGAGGCGGCGAGGCACCGAATTACCTCGTAGTGTCCGAGCGGTGTGGACCTTCCTTCGGCGACGAAAAGTGCCATCGCCGGTCATTCTCGTGGACGACGGAACGTTGGAGGTCGTGGCTGAGTCGTTTGACCCGGCCTCCTCTGACGTAGCCGTGCTGCGAGAGGCCGAGCGCAGCGGAGCCGATCTGAGCCGGCCACTGCTTTTGCGCCACGCGGTGCAGGTTCCGCACACAGCGACGAGCCTGGCGAGACAGCGGCTCGCCGCCGACGGGTATGAAACCAGCGAATGGGCCGGCGAATCGGTCGCCGACCCTTCGATCGCCCGCGGGGAGATGCGTCAGCTGCAGGCTGATCGCACCCTGACAGCTTCCGGGACCGCTTCCGGGACGGCGACCGGCTTGGTCGTGGCGCAGGAGCGGGCGAGGGTTGCTGGGTTGGTGGCCCGGCTGGGCGGGGATGTGTATGGATGGCAGCTCCTGGCGCCCCCGGCTGGAGATGGTGACCACGCTGGTTACGATCGGGGCCACCGATGAGTCGCCGACGCCAGGTTGGTGGCCAGTCCCGAAGCTGGGGAGCGGCATGGCTGACGACGCACTGACCGTCTTGGTCTACAGCGACGACCGCAATACCCGCGATCAGGTGCGCCTCGCCCTGGGGCGGCGACCGGCGTCCGACCTACCCGCCGTTGAGTTCGTCGACGTCGCCACTGACTGGGCAGTGATGGATCGTCTGCACAAGGGAGACATCGACCTAGCCATCTTGGACTGCGAAGCGGTTCCGGCGGGTGGCCTCGGTGTATGCCGAACGATCAAGCAGGAGGTCTTTCGCTCCCCGCCAATCTTGTTGCTGATCGCCCGCCCCCAGGATCGCTGGCTGGCCACCTGGTCCAGGGCCGACGGCGTTGTGTCGCACCCGATCGACCCCATCACCACCGCTGCGGCGGCTGCCGGGCTGCTCCGTGCCGGGGTCGCCAGCGGCATCGCCGCCAACTCTTGATCCGGTGACCGTGGCGACGCAGGGTTGGCCGACGGTCATCGGGGCATTGCTTCGACACGAAGATCTCGACGCTGCTGCTGCCCAATGGGCGATGGGCCAGATCATGGCCGGTGACGCCACCCCCGCGCAGATTGCCGCCTTTGCCGTGGCCCTTCGGGCCAAGGGCGAGACCGCCGCCGAGATGTCCGGGCTCGCCCAGGGCATGTTGACTGCAGCTCATCGGATCGAGGTGCCGGGTCCGGCTGTCGATATTGTCGGGACTGGCGGAGATCGCTCGCACTCGGTGAACATCTCCACGATGGCTGCCGTGGTGGTTGCTGGTACGGGGGCCCGGGTCGTCAAGCACGGAAACCGGGCGGCTTCGTCTGACTGCGGCACCGCAGACGTTCTTGAAGAACTCGGTGTCGTTCTCACCTTGACGCCCGAGCAGGTGGCCTCGGTCGGAGCCGATGTCGGCATCACCTTCTGCTTCGCTCAGGTCTTTCACCCGGCCATGCGTCACGCCGCTGCACCGCGACGGGAGATCGGCGTTCCGACATCCTTCAACTTCTTGGGGCCATTGACGAACCCTGCGCAGCCGGCCGCGCAGGCGATTGGGTGCGCCGACGCCGCGATGGCTCCGGTGATGGCTCAGGTCTTCGCCGACCGAGGGTCCTCGGCGCTCGTTTTCCGAGGTGATGACGGACTTGATGAACTCACCGTGTCGACCACCTCGTCGGTGTGGCGAGTGTCGGATGGGCAGGTGACTTCCAGCACTCTCGACCCCACCCGGCTTGGTATCGCAACTGCGGCTTTGGACACTCTCCGTGGCGGCGACCGTGCTCACAACGCCGGCGTCGTACGCGCTGTGATGAGCGGCCAAGAACGGGGTCCGATTCGCGACGCCGTTTTGCTGAACGCTTCGGCTGCCCTCGCTGCATTGGGCGCGGTCACTGGCGCTGATGCAGGCGGGCTCGAAGACGCCATCGCGTCGGGGATCGAGCGAGCAGCGTCCGCGATCGATTCGGGGGCTGCCACCGACCTGCTCAACAGGTGGGTGGCGGCGACGCAAGCGGTTACAAGCTGAGCCAGCGGAGCGGCTACTCGAGACCGAGCGAGGACGCCGCCTCTCCCTTTCTGGGCTCGATGATCAGGTGACGTGGCCATCGTGCGCAGAGGTGGCCGCCGAACACCACCTCTGGCCCGCTAACGCCACCTTTGGGTGCCCCCCGACCGTTGTTCAATCCAGGTGCTCGTCCATGCGCCCCGTTGCTGGCCGCGCGCGAATGCCTGATGGAAGTGCTGCAGCAAATGTCGCGATCGCGACCGGACGTCGCTCCAACCGAAGCGCACGACCTCGTTATCGACACGAAGCCGGTCTTCTCGCCGTTTCTCGGCGTACAGGACGCCACGATCGGTCGGTGAAGTGACGTCACGTTCGTCGTACTTGCCACGGCCGTCGAACTCCCCGATCGTACGGAACTTCTCCCAGTAGAAGTCGGTGAGACCGATCTGGCCCAGCTCGTCGTGGAACTCGACCTGCAGATCGGGCTCCGGCAAGCCCACCTCAGCGAACCAGACTCTTGAGAGCGACTCCCCGGGGCTACCAGAACGCCCGTCGGCGAATGCGGCCACGCGGGAGAAGCTCGGGGAGCCCGCGCGATCATGGAGTCGGATGACAAGGGAGCGAAGTTCCTCTGTGGTCGTTCGCCGGTCATGCAGCAGCTGGTCGGCGACGATGACCGCGTCGGTGAAGGAAAGAAGCCTGGCGGCGTCAAAGGTGGTGCGTGCTCCAGAGAGAACCGGAACACCCTCAACGCTGGTCACGTCGGTCTCGGTCAGTGGCCACACGCGAACATTGAGCGTCGGCGAGCTGTGGGTCTGGCCGGATCGGCAAGTGAGATCTGGGATCGGAAGCTCGGGGAAGGGCGGAAGCGCGTTGTGGACGAAGAACGCGCTGTGGCCCGATGCCCAGCCGGCACGGTCTAGCGCGAGCTGGGCCGCGGCCACCTGAATGCGGTGTCGGTCGACCAACGTCGAAAGTCCTTGCCACGTCTCGGCCTGGATGTAGATGCCTCGTCGGACGCGAATCCACTCACCGCGGCGAAGCCTATGACGACGCTCGTCGTCGGTGATGCCGGCGCTGCGGACTTGTTCCGCGGTGAACAGGCCGTGCTGCTGGGCAAGGCGTGCGAGGAGGGCGGGAGTCATGAGTAGACGCTGCCGCGATTAGCGACGTTCTGTCGGGAACTTGTATCCGCTGTGGATAGGCCGCTCGCTTCGCGGTGTGAAACTGGGTGGTAGCGCCGAAGTCCCGGGAACGTAGGTGGCGGGAGCGGTGCAAAGGTGGCGTTCGGCGGCCACCTTTGTGCACCACGACCACGTCACCTGGTCATCGTGCAGGCGAGGTGGCGGGGTGCAGCGGGGTGGCGGCGACGCAAGGGGTCGCAAGTTGAGCCAGCGGAGCGGCTACTCGAGACCGAGCGAGAACGCCGCCTCGAGGTCGTGCCTGCTGTAGGCGCGAAACGCGATGTGCGTCTCGGTGTGCACGATCCCCGGGATCTTCGCCAAGCGACCGGTGATGACGTCGGCGAGCTCGTCGTGGACGTGGACCCGGATCATGGCGATCAGGTCAACACCCCCGGTTACCGAGTAGACCTCGCTGACCTCAGGGATCAGGGCGATGCTCTCGGCGACGGACGGGATCTGGTCGACGTCGCATTGAACGAAGACGATCGCGGTGATCATGAATGGACTCCCTGGTCCGGTGGCGTTGTCAGGCTCACTGTCGACTCTAACCCGCGGGAGCCGTGCCGGGGGCTGGCCCACACACCGTCAAGGTGGACCAGTCGCACACCAGGGGAGTCGAGCCAGCGGAGGAGGCACTCAGCCTCTTCGGCCGATGCGGCGGGAAAGCCACCAGGGTTGGCAGCGACCGGGTCAGCGCCCGATCGCAGCGCGGCAATGAAGGGCTTGGGGGCGACCCCCCTCGCTGCGAGCCCGGCGGCGGCCAGCCGTCCGTGCCTGATTACCGCAATCTCCCAGCCGCCTTCTGGCGTCGGGCGTGCGGCGACGAGTTCGGGCGAGCCGCCCAGGGAGCGCAGCCGTTGCGATCGGGCGGACCCGGACAGCAGGGCACGCAGTCGGTCGCGATGGGTGACCGCCTCTTCAAAGCGTTCTGCTGCAACAAGTGGTTCCATGCGACGACCCAGCGACTCGACAACAGGCCGCGCGTCGGAGGACATCGCGGCAGCTGCGGCACCAACCACCTGCGCGTAGTCGTCGACATCCTGTCGTCCGTCGCAGGGCGCACCGCAGCGGTGCATCTCAGCGAGGATGCAGGCTGCGCTGGTGACGCGCGGTGAGATCGTCTGCGTGCACTGGCGGAGCGGATACGTCTCGTGAAGTGCGTCACGGGCCAGCTCGGCCTGTCGACGAGAGCTGAACGGGCCGAGGTAAGTGCACCCGTCGTCTTTAACCTCGCGGACGATCGACAGACGCGGAAACGGGCCAGCGGTGAGCTTGACGAACGAAACCTTTTCGGGAAACCGCGAACGCCGGTTGTAGGGCGGCTTGTACTCGGCGATCATCCGGAGCTCGCGTACCTCGGCCTCCAACAGCGTGCTGCACGGCAAAGCGACCACCTCTTCGGCCGCGGCGACCATCTCGGCCATCCGGCGCCTGCCCTCGGCTGCGGTGAAGTACTGACGAACCCGAGGACGGAGGTCGACCGACTTGCCGATGTAGAGGACGCGCTGCCTGGCGTCCCGGAAGAGGTAGACGCCCGGGCCGCGAGGGACGTTGTCGGCCAGGTACCGCTTACGTTGTTGCGCAGGGTGCACGCGCGTGGAGAACGTGCTCAGCTCGTCGATGGTCGTGACACCGAAACAGCCGACCCGTTCAAAGAGGCCGTGCAGGACGTCTACCGTTGCGCGCGCGTCGTCGAGCGCGCGGTGTGTCGGGGTGGTCGTGGCGTGAAAGAGCCGGGCAAGGGTGGCGAGCTTGCAGTTGGGTGCCTCGTCGCGGTCGAGGGTGCGACGCGCCAGTCGGGCCGTGTCGAGGACGCCGAATGCTGGCCAGTCGATTCCCTGCTGTTCGGCCGCGGCCTTGAGGAAGCCCATGTCGAAGGGTGCGTTGTGTGCGACGAGCGTGGAACCGGCCGCGAACTCCAGGAAGGCCGGTAGCACCGAGTCGATCCGCGGTGACTGGGCGACGGCGGCGTCGGTGATGCCGGTGAGCACCGAGATGAAGGCGGGGATAGCAACCCCTGGGTTGACCAACGTCTGGAACTCGCCGAGCACCTCGCCGCCGCGTACCTTGACGGCGCCTACCTCGGTGATCGCGCAGTTGCTGGGGGAGCCGCCGGTGGTCTCGAGGTCGACGACGACGAAGGTGATGTCTGCCAGCGGGGTTCCGAGGTCGTCGAACGTCGTCTGAACAGCAGGTGGGACAGCCTGCAGTGGAGCGACAGGTTCGGCTGACGTCTTCATGAGTCGACGGTAGGGCGACCCACTGACAACGGAGGCAGCCACGCCGACTCGTACGCTGGGCGCCAGTCGATTGCGCCATTTCTCGTCCTGCTCGCCTCTGCTGGAGGATCTGTGCTGATCCCGGTCCCAACCGCCACGACCCGCTGGCGCTGCGCCCAGTGCGGCAACCTGACGCGGTTCGACGTGGTCAGAGTGAGCCGGACTCAAGAGTTCTGGCACCAGGAGCTCTCCGGTTCGCCGGTGGTGGAAGACGCCCAGGTACTCGACGGCCAGATCGAGTCGGTGGCCTGTCGCTGGTGCGCAGGCGGTGGCTCGATCGAGCTCGTGAGTCGTCCGGCCGGTGCAGTGGGTCCAGCGGCCCCAGCGGGGGAGTGATCCCGGGGAGTTGTCAGTGCCCCCCTCTAGCGTCTCCAGTGACATCAGATCAAGAGGAGACGACCATGATCATCGACTGCGACGGATGCGGCGTTCGAGGGGACGCTTGCGGCGACTGTGTGGTCGCCGTCCTTCTAGGCGCTCCTCCTGACCTGCAGGCGGACGAGCAGCGTGCGCTCGGCGTCCTGGCCGAGGCAGGGCTGGTGCCCCCGCTGCGCCTGGTGGCAGGAACGCCGGGGTCTGAATCTCCGGGACTGCCCGATTTGTCCGAATTGGATGTGAGGGACGACACACCGGGCTCCAGCACGCGGGCAGTTTGATCCGTTGCCGTTCCGTTACTAGTGTGTTGAGTCGAGCCTGCGGCCACCGCCGTTAACCGACGTCGACGCCGGCTCCCGTCGAGTTCAGGCGGTCAAGGGCAGTTCCGCATCCAGCGGGGCCATCTCTTGTCCACTGGAGCCGGGGAACCAAATTCCCTGGGGCGAATCGGCACTGATGGCTCAGCACAGCAGAGCCGGACCGTGCGGTAGGGCGCCTTCCCCGCCCGAGCCCGTCAGCTCACCCGGTAGACGGACGAGGAAGAAGGAGAGCCGCCTCAGTGGCGACCCGCCCCGTTAAGCGTGTCCTGTCCTTGGCCATTGCGGCCGTGCTCGGCGTCACCACGATCGCTCTGGTGCCCGGCACCGGCGTTGCCGAGCCCAACCTCAGCATCGAACAGGTGCAGCAGCGGGTCGACGCCCTCTATGAAGAGGCTGAGATCGCCACCGAGCGGGCGCACACGATCAACCTTGACGTGCAGGATGCGCAGCAGCGCCTCGCGCGCCTCCGCGTCGACATCGCCAAGCAGGAGCGTGAGTTCGAGACGCTCCGCGAGGTGCTGGCGCACGCAGCGTCCGACATGTACGCCACCGGCGGCATCGACCCGTCGATGCAGATGATGCTCTCGTCCAACCCCGACGACTTCCTGCTGCAGGCCCAGTCGCTCGACCAGGTGCTGCGCAGCCAAGATGCTGATCTCCGCCGCGCCGAGACCGCCCAGTTGGCCCTCGAGCAGACCAAGACCAGGGCAGACCAAGAGCTTGTCCGCCTTCGCGACCTGCAAGCCCAGGCGCAGAACGAACGCGACAAAGCCAACGCCAATCTCGCGCAAGCCCAGGAGATGCTCTCGCGGCTCAAGCGCGAAGAGCGCCAGCGGCTTGCTGATCTGCAGGCCCAGCGCGCGGCTGACGCAGCTGCCACGGCGCGCAGCGCGCCAGCGCCCTCCACTCCTGCTCCGTCGGTCTCGTCCTCGGGCAGTGGACGCGGGTCGACCGCAGCGGCGTACGCGGCCGCTCAGTCTGGCAAACCCTATGTCTTCGGTGCAGCTGGACCGGATGCTTTCGACTGCTCTGGCCTGACCATGGCAGCGTGGTTGCAGGTCGGCGTTGCCCTGCCCCACGCGGTAAGTGGTCAGTGGGCGGCGACGAGTCGCGTCGACTCGGGCAGCCTGATCCCCGGAGACCTCGTCTTCTTCTACAGCGACCTGCACCACGTTGGCATGTACATCGGCAATGGGATGTTCGTCCACGCCGCTAACCCGACTGACGGCGTCCTCGTCGAGTCGTTGTCCTCGAGCTACTGGCAGTCGGTCTACATGGGTGCCGGGCGGGTCTGATTCCTGCATCGGGTCAGTTGTTTCCGGGGCGTGCCCCGCGCACGCGCTGACGTGCTTACCATCGACTCGTGAGCCGCTCCCGGGCGCGGCGCCCTATGGCGCTGCTGGTCGCCCCCTTCGTCGCCATGGCGCTGGTCGCCAGCGCCGGGGCTGGTTTCCTCCTTGGCCTGCGTCAGTCGCCCACCGAACAGCCTGCAGGTACGGGGTGGTTCGCCAGGTGGACCAACGACGTTGGCGAGCGGACGCTCGCTGAGCTCACCGCCACCGCTGCCGGGGAGCAGTTGAGCCGCCGAGGCCAGCAAACGCTCAGCGGTGCTAACGGGGCGCTGAAGGGGGTGCCGTTTGAGTCGTTCGACGTGCGGTTGGCCCGCTCCGACCGACCTACCGCCAGCGAAGTTCGCAGCGGCCGATTCCACGCGACCGCTGTCGTGGAGTACCGCCTGCCGCTCGATGAGGTGTTGGTCGGGCGGACCGCTGCTGCCACGTTCAGACTCAGCTCCAACGGATGGCGCTTGGTGCGGCTGAACGCGTCCGGCCGCGACCTGTGGGACCACGAGCCAGTGGACGTCACCGAGAACGGTCAGACGCTGGTGATGGCGCGTCGAGGCGATCTGCGTCTTCCCGGCCTCGGAACCCTGGCCGAGCAGGCCAGACAGAGCGTCGCCGACTTCTGGTCGGCCAAGTGGCCGGAGACCGCCGTTGTCGTGCTGCCATCGACGCCGCGCCTGCTTGACCCACTGGCCGGCTTTGCGTCTGGGAGCGACCAGGTTGCCGTCACGCTGTGGGCGACCGGGTCGGACGGCCCGGTGATCCGGGTGCTGATGAACCCAACGGTGTACGACCAGATGCCGACCCTGGCGCGCCAGATCGTCTTGCGCCACGAGATCACGCATGTGGCCCAGGACGCGTTGCCGGGTAACAACGTCCCCACCTGGCTGAAGGAGGGGCTCGCAGACTACGTGGGGTACCGCGGGTCGGGGATCCCGGACTCGTATGTCGGGGAGCAGCTGCTGGCCGAAGTGCGCGCAAACGGTGTTCCCGACGCGCTACCGAGTGACTCCGAGTTCGACCTGGACCGGCCGGGCACGGACCGTCGCACTGCCTACCAATCGGGATGGGCCTTCTGCCAGATGGTCGCCGACACGTATGGCGAGGGCCGGCTGGTGCCGTTCTACGCCGCCGTCGCGCGCGGCGAAGGCGCCACCGAGGAACGGCTGGATTCCGCGGCCGACGAAGTACTGGGGACCACCTTCGACGACCTCATCGTCCAGTGGCAGTCGTGGCTGACGGCGAACGCGTGACGCCTCGGGTTACGGCGGTCTGGGTCTTCATCCTGGTCGTCGTGGTGCTAGTAGGAGCCGCGGCTCTATTCGTCCCGTGGGGAAGTGCCCGTTCGGCAACGGGGTCGATCACTCCCGATGCCTCGCTCGACTTCAGTACCGCCGAGATCGCTCTCGGCGACCGATTGGCTCGCCTGCTCGTGATGCCTGGGCTTACCTCGATCGGGGTGAGTCTGGCCCTCACCCTGGTGCTGGGCCTGACGCCGTTGGGCGCCCGGATTGTCAGTGCGGTGGCCCGGCCGCTCGGTGGTGGCTGGTTCTGGCAGGCGACGCTCGGTGGACTCGTGCTGCTGCTCATCGTCCGGCTCGCGACCCTGCCGTTCGGGGCATGGGCTGAGTCGGTGCGGCGCAGTAACGGGCTCTCGACGCGTACCTGGCCGGCGTGGGCGTTGGACGTGGCGAAGGGGTTCGGAGTCAGCGCTCTGCTGACGCTGGTGGCGTTGACCGCGCTGATTGGGCTGGCGCGCCGCTGGCCCGACTGGTGGTGGGTTATCGGTGGGTTGGGAGCCGCGCTGCTGGTCGCGACCGTCTCGTTCGCCTACCCGCTCGTCGTCGAGCCCCTCTTCAACTCGTTCACTCCGATGCCGGACGGTGCTCTGCGCACCAGCCTGCTGGCGCTGGCAGAAGAGGACGGCGTCACCGTTGACGACGTGCTGGTAGCCGACGCAAGCCGCCGCACGTCGACGTTGAACGCCTACGTGTCAGGGTTCGGCAGCTCGCGACGAATCGTGGTTTACGACAACCTCCTCGACCAGGCACCCGACGCAGAGGTGGAAGCAGTGGTGGCGCACGAGCTGGGGCACGCTGCCGAACGTGACGTCGTCACCGGCACGGTGCTGGGTGCGCTGGGAGCCATGGCGGTCGTGGTCCTGCTTTACCTGGTCTCCGGCTGGCTGCCCCTCGAGCGGTGGTTCGGGATCTCGGGGATCGGCGATGGTCGGGCGATCGCCTTTCTACTGGCCTTCGTCGCAGTGATCTCGTTTGTGTCAACGCCGGTGCAGAGTGCAGTGAGTCGGCAGCTCGAGGCGCGCGCGGATCAGCACGCGCTCGACCTGACCCAGGATCCGCAGACATTCGCAGAGATGCAGCGCCGGCTCGCGACAGTTTCGAAATCAGATGTCACCCCCAACCGAGCGCTCTCCTGGTGGTTTGGAACGCACCCGACCGCGGCCGACCGGCTGGCGGCTGCGCGTGCCTGGGCGCTGACGCATGCGGGCATTCTGGTGCCGGAGTCGTTGGCTCCGAGCCGCGCCGCTGACCCTGGGGAGGGCTGAGTTGACGCGGTTGCTGGTGGTGACCAACGACTTCCCGCCCCGGCCCGGAGGAATCCAGACCTTCGTCCACGAGCTGGTCCAGCGGCTGGACCCCGCCGACGTCGTGGTCTACACCTCGCGATGGAAGGGCTGGGAGGCGTTCGACCGCGAGCAGCCGTTCGAAGTCGTGCGCGAGAACACCTCGATCCTGTTGCCGACGCCTGCGGTGCGACGCCGCGCTCAGGATTTGGTGCGATCGCGTGGCTGCGACGCGGTGCTTTTTGGCGCGGCGGCGCCGCTGGCCCTGCTTGGACGGTCACTTCGGGAGGCTGGGGCGTCTCGCACCGTTGCACTCACCCACGGACATGAGGCGGGTTTGGCGCAGCTGCCGGGGCCGAGGCAGATGCTGCGGCGGATCGGCGACGGTGTCGATGTCGTCACTTACCTGGGGGAGTACACCCGACGCCGGATCGGCGCGGCGCTCTCCCCGGTAGCAGCCGCGCGCATGGTGCAGCTAACTCCTGGCGTGGATGCCGACGTCTTCGGCCCAGAGGTTGGCGGCGCTGAGATCCGAGACCGGTACGAGCTCGCAGACCGCCCTGTGGTGGTGTGTGTCTCGAGATTGATGCAACGCAAGGGCCAAGACACTCTGATCGAGGCTTTTCCGGCGCTGAAGCGTCGGGTGCCAGATGCTGCCCTGATGATCGTCGGGGGAGGGCCGTACCGCCCCCATCTTGAGCAATTCGCGCACGAGTCGACGTGGGCCGAGGACATCATCTTCACCGGTTCGGTCCCTTGGCCCGAGCTGCCGGCGCATTACGGAGCAGGGGACGTGTTTGCAATGCCTTGCCGGACGCGGCGTCGAGGGCTCGACGTCGAGGGGTTGGGCATCGTTTACCTGGAGGCTTCGGCGTCAGGTCTACCGGTGCTGGCCGGCGACTCTGGCGGTGCGCCGGATGCCGTGTTGCCCGGGGAGACCGGCTGGGTGGTGCCGGATGGCGTTGGGGCGCCCGCCGAACTTGTCGAGCGGCTCGAGGCGCTGCTGGGCGACGCCGAGCAACGCGCGTCCTTCGGGAGTCGCGGCCGTGCCTGGGTGAAGTCGGAATGGTCGTGGGAGCGTCAGGTAGAGCGGCTGCGTCAGCTGCTCAGTCCGCGCTAGCTGATACAGCTTCGGCGCCTACGCTTTCCTTGGGGCGCAGCAGGAAGGCTGCGAGGTACAGAAGTCCGACGACGATCAAGAGAGCGCGATAGCCCGTGATTAGGGCGAGGTACTCCATGCATCCACCCACCATGGCGCCGAGGACGTTGACGGCGAAGGCATCGGTGGATGAACTGCTGTCGGCGAAGCGTTTGGCGAAGGCGATGTTCGCGAAGAAGATCGGGGCAAATGCCAGGGCGCAGGCCACCAGAGCTCGAGGGATAACGGGCAGCCCGAGAATCCAAGTGTTCGGAACCACATACGCTATGACCAGTGACAGCCCCAGCAGTGCGTAGACGACCGCCAGCCGGGGCGTGCGGATTCGTGCCGTCACCTCGACGGCCAGCAGCACCGTCAACAGGATCCCGGCGAAAACAATCGCGTTGACCAACCAGGTCGTCCCGAACAAAAGGGCGAAGGTGGTGACGCTCTTCGTCTCCAGGAGAAGGAAAGCCGTGCCCATGAAGAACAGGTCACGGTAGGGGAATACGGATAGGCGTCCTCCACTGAAGAGCCGAGTCATCCCCAAGCTGATCAGGATCACGACGCCAACCGCGAGCAGGTAGAACGGGGGGATTGAGCGATCCTTGACGTACACGAATGGACGATCATCATGTGCGGGCGCCGGGGCGTCAGCGCTTATCGGGTCGGAAGTGTTCGCACACCGTTGCAGCGCGAAGTCGACATTGGCCGAAAGGACCGCCTGCCCCTGGGCATCACCGATCCGGTCGATGCAAGGCTCGTGTCCAAAGGCGGTCGCGACCGTCGCACTGAGCCGATCGATCAACCAGTTCTCGCGGTAGTAGTTGTACATTGCGAAACCGCCGGTCGGCGTGAGCCGTTCGTGGGCAGCGTCCATTGCCTCTTGGGTGAACAGGTAGCTCTCGAGCCGGACTCCGCCCGCACCGTTGACGAGTGTTAGCGAGTCGGGGAGTGCGAACAGAATCAGGTCGAACGACTGATCGGTCCGTTCGAGGAATGCGCGACCATCGTCGTTGACCGTTGTCACTCGCGGATCGTCGTAGGGGTGGTCGGGGTGAAGTTCCTCACCTAGGTCGAGCAGCTTTGGATCGATCTCCACGGCGGTGACTGACGTCGCCCCGCGATCGAGCGCGATCGCGACATCGTTGCCAGTTCCCGCGCCGACGATAAGCACATCGCCCAGGGGGTTGGTGGCAACCCGGTCATAAGGCAGGCCGTACTGCGGTTCGTTGGCGAGCTTCGTCTCGATGGTCTGGATTGCCTGGTGTGGTACGCCGTTGGCTGAGACCAGCGTCCCGCCCGGAATCTCCTCGAGAGTGAGCTTGCTGTAAGGAGACCAGCTCAGGCCCACAGTCGAAGCCTGCATGATCAAGATGGCAGCGAAGGCGAGAAGCGACGCAGCGGTTACCACCGAGGGGCGGGGACCGCTCAAGGCCAGCCAGACGAGCGCAACGACGACGCCCCAAATGGCTGCACCGACGCCCGCGAACGCAAGGCCGGTGAACGAGGCGATGCCGATCAAACTGCCAACGAGATCCCATCGGTACGCCGTGAGAGGGGCCAGCTTCTGGAACTCGCGGGCCACAAGATCGGCCGGCCCGACCATCACCAAGGCAACGGCGATGAAGAGCAGCGGAAGCGACAGCCACATAGGCGGTCCGGTGACCTCCACGTTGGTGAAGTAGAGGACGTCTGAGTCGGTGCGGTTGATGCCGACCGGGAAGACGAAGACCGCAGCAGTCATCAGTAGCAGGACTACCGCTGGCCAGAGTGGCGGCTCAGGCCTTCGACTGGCGCGCACGAACCCGAGTCCGATTCCCAGGAATGACCCGAGCAAGACGAAGTTTGTGAAGTAGCCGAGATGGACGACGTTCGCACCAAGCCATCGAATGAGCACGAGTTCGAGGAATAGCATCAGGGCGCTAGCCAGGACCAGGCGAACACTCGGCTTCATACGGTGATCTCCGATTCCCTGAGTGGTTCGGACGTGCGCCAGCGAGACTTCCCCAGAGACTCACGCCACCTCGACACGAGCACGACCACCACCAAGATGACCAGAAGATTACGAGCTTGCAGAACTGACCAGGACAGTGTGTCTCCCGCGATGAGTTGTGAGTAGAGG
>JBBQAL010000036.1:0-26005 GCA_038316135.1 Candidatus Nanopelagicales bacterium | reverse complement strand
CATCACCGCAGCCGACCTCGCGTGGCATCGGCTCGCCGGTGAGCTGAGCTCCAAACGCGAGGAAGCCGGTCGCCGTCTTTCTGCCGCCGTGACCGCCGAGCTGACTGCGCTGGCCATGCCAGACGCCGAGTTGGCCGTCCGAGTCTCACCGGGAACCGAACTTGCCATCGGGGGGCTTGACGATGTCGCGTTTCTTCTGCGCCCACATCGTGGAGGTGTATTCACTGCCGTTCAGCGCGGTGCCAGCGGTGGTGAGCTGTCGCGGGTGATGCTGGCCTTGGAAGTTGTTCTGGCGGATGCAGATCCGGTGGCCACCTTGGTCTTCGATGAGGTTGACGCCGGAGTGGGAGGGGCAGCTGCGGTTGAGGTAGGCCGCCGACTGGCACAGCTCGGACGGAGCCGACAGGTGCTTGTAGTCACTCACTTGCCGCAGGTGGCCGCTTTCGCCGACCAACACTGGGTGGTGCACAAGTCAACCTCCGGTGACGTGACATCCAGTGGGCTGCGTCAGCTCGACGACGAAGGCCGGGTCAAGGAGCTGACCCGGATGTTGGCCGGTCTCGCCGAGTCCAGCAGTGGCCAGGCTCATGCTGAGGAGTTGCTGGCGGTAGCGCGCGCGTCCCGGTGAGGCGGGGACCGGTGAGGCGGGAACCGGTGAGTGGCAGCGGAGTGACTCTGATGGGCCGTTTGGGTGCATTGGCCGCTATACACACGTGTGAGTCTGGGCGTCCGCAGACCATAAGTGGGCCTGGCATCGTCGAGGGGTCGACGCCGGCAAGTCCGAGGGGGCAACCGTGAGCGGTCGTGGGAGGCGCGGTAGGTGGGGGAGCGCCGCCCCGCTCCTGCTCGCGCTGCTCGCTTTGCCAGCCGCATCATTGCTGGGCACGTCAACGGCGCTGGCCAGCAGCGACACCACGGCGCCGAGCCCCTTCGACATTGTTCCCGATGCTGGCGACTACCAGACCGGCTACTCCGTTGCGACCCCGTACAACAACATCTATGTGTCGTGGGGGGCCGCGTACGACGAGACCTCCGCCGTGTCCTACGAGATCGCTGTTGACGGCACTGTCGTACGCCTGGTCGCAGACGTCGAGGTCTACTCGACCATCACCAAGCGGATCCAGGTGGCCGAGGGAAGCCACGTTGTCGGGATAACCGCGCTTGATGCGTCGGGCAACCGACGGACTGCCACCAACACACTCCAGGTGATTGTCGACACGGTCTCGCCGACGTTCACGTCCTTCCCCCTGTTGCTGTTACGTCGGGGCCAGGTCACCGCAGGTGGTTACCCGATGCGTTACACGTGGACCGGCACTGACATCGGGACGGGGTTGTCTCAGGTCCGGATCGGACCGGGAGCCGACTGTTGCTACACAACCGGTCCATCGAGGACGAGTTTCGACTTCACCGTCGAGCCAGAGTCTTCGGTCGCCTGGCGCCTGTGGCTCTACGACGGCGTCGGCCGCACCACGTTCACGGTTCGGGATGGCTACGTCTCGACCATTCCGTGGACCCAGACCGACCGGTCGAAGGGATGGCAGCGGAAGTCCGATTCCAAAGCGCTAGATGGGTCGGAGTGGCTCAGCACGCTGGCCGGCGATCGGTTGACGGTGGAGGTCGAGGGCCGCTCGGTCGGGTGGGTCGCCACTACCGGACCGACCCGAGGGCGTGCCGACGTTCTGCTGAACGGGCGGGTCGTCGACACGGTGAGCCTTTACTCGGCAAAGCGCCACGAAGGGCGCGTCGTGTGGGCCGGCAAACTGCCGTTGGGAACCGCCAACAGACTGTCGATCGTGAATCGGTCGATGAAGGCGCGCCACTCAGTTGGCGTGGATGCGCTGCTGCTCCAGCGATGAGGAACCCCGCTGGCCAGCGCGTTTGCCGGTAGGTCTCGGTCGCTCTGGCAGGATGGCCGGATGCGACTGTCCATGCTTCGCCGCTCTAGCCAGGTCTCAGGACCTGAGCCGCAAGGTCTGGCCCGGCTGGATAAACGCACCAAGGACCTCACCAAGCGCCTCAAGCCAGGCGAGATCGCGGTCATCGACCATCTGGACATCGACCGGGTGGCAGCCGAGGGGCTGGTTGCCTGCAAACCATCCGCGGTGGTGAATGTTTCGGCCAGCATCAGCGGCCGATATCCCAACCTGGGGCCGGAGATCCTTGTCGAGGCCGGTATCCCGCTGCTTGACTCCGTCGGTCCGGACGTCTTTGGCCGGTTGCACGACGGTGACTCGGTTGTGTTGGACGGCGACCGTCTGCTCCACCACGGAGCAGTCGTCGCCGAAGGGCAGCTGCTCGACGCTGCCACCGTCGAGAAGTCGATGGACGAGGCGCGGGCAGGGCTAGCCGTCCAGCTCGAGGCCTTCGCAAGCAACACCATGGAGTACCTCCGCCAGGAGCGTGACCTACTCATTGACGGAGTGGGCGTCCCCGACATCTCGACGGAGATTGACGGCCGGCATGTCCTGATCGTGGTTCGTGGCTACCACTACAAAGAGGACCTGCAGACGCTGCGGCCCTACATTCGCGAGCACCGGCCAGTGCTGATTGGCGTCGACGGTGGCGCCGACGCTCTGCTTGAGATGGGCTACCGCCCAGACCTCATTGTCGGCGACATGGACTCGGTGTCCGATGCGGCCCTGAGCGCTGGTGCCGAGGTCGTCGTGCACGCCTACCGTGACGGACGGGCTCCCGGCTTGGAGCGCGTGGAGTCGCTCGGTGTTGATCCCATCCTCTTTCCGGCCACAGGAACCAGCGAAGACGTGGCCATGCTCTTGGCTGACGACAAAGGCGCGAGCCTTATTGTTGCCGTGGGTAGTCACGTGACGTTGGTCGAGTTCCTCGACAAAGGTCGGGCTGGAATGGCAAGCACCTTTCTGACTCGACTGCGAGTTGGCGGAAAGCTCATCGACGCCAAAGGCGTCAGCCGCCTCTACCGCAGTCGCATTTCGACCGGACAGCTGCTCCTGCTGATCGCGGCTGGATTGGCAGCGCTCGTTGCCGCAATGGCGTCAACAACTGCCGGGCGGAGCTTCTTCGACCTCGTCGGGTCGTGGTGGCACGACTTGGTCTTCTGGGTGACCGGGTGACCGGGCTCTTGATACCGCGACTGAAGAGACTGAAGAAACGGACCATCTCGTGATCGACTTTCGATACCACATCGTCTCAATCGTGGCGATCTTCATGGCACTCGCCATTGGCATCGTCCTCGGGTCGGGGCCTCTCAAGGACGACATCAGCGGATTCCTTGAGGACCGGACCCAACAGCTGGCACAGGAGAAGGTCGACCTGCAGAGCGACGTCTCGGCGCTGCGCACCGAGATCGACTCGTCCGAGCAGTTTGCTGCGCTCTCCCAGCCGGTACTCGTCGATGGCATTCTTACGTCGCATGTCGCGACGATCCTGGTCTTACCAGGAGCCGACGGCGACCAGGTGTCTGCCGTCGAAGATGCCATTGACGCCGCTGGCGGTTCAGTGGGCGAGAAGGTCACCATCGAGCCGGCGTGGGGTGATCCGGAGCAGAGCGCGATCCTCGGGCGGGTCGCTGAGGGTCTTGCCAAAGGGGGCCGAGCTGATGATCCGTATCAGCTTGCTGGGCAGGTGCTTGCAGAAGCGCTCTTGACCCCGGGTGGCCGTGCCGTTGGTGCACCGTCCCTCGACTCGATTGCTGTACTCGCTGCCTTCGAGAGTGAGGGGTTCATCTCTGCGGACGAGGAAGAGGTGACTCGCGCCGATACTGCGATCGTGGTTGGCCCCTCCGGTTCCGTCCCTGGAGCCGACCTCGCTGTTGTTCCATTGCTCACCTCATTGGATGACGTTGGCGTCGGAACTGTCCTGAGCGCTCCTTTTGGAAGCGCTCAGCCAGAAGGCGTGATCAGCGTTCTGCGTGGTTCGGATGCGGACGGTGTCGTGTCTTCGGAGGATCGACTCGACACGGTCAACGGAGTCACTGTCACGATCCTTGCTCTGGCTGAGCAGATCGCTGGTGGCGTTGGACACTACGGCACCGGAGAGGGATCCGATGGCCCAGCGCCCGACCCGCTCCCCAGGGGCTGACCATGGTTGGCCGAGTTCTCAACGCAGCCCTTGCATCATCGGTGAGTCGGCGGGCATTCCGGCAGCTGAGCGCCGACGCTTCGGCGCAACGTTGGGAACGGGTGAACCATCGCGGGGAGACAGTCACCTTGGCGCAAGGCCCGGCCGTTTCCCTTGGATCCTTGGCTGCGTTGGTTACTGCACCCGGGCTGGCTCCTTCGACGCGGGTGGCATCGATGCTGGCCGTTGGCGGAGCCTCGGCGCTTGGGATGATCGACGACCTCACCGGAGCAGCTGATGTCAAAGGCCTTCGGGGCCACCTAGGTGCGCTCCGACATGGCGAGGTCACCACCGGCACGGTCAAGCTTGTCGGGCTCGGAGCTACCGGGCTCGTGGCCGGAGCGCTGGTGCGGCGCGGACGCGGTGGTTTGGTCGATGCGGTGCTTGCGGGAGCCGTCGTCGCCGGTAGCGCCAACCTGATGAATCTGTTTGACCTCAGACCGGGACGCGCCACCAAGGTGTTTCTTGCTGCGTCGGCAGGTCCGTTGCTCAAGGGCGGATCAGCCGGAGCCGTCCTGACCGGTCCGTTGAGTGCAGCGACCGCGCTGCTTCCGGAGGATCTGGGTGAGCGGTCGATGTTGGGGGATACCGGTGCGAATGCGCTGGGCGCGGCATGGGGTGTTGGCGTGGCGGCGTCGATGAACCGTCCCGCATTGCTGGCCACCGTTGCCGCCCTGGTCGCTTTGACGGTCGCCAGTGAGCGGGTGAGTTTCTCGCGAGTCATCGAGCGCACACCGGTCCTTCGCGAACTCGATGGCTTGGGCCGCCGTTCGAGCCCGTCAGCCGATGACTGACCCCGTACAGCCTCCGCAGGATTCGTCGGCACAGGAGTCGTCGGCACCGAAGTCGTCGGCACAGGGCTCACCCGGCGCTGGACTGGTCAGCGCGGCTCTCCTGATCGCCGGGGTAACGATCGTCGCACGGATCCTTGGCTTGCTGCGGTACATGGTTCTGGCGCGTGCCGTCGGAACGGACTGTCTTGGGGACGTCTACGCAACTGCGAACGCCGTCCCCAACATCGTCTATGAGCTAGTGGTTGGTGGAGCCCTCGCTGCGGTGGTAGTGCCGCTCGTAGCTGGTGCGAGGGAGCACGACCCGGCACGCGTCCGCGCAACTGTGGCGGCCCTGCACGGTTGGGCGCTGGTTCTACTCGTGCCGATCACCGCGTTCATGTACGTCACTTCGACCTGGGTGATTCAGATCATGCTGGGACCCGCCAACGGGTGCGGGACTGATGCGCCAATGGTTGCGCGCGACATGCTCTGGGTCTTCTTGCTGCAGATCCCCATCTACGGGGCAACGGTGGTCGCGCAAGGAGCGCTCCAAGCGCACCATCGGTTCTTTGCGCCCGCGGTGGCTCCCGCTGTTTCGAGTCTCGTGGTGATAGGCAGCTACTTTGTCTATGCCCAGATGGCAGGTCAAGAAAACGGTTCGCTCGTGGCCTTGAGCGATGCAGAGTTCCTCGTGCTCGCTGGCGGTACCACCCTTGGAGTCATCGCACTCCTTGCGGTGCAAATCCCTGCGCTGGCCAGGGCTGGTCTGATCGTGGCGCCATCCCTCCGCTTTCCCGCTGGTCGCTTCGGGCAGGCGCGCACGCTGGCGTGGAGCGGCGCTGTCATTGTTGGCGCGCAGTGGGTCGGCTACGCGGCCGCGATCCGCTGGAGCAATGTGTACGGCTCCGACGGAAGCGCCCTTGTCTTCGTGCTCGGTTGGACCGTCTTTCTGTTGCCGTGGTCGATTCTCGTCTTCCCGATCGCGACGAGTACGTTTCCGAGGTTGTCTGCCCTGCATGAACGAGGTGACCGGGTTGGATCAGCCAAGACCACGGCCCAGAGTATCCGCGCGGTGTTCGTAGCATCGGCAATCGGGGCCGCAGGTCTCGCCGCAGCAGCAGACCCGCTGGCCGCTGTCATGGTGGAAGGGGCCCCAGGCGCCGGAGGAGTTCCAAGACTGTCGGCGCTGCTGACGGCACTGTCGGTCGGTGCTCTCGGGTTCGGCCTGCAAGGGCATCTGGTGCGAGTGATGGCCGCCCGACATCGAGCCCCCGTCGCGGCGGGGGCCACCGCGTTCGGGTGGGGAGCGGGGATTCTGGGTGCTTGGGTGCTCGTCATTGGCGCCGAAGGTGACGCTGAGGTCACGCGTGCTATCGGCGTTGGTTTCAGCTGCGGGCTGCTGGTTGGTGCCGGACTGTTGCTGGCCGCTGTTCGGCGAGAAGCCGGGCCGAGCGCGTTCAAGGGAGTGATCAGAGTTGCGCTTGCGTCGAGCGTCGCCGCGCTCTGCGTTGGCTGGTTCGGGCACCTGATTCTGGGCGGCGGATCCGGAGGGTCCTCATTGGCGGTGGCGATCCTGCAGGTGCTCGTGGCCGGCTCTGTAGCGGTAGTTGTCGTCGGTGGTGCGGCAGCCCTGGCGGACCCAGGTTCAGTCCGTACTCTTCTGCGAATGCGTTCGGGAGCCAGCGGCCGAACGCCCTGACTTAGGCGCGGCGCCGCGGTGTCAGGGCCAACGGGCTGATAGCCTGATCTCCCGTGGATCGGTCTGCGACGGCCGCCCGCACTTCATCAGGGAACGATCACGGGAGCCCGCTTTGGCCAGTGCGCAAATGACCAAGCACATCTTCGTCACCGGTGGGGTGGCCTCAAGTCTCGGCAAGGGCCTCACCGCCTCGAGTCTGGGGAACCTTCTCAAGGCACGTGGCCTTCGGGTCACGATGCAAAAACTCGACCCGTATCTCAATGTCGACCCAGGAACCATGAACCCGTTCCAGCATGGTGAGGTTTTCGTCACCGACGACGGCGCAGAGACCGACCTCGACATCGGGCACTACGAGCGCTTCCTCGACCGAGAGCTCGCCGGGTCGGCCAATGTCACCACCGGACAGGTCTACTCGGCCGTCATCGCCAAAGAGCGGCGCGGTGAGTACCTGGGCGACACCGTTCAGGTGATCCCGCACATCACGAATGAAATCAAGGCCCGCATCCGCAGAATGGCCGGAAGTGATGTCGACGTTGTCATCACCGAGGTCGGCGGCACGGTCGGTGACATCGAGTCACTGCCCTTCCTCGAGGCGGTGCGCCAGGTTCGGCACGAGGTAGGGCGAGACAACACCTTCGTGGTTCACGTCTCGTTGCTCCCGTACATCGGTCCCTCCGGAGAACTGAAGACCAAGCCAACTCAGCACTCGGTGGCTGCTTTGCGCAACATTGGTATCCAGCCCGACGCAATTGTTCTTCGGGCCGATCGACCGGTTCCCACCTCGATCAAGCGCAAGGTCGGCTTGATGTGCGACGTCGACGACGAGGCGGTGGTTGCGGCTGTCGATGCGCCAAGCATCTACGACATCCCCAAGGTGCTGCACAGCGAGGGATTGGACGCGTACGTAGTGCGCCGGCTCGGCCTGCCGTTCCGCGACGTCGACTGGACCGAGTGGGACGACCTGCTGCGTCGGGTTCACAAGCCTGCTCATGAAGTCACTGTCGCACTGGTGGGGAAGTACATCGACCTCCCTGACGCCTACCTCTCGGTCACTGAAGCGCTGCGAGCCGGCGGGTTTGCCAACGATGCCCGGGTGAACGTCCGCTGGGTCACCTCCGACGAATGTGCCACCACCGATGACGCGGCTCGCCAGCTGAGCGGTGTAGACGCTATCTGCGTTCCTGGTGGATTCGGCGTCCGCGGGATCGAAGGCAAGCTGGGGGCGCTTCGCTACGCCCGCGAGCATGCAATCCCGACGCTGGGGCTCTGCCTCGGCCTTCAGTGCATGGTGATCGAGTACGCACGCACCATGGCGGGCATGGTCGACGCCAACTCGATGGAGTTCGACGACTCGACTCCTTATCCAGTCATCGCCACGATGGCTGACCAGCGCGATGTCGTGGCTGGCGAGCGTGACATGGGCGGAACGATGCGGCTGGGTCTGTATCCCGCCAAGCTGAGCGAGGACAGCATCGTCCGGGACATTTACGGCGAGCCATACGTCGAAGAGCGTCATCGGCACCGGTTCGAGGTCAACAATGAGTACCGCGAGAGGCTGGAAGAAGCGGGCCTGCGGATCAGCGGAACGTCGCCAGATGGTCGGCTGGTTGAGTTCGTCGAGCTGCCACGAGAGGTGCACCCGTACTACGTGGCGACTCAAGCGCACCCTGAGTTCCGGTCGCGACCGACCCGTGCGCACCCGCTCTTTGCCGGGCTCATTGCCGCAGCTATCGCGCGCAAGCCAGAGCAGGTCGAGCTGCCAGAGGTGGCCGCGGCTGGGGTGGCTGCCTCTGAGGTAGCTGAGAGCACTCCTGCAGTCAGTTGACGGTTCCGGTGACCCGACCCTCAGACACGACCGACATCTCTGACATCTCCGACCTGGCAGGCTCTCTGCCGGTGACCAGTCGGCGTGAGCGAGTTGTCGCCGCGAAGTGGACAGTCGTCACCGATCGGGTCGTGCTCGATGCTGACACGTCCGTTGACCGTGACGTGGTCGTCCATCCCGGCGCCGTCGGTGTGGTGGCCATCGATCACAACGACCAAGTGGTTGTCCTCCGCCAGTACCGACACCCGGTCGCAGGCCACCTCTGGGAGATTCCCGCTGGACTGCTTGACGAACCCGGCGAGTCGCCCTGGGCGACGGCCCAGCGGGAGCTGATCGAGGAGGCTGGATTGTTGGCCGATGAGTGGCACACCTTGATCGACCTCTACTCCTCACCCGGCATGAGCAGCGAAACGATCCGGGTCTTTCTGGCCAAGGGCCTCAGTGACGTCAATCCCGCCGACCGGCCGGCGCGGACCGATGAGGAGCGCGACCTCCTGGTTGCGCGGGTGGATCTCAGCGATCTGGTCCAGCGGATAATGGCCGGACACATCCACAACTCGCTGGCGGTTGCCGCCCTCCTGGCGGCCGCCGAGGCGCGGCGAGGCGCGTGGGGCTCACTCTTGCCGCCCGACCATCCCTGGCCTGGCCCTTCCTGGGCGCTCGGATAGACTCCCTGCGCCTCTCACCCCGAGGGGCGCGGCGGCGGTCGACCCGGCTCTGCACGGCCACCGCGTTCAGCCGCTCACGCTGTCACAGTTGTCACGAAGGACGTTGATTTCCGTGAAGGTCGGCATCCCCCGCGAGGTCAAGAACCACGAGTACCGGGTCGCTATTACTCCAGCTGGTGTGCACGAGCTCACCCGAAACGGCCACGAGGTCTTCATCGAGACTGACGCAGGCGTTGGCTCGTCCATTTCCAACGACGAGTTCGTCGCTGCTGGCGCAGCGATTTTGCCCACAGCGGACGACGTCTGGCAGACCGGCGACCTCATCTTGAAGGTGAAGGAGCCGATCGCCGAGGAGTACCACCGGATGCGCAAGGGACAGGTGCTCTTCACCTATCTGCACCTGGCGGCTGGTCGCGAGTGCACCGACGCGCTGCTCTCCTCAGGTACCACCGCGATTGCCTACGAGACGGTCGAGCTTCCCGACCGATCACTCCCACTCCTTGCCCCGATGTCCGAGGTTGCGGGCCGGATGGGTCCGCAGGTTGGCGCATCAACTCTGCAACGCGCAAACGGTGGCCGGGGGACCCTTCTCGGCGGGGTGCCAGGCGTCAAGGCAGCCAAGGTTGTGGTTCTGGGCGGCGGTGTGTCCGGTCTGAACGCTGCACAGATCGCAGTCGGAATGGGGGCCAATGTCTCGATTCTCGACATCAATGCCAAGCGACTGGCTGAGATCGACCGCGTATACCAGGGTCGCATGCAGACCCTGATGTCCAGTTCCTATGCCATTGAGCAGGAAGTCAGCGAGGCCGACCTGGTGATCGGTGCCGTTCTCATTCCGGGTGCGAAGGCTCCTAAGTTGGTCAACAACGACCTCGTCTCGCGCATGAAGCCGGGCGCGGTGCTGGTCGACATCGCCATCGACCAGGGTGGCTGCTTCGAAGGGTCGCGCCCCACGACGCACGCCGACCCGACGTTCAAAGTTCACGACACAGTTTTCTACTGCGTCGCCAACATGCCCGGTGCGGTGCCTCATACCTCCACCTACGCGCTGACCAATGTGACGCTTCCCTACGCGGTGCAGCTCGCCAACCTCGGCTGGCGCGAGGCGCTCAAGGGCAATGCGGCACTGCGTCCTGGCCTCAACACGCACGAAGGCCAGATCACGTACGCAGCTGTCGGTGAGGCGTTCGGTCTGCCCACCGTTGATGTGGACGACCTCCTCGCCTGACAGACGGACGTAGGAGGGCCCCCGCCTCGGCGGGGGCCCTCCTACGTCTGGGGCCACTCTGGTTATGGTCGGCACATGGGGAGCAGCACCGAGGTGAGTCCTTCGGCTGCAGATGTGGCCGTTCGACAATACGTCGATCACCTGGCGATCGAGCGGGGATTGGCCCGCAACTCGCTGCTCTCCTATCGGCGCGATCTCGGCCGCTATCTGGAGTTTCTCGCCGATGTCGGAGTCGGCGACATCGAACAGGTCACTGAGGGACACGTTCTGGCCTTCTTGGGCAGGTTGCGGGAGGGCGACTCTGAGCACCAACCGTTGGCGGCGTCATCAGCTGCTCGCACCGTCGTGGCCGTTCGCGGCTTCCACCGCTTCGCAGCGCTTGAGGATCTGTCCAGCCATGATCCGGCCGCCGATGTCCGACCGCCAGCGGCACCGCGTCGCCTTCCCAAGGCGCTGACGGTCACGCAGGTCGAGGCGCTGCTGGCCGCCGCGGGGGAGGGTCGAACACCGAAGGAGATCCGGGACAGGGCCCTGCTGGAGCTGCTCTACGGAACGGGTGCACGTATCTCGGAGGCGGTGGGACTCGACGTTGACGACCTCGACCTTCCGTCTGGCGCTCTTCGGCTGGTTGGCAAGGGCGGCAAGGAACGTGTGGTACCGGTCGGGAGCTATGCGGCGATCGCGGTCGATGACTATCTGGTGAGGGGTAGGCCAACGCTCGCCGAGCGTGGCGCCGGTGGGCCGGCACTCTTCGTCAACAGTCGGGGCGGGCGGCTCAGCAGGCAGAGCGCATGGACGGTCCTCCGATCAGCAGCAGACCGGGCTGGCATTGCCGGTGAAGTCTCCCCACACACCCTTCGACACAGCTTTGCCACGCATCTGCTCGACGGAGGGGCCGACGTCCGGGTGGTCCAGGAACTGCTCGGACACGCCTCGGTGACAACGACGCAGATTTACACTCTGGTAACCGTCGAAACACTGCGCGAGGTCTACGCGGCCTCGCACCCGCGGGCACGCAGCTAGGCGATCCGGACCCGGCTCACTCGCGACCGGGCACCCTCAACGACTGCTGGACCTTGCCTCCGTCGATGCGGTCGGCCTAGAGTGCGCACCGACTTGTCGTGAAGTCTATGGAGAGGTTTAGAGATCAGTGGTTATGTCGACATTTGATTCCGATTCCCCCGAACTCGGCCCTGACCAGGACGTTCCTCCAGTGCTCGAGGCGATCATGGGTCCGACCAACCGTCCGCTTCCGCACTTTCCCGAACCTCCGGTGCTCCTCGACCACGGCCCTGGGCGCATCATCGCGATGTGCAACCAGAAGGGCGGGGTTGGAAAGACCACCACCACGATCAACTTGGGCGCAGCCTTGGCTGAGTACGGACGCCGCGTTCTGCTGGTCGATTTCGACCCCCAAGGAGCCCTCTCGGTCGGGTTGGGCGTCAATCCGCACGAGCTGGACCGCACCGTCTACAACCTGCTGATGGACCGGGGCGTCGAGGCTGAGGACATCCTGCTGAAGACCAACACGGCCGGCATGGACCTGCTGCCGAGCAATATCGACCTCAGTGCCGCTGAGGTCCAGCTGGTGGGGGAGGTCGCCCGCGAACAGACGCTGGGGCGCGGCATCGCCTCCATTGCCGCGGATTACGACTACGTCCTGATCGACTGCCAACCTTCGCTGGGTCTGCTGGCAGTGAATGCCCTGACTGCGGCGCATGGGGTGATCATCCCGCTGGAGTGCGAGTTCTTCGCACTTCGGGGAGTGGCGCTCCTGATGGACACTATCTCGAAGGTCACCGAGCGGCTTAACCCTGAACTAGAACTTGACGGTATTCTCGCCACCATGTTCGACAGCAGAACCACTCATGGGCGCGAGGTCCTGGCCCGCGTAGTCGAGGCGTTCGGCGACCGGGTGTATCACACGGTGATCAACCGCACGATCCGCTTCCCAGAGACCACTGTGGCGGGCGAGCCGATCACTTCCTACGACTCGAAGTCGTCCGGGGCTACTGCCTACCGGCAACTGGCTCGGGAGGTGCTGGCCCAATGAGTCGTCGCGCTGCACTCCCAGGGGCGAGTGAGCTCTTTCGGACGACCTCATCGTCGGCCGCGCTGGCCGACGTTGCTGAGGTAAAGACTGAGACTCCACAGGCTCAGTCCCCAGCGGGGGATAAAGGATCAATCTCAACTAAAGATATAGAGCCTGCCCAGGTTGGGCGAACCATCAGGGGATCTCGTGGGCCTCGTTCGGCGCCGTCCGGACGCCAGCGCCATGACGAGAAGATCACCGTCTACCTGTCGGCAGACGAGCTGGTCGCACTCGACGATGCGAAGGCCACCCTCTATCGCGATCTCGGGATCAAGGTGGACCGCGGGCGGATCGTTCGTGAAGCCGTTGCTGTGGTGGTAGCCGATCTGCAGGCCAAGGGGGAGGCCAGTATCGTGGCGCGCCGCCTCCGTGAGGGGCTAGACGCCTAGCGTGGGTCGTCAGCCCTGTGCCAGCGGCTTGGGCTGCTCGGCTAGCGTTCGCCCGTGACCTCAACGACGACGGACCTGCCTGAACCTGGGAGCACCAGTGGCTTCCACGTCCGGCTCGACGTCTTCGAAGGACCATTCGACCTACTGCTGGGCCTGATCGCCAAGCACAAGCTCGACGTCACAGAGGTGGCGCTCGGAGAGGTCACCGACGAGTTCATCGCCTACATCAAAGGCGCTGGCGAGCAGTGGGACCTCGAGCAGACCACACACTTCCTGGTTGTGGCTGCCACCCTCCTCGACCTGAAGACCGCGAGGCTGCTCCCATCCGCTGAGGTTGAGGACGAAGACGACTTGGCGCTCCTGGAAGCCAGGGACCTCCTGTTTGCTCGACTTCTGCAGTATCGCGCCTACAAAACAGCCGCTGCTGAGCTAGCTCGGATCATGGCTGTGGCAGGTCGCAGCTATCCGCGCGCAGTCGGCCTCGAGCCCCAGTTCGCGTCGCTGCTTCCCGAGGTCCTGCTCGGCATTGGCGTTGATGGGCTGGCAGCTCTCGCTGCCAAGGCACTTGCCCCGAAGGCCATCCCTGAGGTGGCGACGGGGCACATCCACGCGCCCCCGGTCAGCGTCAAGGAGCAGGCAGCCTTGCTGGTTGACCGGTTGCGCCGAGTCCGCACCGCCAGCTTTCGCGGACTGGTCGGTGATGCAGCTGACACCATGACGGTGATCGCGCGGTTCCTCGCACTCCTCGAGCTTTTCCGCGAGGGAGCTGTCGCGTTTGACCAGGTGCAGCCGCTCGCTGAGCTCACTGTGCGTTGGACGGGCTCCGATGATGGCGAGCTCGATCTCCATGACGAGTTCGACGACGAGGACCGGCCGGCCGGTACCGAAACCGCCGAGGAGCCAGCCGTTGAACAAGCCGACGAACCGCAACCGAGCGAGGAAGCGTGACTGACGAAACGACGAACGAGGCCAACAGCCCAGAAGCCGACTTGATCGATGAGGTCGCGGAGGACGACCCGAACGCTGAACCCGACGAGGTCATGATCGGCGACCTCGAGCTCGCTCCTGCGATAGAGGCTGTTCTGATGGTGGTTGACGAGCCAGTGGCCACCGTGACCTTGGCCCAGGTCCTGGTACGTCCTGAGGCCGACGTAGCGGAAGCGTGCAAGCAGCTGGCGGGGGAGTACGCCGCGCAAGGCAGAGGGTTTGCGCTGCGTGAGATCGCAGGTGGATGGCGCTTCTACAGCAGCCCCGACTATGCGGAAGTAGTCCAGCGCTTTGTCCTCGACGGTCAGCGGGCTCGGCTCACCCAGGCTGCGCTGGAGACCCTCGCGGTCGTGGCCTACCGTCAGCCCGTGTCAAGGGCCAGGGTCTCGGCGGTGCGTGGCGTTAACGTCGACGGAGTCGTGCGCACGCTGCTGGCCCGGGGTCTGGTCGAGGAGTGTGGCTTCGACGGTGAGTCGGGGGCGCACCTCTACAAGACCACCGGCTACTTCCTCGAACGGCTCGGCGTGGCAGGGTTGGACGAACTTCCCGAACTTGCCCCCTACCTACCCGATCTTGAGACACTTGAGGCAGAACTATGACTAAACCTCCACTTGAGGGTCAACCCCCGAAAGGAGTTCGACTCCAGAAGGTGCTTGCCGGCGCCGGGATCGCCAGCCGTCGAGCTGCCGAAGAGCTCATTAGTTCCGGGAGGGTGAGCGTCGACGGTCAGGTGGTCCTTATCCAAGGAGTGCGGATCGACCCAGCACGTGCCGTCGTCCGGGTGGACGGGGAGCGGATCCCGGTAGCGCCAGGTCAGATCTACCTGGCCCTCAACAAGCCTGAGGGAACTGTCAGCACGATGAGCGACCCGGAAGGCCGCCCCACGATCGGTGACATGGTGGCCGACCGCAACGAGCGGCTCTTCCATATTGGCCGGCTCGACATCGAGACCGAGGGCCTCATCCTAATGACCAACGACGGTGAGGCTGCGCACCGGCTGGCCCACCCCTCGTTCGGGGTGCCCAAGCTGTACCGGGCCGTCGTGACCGGACCGGTCCCCAAGGACATCGGCCGCCGGCTGCGGGCGGGAGTCGAGCTGGAGGACGGCATGGTGTCGGTTGACGACTTTCGGATCGTCGACCAGGTGGGCAAGGAAGCCCAGATCGAGCTGACAATTCACGTCGGTCGCAACCGAGTCGTGCGGCGCCTGATGGCCGAGGTAGGCCTCCCGGTTCGCCGCCTCGTTCGGCTGCAGTTCGGTCCGATCCGGTTGGGCCGGCTACACCCCGGCGGGGTCCGGGTGCTCAACCAGCACGAGCAGGGTGCGCTGCTTGATTTAATCGATATGTCGCCGAGTCGCTAAAGCGATACAGATTAGGTTGGCAGCCTTGTGGATGCGGGTATCGACAAATCGATGCTTGAACTTGCTGAGCGAAAAGTCGACTCGGCTGTGCCTTTGCCCGCTGACCTGCTTGGATCGTGAGTCACAAGCACGCGTCCACAAGCAGATGTCGATAAGTCATCATCCCCACCGGGGGGTTGGGCAAGCCCGCCTCTCGAGCCCGAGGCAACTCGACATGTCGATAAGCCGTCGTGTCGGGTCATCTCTTCATCGAGAGACCGCTAAGGTGTGCGCGTGATTCGAGCACTCCGTGGAGCGACCCAGTTGAAGGCCGACGACCCGGTAGAGATGACCGAGGCGGTGGTCGAGTTGGTGACCGCACTGATGGAGCGGAATGAGCTCTCGACCGATGACCTGATCAGCGTCATCTTCACCAGCACGCCCGACCTCACGAGTGCGTTCCCGGCCGCAGCAGCGCGGACCCTCGGCATCGGCGATGTTCCGCTGCTCTGTGCCCAAGAACTCAACATCGACGGCGCCCTTCCGAGGGTGGTGCGGGTGCTCGCCCACGCCGTCCTCGACCGGCCGCGCCAGGACGTCGTCCACGTCTACCTCAGGGGCGCCGAGACGCTTCGCCTGGACCTCGCCCAATGAGTCGATCACTGCAGATCGTTGGTGCGGGGCTGCTGGGCACCTCTGTGGGTCTGGCGTTGGCCCATGCTGAGTGGTCGGTGTGGATCTCTGACGCGGACGAAGGCGCTCAGCGGCTAGCTGGTGCCCTCGGGGCGGGGAGCGTTGGCTGGGCGCCGGTCGATGTCGACCTGGTTCTTCTCTGCGTTCCACCGTCAACGCTGGCACAAGTCATGGAGGAGGCAATTCGACTATATCCATCAGCGACGATTAGTGATGTCTCCAGTGTAAAGACTCAACCTCAAGTGCAAGCCGAGAAATTGGGGTGTGCGAACCGATTTGTGGGTGGTCATCCCATGGCCGGACGGGAGCGGTCAGGTGCCGTTGCCGCCCAGGCGGACCTCTTCGATGCAAGGCCTTGGGCGATTTGTCCTAACGGGGTGGCCGGACCAGAGCGAGTCGCTGTCGTCGAGCGGTTGGCCATCGACTGCGGTGCCGATCCGATGATCGTCGACGCGGCGGCGCACGATGCCGCGGTAGCACTGGTGTCGCACCTTCCTCAGGTTGCCGCGAGCGCGGTGGCTGGGCAGCTGATCGACGCCAACTCGGTGGCAATGGCGTTGGCTGGCCAAGGACTTCGCGACACCGTACGCATTGCCGGCAGCGATTCGAAGCTGTGGACCGACATCGTGATCGCCAATGCCGGCACCCTTGCTCCCCTCGTCGCTCGCTTGGCGGCAGAGCTGTCTGGTTTGGCCGGGGCGCTCGCTCGCGCGGTCGAGGGCGATGCGTCTTTAAGTCGAGATGTCGATAAAGAGATAGAAAGCTTTCTCGACCAAGGTCGACGTGGGCTAGCGCAGATTCCAGGCAAGCACGGTGCGCCAGCCACCTCGTACGCCGTCGTCCCGGTAGTGATCCCGGACGAACCTGGTGCCCTGGCCCGGCTCTTCGCCACCGTCGCCAAGGCGGGGGCAAGCGTTGAAGATATCGACCTCGAGCACTCACCTGGGCACCCGGTGGGGATCGTCGAGCTCTCGGTACGTCCGGACGAGGCGGCTGGGCTGGTTTCGGCGCTGCACGCCGATGGCTGGTCCTCGCACTAGCCAGACGGCTGCCTTCCAGCACGACTCGGCCGGGGTCGACCCGATACCCTCGGCCGACCATGATCGGTTGACAGCAAGAGACCGATTCCCGAGTTTCGACCCATTCCCACAGCGTGCGAGAGGAACGGCCATGGTGCACGACACCACAGGTGCGCTCGTAGCTGTCGCTGTCGACGGCCCGTCCGGGTCAGGGAAGTCGAGTACCGCCCGCGGCGTCGCGGCTCGCTTGGGATGGAACTACGTCGACACCGGCGCGATGTACCGCGCACTGACTTGGTGGCTGATCAGCGAAAACGTGGATGTCGCTGATGCTGGCGCAGTGGCCGCCAGGGTGAATGAGCCGACTCTGGATATCTCCGTCGATCCGGCAACGCCAGGTGTTTTCGTCAACGGCCACGAGGTGAGCGCCGAAATCCGCGATCCACATGTCACCGAGTCCGTCAGTGCGGTGAGCGCAGTGCCTGCCGTTCGCGAGCGGTTGGTGGCGATCCAGCGCGAGATCATGGAGCGCGGCGCAGTTGTCGTCGAGGGCAGGGACATCGGCACAGTCGTGGCGCCAGATGCAGCGGTCAAGGTCTTTCTCATTGCGACAACAGAAGCTCGTGCCCAGCGACGTGCGGCCGAGTGGGCCCATGACCACGGCATCACGGTGGAGAACACCGCGGCCATGCTCGACCAACGCGATCATCTCGACTCGACGCGCGAACTTTCCCCGCTGACGCAGGCCGAGGACGCCGTGATGATCGACTCGACGGCACTCACGCTCGATGAGGTAATTGACCAAGTGATCGCCATGGTGCGACAACGCATCCCGAGCTTCGCTACGTCGTGACCGAGAACGACGAACTTCCAGTCATCGACGTCGCGTTGCCGGTCGTCGCAGTTGTTGGACGCCCGAATGTCGGCAAGTCAACGTTGGTCAATCGAATCATCGGCCGTCGCGAGGCGGTGGTCGAGGATCGCCCGGGTGTCACCCGTGATCGCGTCGCGTATGACGCGACGTGGTCGGGGCGAGACTTCATCGTGGTCGACACCGGGGGATGGGAGCCGGACGCCCGCGGGTTGGCCGCCAGAGTTGCGGCCCAAGCGGAGCTAGCGGTCCAGTCAGCTGACGTGGTGCTCCTGGTGGTCGACGCCGAAGTGGGAATCACCGACACCGATGAAGAAGTCGTCAGAGTGCTACGTCGAGCCAAGAAGCCAGTCATTCTGGCCGCCAACAAGGTCGACGACACCAGACAGGAGCTCGAGTCGTCATCCTTGTGGGCCCTCGGACTTGGCGAGCCTTTCCCCGTGTCGGCCCTGCACGGCCGCGGATCAGGTGATCTGCTCGATGCGATGATCGCAGCGATGCCGCCGGAGCTCGATGGCTCTGCAGTTTCGGGAGGGCCACACCGCGTTGCGCTGCTAGGGCGCCCCAACGTGGGTAAGTCCAGCCTGCTGAACCGGCTCGCCGGTGAGAACCGCGTGGTCGTCGACTCGGTGGCGGGCACAACAGTCGACCCGGTCGATGAGCTCATTGAGCTCGGTGGCGAGGAGTGGCGGTTCGTCGACACAGCCGGGATCCGCAAACGGGTCCACGAGGCAAGTGGTAGCGAGTACTTCGCAAGTCTGCGTACGAAGTCTGCCTTGGCGAAGGCGGAGGTTGCCGTCGTCCTGATGGATGCGAGTGAGCCGATCAGCGAGCAGGACACCCGTATTCTAAGCATGGTTGTCGAGGCTGGACGCGCACTCGTGCTGGCCTACAACAAGTGGGACCTGATGGACGACGAACGTCGTTACTACTTGGACAAAGAGATCGAACGTGACTTGCTCCGAGTGCAGTGGGCTCCTCGAGTGAATGTCTCCGCCGAGAGCGGCCGGCACGTCGACAAACTCGTGCCAGCGATCCACGCTGCACTCGAGGGTTGGTCAACGCGTATTCCCACGGCGCAGCTGAACGCGTTCCTCGGCCGGCTCGTTGCCGAGCACCCGCACCCGGTTCGAGGCGGGAAACAGCCAAGAATTCTCTTTGCCACGCAGGCGGGATCGCGCCCGCCGACGTTCGCGCTTTTCACGTCTGGGTTCTTGGAGTCCGGCTACCGTCGGTTTATCGAACGACGTCTCCGCGAGGAATATGGATTCGTGGGAACGCCGATCCACGTGACGATGAAAGTTCGCGAGAAGCGATTCAAGAAGTAGTCGCGACCAGCACTTGTCAAAGAGGGGAGTCTTCGTGAAGGCAGCACGATTCGGGCGTCCGCTGGCTCCGGGTGGGACGGTTGGGGTGTTTGCGCCATCCGGCCCATTCGAGAACCGCAGTGATGTATTGCGTCCGGTGGAATGGTGGGAGTCGCGGGGCTACCGGGTCCGTCTTACCGACAGTGTCTGGGCCCGCCAGGACTACGTCGCTGGACCTGCACAGGCACGGGTTGATGACCTTCATTCCCTGCTGGTCGATGACGAGGTTGATGTCATCTTCTGTCTCTGGGGTGGTGTGGGCGCGATTGAGATGCTCCCGCTGATCGACTACGACCTTGTTGCCTCAAACCCCAAGGCGATCATGGGCTTCAGTGACGTCACCAACCTTCACGCCGCCTTGCTCAAGCTGTCCGGACTATGCACGTTTCATGGTCCTGGCTTCGGATCTTTTGGAGCGACTGGCCGCGAGGCGTTCACTCTCGATTCGGCGGCCGACGCCATGGTGAAGGGTGGATCGGGGCAGGTGCCACGTCGACCCGACGACCAATACCTCCGTGCCATTGCGCCGGGGCGTGTGTCAGCGCCGATCATCGGCGGGAACCTCGACACTCTGAACCATTTGATCGGTACGCCGTACGAGCTCGACCTTTCCGGCGCCATCGTTCTCCTCGAGGACGTTGACCTCCGCACGATCAACTTCGATGTCATGTTCTGGCAGATGCGATTGGCAGGCATGTTCGACGATGTGGCGGGCATCGTCGTCAGCGACTTGCAGGGTTGTGGCCAACCGGATCCGGACGTCGTGGCTGACCGCTCACTCGAAGATGTACTTGAGCAACACCTCGGTTCGCTCGGGGTGCCGGTCATCTATGGGCTGCCCCTGGGACACGGCCCACATCTGGCATCGATCCCGCTTGGTGTCATGGCGACCTTGGACGCAGACGAGCGCACTCTCACCATCGACGAGCCCGGCGTCGGCTGAGTGCCGATTCCTGGGGGAGTGGCCCCTTGCGTTAGTGTTGGCAAGCCTTCTTGAAGGCACCGGGACGTAGCGCAGCTTGGTAGCGCACTTGACTGGGGGTCAAGGGGTCGCAGGTTCAAATCCTGTCGTCCCGACGGTGTTTGTGCAGGTCAGAAGGTCGGCTTCACCGTCATAGTGAGGTCGACCCTCTCCTTTGAGCCCATTCTTGAGCCCACGGCAAAGAATCCCGGCGTGGACCGAAAGCCGATTCGACGCGCTCTACTGGCTTCGGGGAGGTGCCGGGTCGCCGCCCACTACGCCCGCCACGAGGCCGACGCCCGCTAGGGTCGCCGCGTGAGCACCCCGGCTGGTTGGTATCCCGACCCCGGGCAGCCCGGTCAACTTCGTTACTGGGACGGGCAGGCTTGGACCAAACACCTAACACCCATGCCGCCACCGCCCGGTGCCGTAGACAACGCCGTACCGCAGGCGCGGGTCGAGGACTCAATACCAGGTACCAGGTCGGGTGAAGGCTTCGTTGTGATCGACGTCGAGACAACAGGCTTGTCCCGAAAGCAGGATCGAATCCTTGAACTGGCGATAGTAACGACCGATCCCAAAGGTCAGGTCCTCGATGAGTGGGTCAGTCGCTTCAACCCGCAGGGCCGGGTGGGTCCGACACACATCCACGGAATCACCGAAGCAGACGTCCGCGATGCACCCCTCTTCACTGACTCACTTCCCGATGTAAACCGGCTACTTATGGGGCACGCCATTGCCGCCCACAACGCCAACTTCGACCTAGCCTTTCTGCGGGCCGAGTACGCACGCGCAGGCTGGACTCTGCCGGCAGTGCCATCACTTTGCACACTGCAAGCCAGCAGGGTGTACCTACCGTCCCTTCGGCGGCGACGTCTGCCCGACTGTTGCTTGGCTTGTGGCATCAAGTTGCGGGGCGCACACTCGGCGCTCGGGGATGCGAAAGCCACCGCGGCGCTGCTCGCCGAGTTCCTAGACCCTGCTGTTGGGGTGGCGCCGCGCGCGGAGCATCTTCTTCTACCGATCGAGGCCGCCAACGTTGTTTGGCCAAGCCAGCCGAGCGGGCCAGCAGTCGAGACTGCTCCACGGCAAGGACTGGGGAAGTCGCCGCCGCGCCCATCGAATGATCTGGCGGAGTTGTTGGGGTCATTCAATCTCTGGGAAGCACTAGACGAAGGTGCACCCGAAGGTTCCTTTGCGTACCTGGAGCTTCTCATCACTACGCTCGAAGATGGCGAGTTGAGTGACGATGAGGTCGATGCGCTCATCGACATCGCCAGTGTCTACTCCTTCAACAACGATGACATCTTCGCGGCCAACCGAGGTTTCCTGTTGGCCCTGTGTCACCACGCTGTGGATCACCGTCGCGTGAGACGCTCCGAACTCTTGGGAATCGCTGCTCTCCTCGGGTTGCCTCAGTCTCTGGTGAGTGAGTACCTGCGTCTCGCCGACGATTCTCGCTACAGCTAAGCCGTGTGGTCGGCGAACGTATGCTCACTGCTCCGGGTTGTCGTTCTGCGGGAGTGGAACACAATCGCCGGGGCGGTGGGAAGGCACATAAGTAGCGTCCTGCCCGCCCGGGTGCACCCGAAATTGACAGCCAACCCGACGTCCAACTTGGGGCGGAAGCGGTGCGACCACCCGCTGACCTCGACCCGGCACAGGGACACGACACCTGCTGACGTCTCACCAAAGCTGTTTCAGGGTGGGGTGACCTACGCGCGGGGGTAGTTAGTAGATGGCACGCACCGGCGTCCTAGCGCTCGCTTACTCGGCCAGGCAGTTATGCCGTGCCGGTGCTAACGCGGTCGGAGGACAACGCTCCTCCCAGTCTCACCTCGGTGATCGTCCCGCATGGGACCAGGTCGTGACCACGGAGCGCGACCCGAGCCTGCTGTCCTCGACTTGCCTGGGGTTGGTGGTAACGGTCGGTCTTCCCCTCCTGCTAGAAAGGTCCAATGTCGAACGCAACCTGTACGCATGGACTGGTTCAGCCCAACAAGTTCGGGACGAAACAGCACGATGGCCTAGAGGTATGTTTGGGTTGCAAGTTACCGACGGCAGAGAGCGTTCAGGCACGCGGTGTTCGTCTCCCCGAGGCGAACCATCTTTTGGTGGTCTTGAGCACCCTTCCCTGGATACCCGGGAGGGAAACCGTCGAGGTTCTCGGCCTGGTGCATGGAATGGTTGTGCAGAGTCGTCACGTGTTCTCCGATATCGGGTCGGATCTGAAAAGTGGCTTCGGCGGCCGGCTCGCCGGGATTGAGAAGGCCTCTCCACTGCTTACGTGCAAGCCGAGGACGAGCTGCGTAAAGCTGGCTCTATTCGTGGGGCTGACGCGGTGCTTGGCGTTGACTTCTCCGTACAGACGGTCGCGGACAAGGCGCAACTCATCACGCTGGTAGGCACCGCTGTGAAACTCTCAGAGAACTCCGCAGCTGTTCCAGGCTCTGAGCAAACAACATCCGGCTAGGTACCCCAAGGGTGGATCTAGCAGCCATCGTGAGTTAACCGGGCGATGGATCAGGCCTCGCTGAATGCAGCAAAAACCCGATCCCTGGCCGACGTGACCGGGAATCGGGTTCTTGCAGTAGTCAGTGAGTAGTCAGTGAGTAGCCAGGCGCAGGGACTCTAGAACATCAGAATGGCTTGTCCTTGGGTCTCTTCTTTGACGCCAGGCGCCTAGAGGGGCCTTCTGACGTGGCCTTCGGTGTCGTCTTCGGCGCTAGGTGCCTGGAGGGGCCTTCTAACGTGGCCTTCGGTGTCGTCTTCAGGGATGGACTGGCCGTCTTCAACGTCAGGTGCGTTGAGGGGCCTTCTGACCTGGCCTTCGGTGTCGTCTTCAGGTGTGCGCTGGTCGGTCACGATGCTCTCCTTCGTCTGGCCGGTCCCGTTCGGGTCCGGTGCTTTGCTGACATCGCCCAGTGTGCTCTGTCCGGCACGGTGTGTCTGTCGTCCTGGCGACAACCTAGCTGTCAACTACGCGACAGGTACAGCATCTTCTTGCCTCCCGCCCTGTAGAAGTGCCACGCTGCCCGACGTGGAGCCAACCGAAACGGTCCTCACCGGGACCGGCCTGTTCGCTGGGCTCGATGTGAGGCTCCTACGACGGCTCACCGACGGTGCGCTTCGCAGGACGTTCTCTCGTGGCCAGGTGCTGTTCCATGAAGGCGATTCTGGCGAGTCGCTATATGTGGTCATTGAGGGGTTGGTCAAACTCTCCGTAGCCTCACCGGACGGCCGGGAGATGCTGCTTGCAACGGTCCGTCCGATGGAGTCGTTCGGGGAGTTGTCGCTCGTTGATGGCGGACCTCGTTCGACTTCGGCCGTCGCTGTGGAGGCGACCACGGTGCTGGTCTTGCGGAGGTCGGACCTACTGGAGGCCCTCCGCCATGAACCGGCGCTCGTCGACGGTGTCTTGAGGTCGATGGGCTCGCTGGTTCGGCGGCTCACCGAACAGACCACCGACCTGGTGTTTCTCGACGTGAACGAACGGGTGGCGAAACTTCTCGTTTCATTGGTTGAGCGGGACGGAGTGAGCCGGGACGGGACTGTCGTGGTGGATCTCGCGTTGTCGCAAGGCGAGCTTGCTGAGATGGTCGGGGTTTCTCGGCAGAGCCTCAACCAGGCTTTGCATAAGTTGGCCGAGCGTGAATGGATCACGCTCGACGGTAGACACGTGACCGTAACCGACCTCGAAGGTTTGCGACGCAGAGCCGGCCTGTAACAGGAGTTGGAACCGAGATGGTCGGCGCTGCTGAACCATCAAGGTAACGAAGACTCACTGAGCGTTGGTGGCAAGCGCCTGCAGGACCGCTTTCATTTGGAAGACCGTCAGCCCTGGATGCTTGGCGAGAATCCTGGTGATGAGGCCCGTGATGTGGGGGGCTGCGAAACTGTTTCCGGTGGCCCGCATCGTCGATCCGTCAAGTCCGGCTATCTCGATATCGATCCCAGGCGCCCCCCACTCCGCTGGCGGATGTGGGTTGAAATCAAGAGCGAGCGGATCAGTTCCGTCATGGGCCGCGACACTGAACACGCCGGAAAACTCAGAGGGGTAGGAGCGGCCTGGCCAGTTGTTCATGGCCGATACCACCATGACTCGACGGTGGACGGCCTCGTCGATCAACCGATGAAACGCCGCGAAGTGGGTGCGATTTGGCGTTGACAGACTCAGATTGACCACCTGAATACCGTGGTCGAGCGCCCACCGCAGCCCAGCGGCAAACACAAAACCCTTGCCACTGAGTTGTTTACCAAGAACGCGGATGCTGTAGATGTCGGCGTCCTGATTGGCCTTGCGGACGATTGCGGCGCAGGCGGTGCCGTGCCCGAAAAGATCCTCGTGTGGACCTTCGTCGTACCGAACGCCGGTGGGGGAGTACCGGTCGTACTCAACTGCCACGCCGCCAGCGACGGAACCAACCCATGGATGCGCCGCATCGACTCCACTGTCAACGATGCCTACCTTCACGCCGACGCCGGTACTTTCGCCCCAGGCCCACTCCGGTGAAATCGCGGCCGGCAGCTCTGGCGGCACATGTGCGAGGTGGGCGTTGTCGAACTGCCAGGCGTAGGCGGGCTTCACGGCTGCGGCGCTGCCAGCTTTGCGTACGCGACGAAGGACGACAGGATTCGAATGGCGGCCGACTGTTCCTCCGGTCCGAGCCGGCCAAGCGAGTAGAACAGCCCGGCCAGCTCCGATAACGCCCGGGTTGGTCCTCGGAGGCCAGCCGCCACCTCGTCAAGGGCCACACCAAGATCGCCATCGCCTTGAGCTGCTGTGCCGAGCGCCTTGAGCAGAGCTGTGCCCAGGTCGTCAAAAATGGCCATCGTCTGCAGGGTGAGCGTCGCTTGGCGGGCGAGCAGCTCAAGCAGTCGAGACGTACGTCCATCCGGCTCGAGCTCGGCGTCGAGGACTTCCAGGACCCCAACCACGTCGTCCGAAGTCTGGAGTGGAACAGCGAGGATTGAGGTGGGGACATATCCGGTGGATGCGGCGACGTCATCGGCGAAGCGAGTGTCCTGCTTCGTGTCGGAAATGGTGAGCGCCTGACCAGACGCCACAACCCAGCCGGCGATTCCCTTGGACAGCGGCATGCTGGAACCAACTACTTGATCCGCGCCCGGACCTGTGGCGGCTAAGAAGATCAGCGTCTCCTGATAGTTGTCCACCACGGCAATCGAACAAGCTGCTGCACCCAACAACTCCCGGACAGTCTCAACGACGTCCTGCAGGTGGTCGTTCGCGCCGGCCGGCTCCAGGCCAGGTCCTAATTCCGAAGCGAGTTGCGCCAACCGCTCGACAAGCTCGGTGCTGTCCACCTGCGGGATTCTAGCGAGGCTGACGCAGAGGTTCGTGAGTTCTAGGCGGTAACGGTGATTTCGTGGACTTCGTCTGCTGGGTGACCTGCACGCTCATGAATCTTGCGAACGGCCGCTGCGCTGGGTGCCTCGCTCAGGCAAAACACATGTCCAGACTTGGGGTCGGCCCACGCATGGGTGAAGTTGACGCCTTCTTCGCCTTGAATGTCGAGGTCAGCCTGATGGGCCGCCATCAGTTGATCGTGAGTGACGCCGGCCATGCTTGTGTGCACATCCATGAACTGCGGCACGAGGAGCTCCTCGGAGGATTGCGCCCCCTTCGTGGAGGCGCTAGGCCAAATATTCTCCTCCGGATCAGGGCAGCCGTCCAGCCCTCACCGAACTGTGCCTGACGTGGTCCCTTATCGGCGGCTCATGATTGCGGCTCGCGATCACCGGGACCACTACTGAACCCGGTTTCCGTATGCGTTCCGTCGCACAGTGGTTTGTTCTTCGACGCGCCACAGCGACAGAGCGTCACCCGGTTCCTGGTCTCGAGCAGAACGCCATCGGATCGCTCGACGGCGACGCCTCCGGTGACCCAAAGTGGACCGTTGGGCACGAGCACCACTTCAGTCGGCAACGCAGGTTCGATGTCGTCGTCAGTCACCTTGATCGAGATAGCCCCCGAT
>JBBQAL010000200.1:0-1548 GCA_038316135.1 Candidatus Nanopelagicales bacterium | reverse complement strand
TGACCATCGGTTCGGTGGCGGTCGCCTCGGTCAAGTCCACCCATGTCGTCGTGGAGATCCCTGCATGACCCGCTCGAACCCGCCCGCGAACAGCATCCGAGCCGGCACCAGAAGCGTCCTGCGCAGCGCGGTGCCGGCCGCGCTCGTGGCTGCCCTGGCGGTCACCCTGTCCGCGTGCGGCAGCGACCCCACCCCAGCGGCCGGCGGCGGAGCCAGTGCGCAGGGGAGCACTGGGTCGCCGCCGACTCTCTCCGGCACGGTGACGGTACTGGCCGCGGCCTCCCTCACCGACTCGTTCGACGCGATCAAGAAGGACTTCGATTCCGCCAACCCGGGCGTCACGGTCGAGGTGAGCTACGGCTCCACCGCCACCCTCGTGCAGCAGGTGAACAACGGGGCGCCGGCGAACGTGCTCGCCTCGGCCGGTGAGAGTGCCACCGTGCCGCTCCAGAAGAGCCTCATCAAGGGCTCGTCGATCTTCGCCACCAATGTGCTCGAGATCGCCGTGCCACCGGCCAACCCCGCCGACGTGACGTCGATCAACGACCTCGCCAGACCCTCGGTCAAGGTCGTGCTGTGCGCCGACACCGTGCCCTGCGGCAAGGCGGCCGCCGCGACGTTCAAGAAGGCGCGCATCGTGCCGAACGTCGTCTCGAAGGAGATCGACGTCAAGGCCACCCTGGCCAAGGTCAAGCTCGCCGAGGCCGACGCTGCCGTCGTCTACCACTCCGACGTGGTGGCCGCGAAGGATGCCGTCAAGGGCATCGAGATCCCGGCCCAGTTCAACACCACCCTGCGCTACCCCATCGTCAGGCTGAGCGACGACCCCGCCACCACGGCGTTCGTGGACTTCGTCGAGAGCAGCACGGGTCTTGCGACCGTGCAGTCGTTCGGGCTGGGCGCCCCCTGAGCCGGGCCCGACCGGGATTGGCCCGCGACGACGAGACCAGGCGGATGCCGTGAGGTGGCGCTCCCGCGCCGCCCTCGGTGTGCCGGCCCTGCTCGCCCTGCTGCTGCTCGTCGTTCCGCTCATCGCCCTGCTCGCGCAGGCCGACTGGCGGCGCATCCCGAGCGACCTGGCCACCCCCACCGTTCTGCCCGCCCTGCGGCTGTCGCTGACCACGACGAGCATCACGGCCGTCCTGTGCGTGCTCCTCGGCACTCCGCTCGCCTGGCTGCTCGCCCGCTCGGACCACCCCGCGACGACCTGGCTGCGGGCCCTGCTCACCGTGCCGCTCGTGCTGCCGCCCGTGGTCGGCGGGGTCGCCCTGCTGCTGACGTGGGGCCGCAACGGCCTCATCGGGTCGCACCTGGCGCCGTTCGGCGTGCAGATCCCGTTCACCACGGTCGCTGTGGTGCTGGCCGAGACCTTCGTCGCGATGCCCTACTACGTGCTCGCGGTCGAGGGCTCGATGCGCGGGCTCGACGCCCGGCTCGAGTCGGTGGCCCGTACCCTCGGCGCCTCCGACCTGCGCTACCTGCGTACCGTGGCCATCCCACTCGTACTGCCCGGCATCGCGAGCGGGCTCGCCCTCGCCTGGGCCCGGG
>JBBQAL010000047.1:0-21561 GCA_038316135.1 Candidatus Nanopelagicales bacterium | reverse complement strand
TCCGGGCGAAGGTTCCCAGTGACTGCTTGACAGGTTCGGTTCCGCACGCGTCGGCCGGAACGTCCTGGGAGACCTGCGGCAACTCAGTTACGCAAAGCTCCCAGAACTTCTGAGCTTCCGCTTGTCGCTTGGTCAGGGTCTCAATGCTCTCGCGGACCTCAGGGCTATGTGTGAAGAAGGCGATGACGCTGACCACGATGATTCCGCCGAGCAGGATCAGAGCCAAGACCCTGAAGAGGCGTCTGTGCGTGATCCGCGAGATCTCCGAACGCAGCAGCGGCACAGCCTTGTGAGTGGGGCGACATTCGAGGGTGGGGATGCTCACGAGGCACCGCCTTCCTCGTCCGTCAGCTCGAGGAAGGCCTGCTCCAGGTCGACCTGCACCGGCATCAACCACGATGGGTAGAGCTGGTGGGCGGCGAGTGACTCGACAATCACGGCACCATCGGCGACGCCGTTGATGATGATGCGTCCATCCTCGATCGCGGCCGAGAACCCTGCCTCGATCAGGACGGCCAGCGCACGCCCCGCATCGGAGACTCCGACGGCAATCGCTCCGGAGGACCGCGACTGCAGGACGTCGGCGACGGGACCCGCCACCACAACGCGGCCATGGTTGACGATGGTGACTGTGTCGCAGATCTGCTGCACTTCACCCAGTAGGTTGGAGGAGAGCAGCACAGTGACGCCAGAGTCGCCGAGGGCTCGTAGCAGCTGGCGAACCTCGCGCATTCCAGCCGGATCGAGCCCGTTACTCGGCTCGTCGAGGATCAGTACCGAAGGCTGCTTGAGCATCGCGGCCGCGATGCCGAGCCGCTGCCGCATTCCGAGCGAATACCCCTTGACGCGCTCGTCCGCAGCGTCGCTCAACTGCACCAGCTCGAGCACTGCCTCGACCTGGGCGTCGGGAATCTCTGACGCTTGTGCGAGCAGTTGCAAGTTGAGGCGGCCGGTGAAAGGTGGGAAGAAGGCGGGGCTTTCCAGCAGCACGCCAGTCGAGCCGATCACGGCAGGAAGATCCTGGGGCACGACCTTCCCCAGCATTTGCATAGTGCCGTCGTCGGGCCGGGCCAGCCCGAGGAGGCAGCGCAGCATGGTGGTTTTACCCGAGCCGTTGGGGCCGAGGAAGCCGTGCACTCCACCCTCGTCAACGATGAGGTCGAGGCCGTCCAGCGCAGCCTTCGGCGGCTTACCGCGGCGACGGTAGGTCTTGCGGACTCCACGGGCTTCGATGACGGGCACCCCCCATGCTTACCGCACCGGGCGGCCGGATTGGACCAGGTACGTCAACCAGTGGCCGCTTTGATGTCGGAGACCACCCCGTAGGCTCTGCGCCGTGACCGATCGCGATGCGCTGCTGACCCAGATCAAAGACAAGGCTGTTGTGCACGGCCGGGTCGTACTGTCGTCCGGTAAGGAGGCCGACTATTACGTCGACCTGCGACGAGTGACCCTCGACGGCGAGGCAGCCCCGCTCGTTGGTTCGGTTTTGCTCGACCTGACCGCCGACCTCGCCTTTGACGCCGTTGGCGGGCTGACGCTCGGCGCCGACCCCGTCGCCACCGCGATGCTGCATGCGGCAGCAGCACGAGGCCAGCGGCTGGACTCCTTTGTCGTCCGCAAGTCAGAGAAGCAACACGGTTTGCAGCGCCGCATCGAAGGCCCCGAGGTGGCAGGACGACGAGTCCTTGCGGTCGAGGACACGTCCACCACAGGCGGATCTGTCATGACGGCAGTTGAGGCCCTGCGGGAGGCCGGTGCCGAGGTGGTGGCCGTCATGGTGATCGTTGACCGCGGCGCGCGTGGAGCCATCGAGACCGCGGGCCTGCCGTACTTGGCGGCGTACGAGTTGTCGGATCTGGGCCTGGAGTAGCCCGAACGGTGCTCGCCCAGCACGCCTGGCGGGTCTACCATCGCTGGCGACGGGGTTATCGACGCTATTCCTGACGCTGGGAGCGTTCACTGTGTGGATCTGGATTGTGCTCGGCGTGATCGTGGTGCTTGCGGGCATCTGGGTGATAGTGACGTACAACGGCTTCGTCAAGCTGCGCAACATTGTCGAAGAGTCGTGGAAGCAGATCGACGTCGAGCTGCACAGGCGCTACGACCTGATCCCGAACCTGGTCGAGACGGTCAAGGGCTACGCAGCACATGAGCGGCAGACCTTCGAGAACGTCACGGCCGCGCGCGCTGCTGCGGTGACGCCGGGTTCGACACCGGGCGAGCAGGCTGTGCAGGAGAACATGCTGACGTCGGCCCTGCGGCAACTGCTTGCGGTCGCCGAGGCGTACCCCGACCTCAAGGCGAACCAGAACTTCCTCGAGCTGCAGAGCCAACTGACGCAGACCGAAGACCGCATCGCCGCTGGCCGTCGTTTCTACAACGCCAACGTGCGGACGTTCAACACCAAGGTCGAGTCTTTCCCGCCAAACCTGATCGCCCGTATGTTCAACTTCGTGAAGCAGGAGTACTTCGAGGCGGAGGACCCGACCGTACGGGCAGCGCCGCAGGTGCAGTTCTAGGGCGCGTCGCCCTGGCCGCGCTGATCAGCCTTCGGCAGCCCCCCGGCCCGCTTGTGGCGAAAGTACTCGAAGACCACGGGCAGAACTGAGACCAGCACGACACCAATGAGGATCGCTTCGATGTTGTTGGCGACGAAGTCAACGTTGCCGAGGAAGTAGCCGAGCAAAGTGACGCCGGTCGCCCAAAGGACTCCGCCAATTGCGCTGTAGACGATGTAGGTGCGGAAGTTCATCCGGCCGACGCCAGCCATCACGGTGATGAAGGTCCGCACGATCGGGATGAAGCGGGCCATGATGATGGCGCGCACACCATAGTGGTCGAAGAAGTGCTGAGTGCGGTCGACGTACTCCTGGCGGAAGAACTTGGAGTCGGGTTTGCTGAAGATCGTTGGGCCTGCCTTGTACCCGATCCAGTAGCCGACGACGTTGCCCGTGACCGCTGCGATAGTGAATAGCAGGCAGACGATGGCGATGTTGGTGTCGATGAAGCCGCTGGACACCAGAAGTCCCGCGACAAAGAGCAGCGAGTCGCCCGGCAGGAAGAATCCGATGAGCAGCCCGCACTCAGCGAAGATGATGGCGGTGATCCCCAGAAGTGCCCAAGGGCCGAGCGATTCGATCAGAGTCTGTGGGTCGAGCCACCCAGGACCCAGCATCCGGGTCGAGAGCAGTTCGGGGAAGAGGTGCACGACTCAAGAGAGTAACGGCAGCCCTAGGGTGCACTGACATGGACGTCGTCGGGGTGGGGCCGTATCCGGAGCCGTGGCCGGACGACCCTCGACTGGACCCCGAGCTCTTGGCTGGCGGCGACCGCCGAAATGTCGTCGACCGTTATCGCTATTGGCGGCGCGACGCGATCATCGCTGATCTCGACACCCATCGCCACGGTTTCCATATCGCGATCGAGAACTGGGAGCACGACTTCAACATCGGCAGCGTTGTGCGTACCGCGAACGCGTTTCTCGCCGCTGAGGTGCACATCGTCGGAAAGCGTAGGTGGAATCGACGTGGAGCGATGGTGACCGACAAGTACCAACACGTTCGGCACCACGAGGATGTTCTAGCTCTGGTGTCTTGGGCGGTGGAACGGGATCTTTCGCTAGTCGGAATCGACAACCTTCCCGGTGCCGTCCCGCTCGAGACGTACGCGCTTCCTCGAGAGTGCGTGATGGTGTTCGGCCAGGAAGGTCCAGGCCTGTCGGACGCGGCGCGTGCTGCGTCCGTGGCGACAGTGTCGATCGCGCAGTACGGGTCTACCCGATCGATCAATGCGGGCGCCGCCGCTGCGATCGCGATGCACGCCTGGATCCGCCAGCACGCCGAGGCCCCCGGCGGTGATACGAATCTACTGCGATGACGCCGGCCAGATCCAGGGCGTGAGGGCGACCCCGTCGAAGGTCTCGGTGGCGCGAAAGACGTAGCGCAGCACCGGCTCGGTGGTCCCCTCCGACACGGAGCCTGACCCACCAAAGTAGGTGGGTACGTTTCTCTGAGAGCTCTGTCCATTTGGCCGGACGATGGTCACGGTGATGTCCAGCACCGAACTCTTCATGCCGGGTTCGTCGAAGAAGGATCGAGCCCACAACAAGTTGCTCTGGATCCCGCGCCGCAGTCCACCCACGACTGGTTCCGGGCAGGCCATTCCGACGAATGGCAGGGATGTCACATCGGTCGCGGGCACCCGACGCTTGCTGAAACAGGTGACCTCACCCGCTGTGGTGGCGTAGGCGACGAGCAAGGGGTGACGTGCATCGGGGGTGTCGACCTGGGCGAAGAGGCTGTCGGTGTTCGGCGGCTCCCTCTTGCCGAACCATATGGCGCCCGAGCCGGTGTTGAGCACGGTGACCTCGGCCGGTCCGGTAAGGCCGAGGCGTTCCATCACTGCGCCTATGTCGCCGAGCGCCTCCGGCTGAGCGGATTCGTTTGGCAGCAGCCTGAGGGAGACGTCAGATGGAGTCAGCGGTGAGAGGCCGGCTGAGCCATCCAGGGCGAGAACGGGGGCCACGTTGGCGTAGCCGTGCCCGGTGTGGTCAAAGACGACAGTTGTGGGTGAGAGCGCGCTCTGCGCAGCCATGCTGAGAGGCGCCCACCAGCCGTACCCGCCGACCCTGTCGAGGGGCTGCCAGCTGGGCTCGTCCCCAAAGCCGGGCCCAGCCGGAACCAGCTGCGATCCGACCGACGGTGGGAAGTCACGGAGAGAGCTCACCCGCCAGTGCGGTCCGAGAACCAGAGAGGGTGGGCTGCCTGGCTCCGTGCCGCGCGGCATCGCCTGACTGGGAATGGTGTCAGCAGGAAGAACCAGAGCCTGCACATCGGAGTCTGGGGCAAGCTCGGTGGTCCCTTTGAGCTCCCAGGGCCCAGCCGCGCCGTCAGCTGTCGTCAGCAAAGCCACCGAAGCAGTGCCCGAGTCGGTGCGAGCCTGCAGCAGCACCACGTCCGTTTCGTCCCAACGGTCTCCCGCTACCAGATAGACGTCACCGGCAGGCTGGTCGTCGGCGAGGCTCTCCCAGGCCCCGACTGCCGCGGCCACGACATCGGACTCCTCGGTCAATGTCCCCACCGGCGCCCAGGGCAGCAATCCGGACGCAGCGTCTGGACGCCCGGCCACGTACGTGGCGGATTGGTCGTTGGCCAGCGGGACCACTACGGCCACCGCAGCGAGCGCCACTGCCGCCGTTGCCACAACACCGACCACGGCGTGCCTACGGCGCTGGCGTCGAACCGCCTTTGCCACCCAGGTGGCCGTGTCATGGGGCGGTGCAAGCCGTCGTCGGTCGTCGGAAAGGGCGTCCCGTACCAAGGACTCCAGGTCGCTCATCGTGTACCTCCCGAGTACTCGGGCTCGTCGGCGGCAGAGGGTCCGAGGACTCCGCGGAGAGTGCGCATCGCCTTGGCATGTTGGCTCTTGATGGTTCCCACGGACACGTGAAGAGTTGTGGCGGCCTCAACCTCGGTCAGGTCCTCGAAGTAGCGCAGCGCTATCACGGCTCGTTGACGCGGTGGCAGCTGCGCGAGCGCGCGCCATACCTCGTCTCGTACGTCGAGGCCGGCGTCGGCAGCGAGGGCCGAACGGCGCGCGTCCAGCAGGGGAGTGACGTCATCGACTGATGTCTCGTGGCGTCGCACTGGACGGCGCCACCAGCTGAGGTAGGCATTGAGTACAGCCCGGCGTACGTATCGCTCGGCTTCCACTGAACCGATTCGTCGCCAGTGGCGGTAGCACGAGGCGAGGGCCGACTGGACGAGATCCTCGGCGCGGTGCGAGTCGCCGGTCAGCACGTGCGCGTACCGCAGCAGCGCGCCTGTTCGCGCTTCGACGAAGTCTTCGAAGTCGCGTTCCCCCGACTCTTTCACAACCCTTAAACGCTCCTAGACCCTCAAATGGTTGCCTCACACTCCCACCTGTTGCGGTCGGCGCGCTGAAGCTGAGCCTGAGCCACGCAGCCGGCGGCGTGGCGGCCGAGAGGGTGGTGCCGTACAAAGGGCACGTGAACCAGAACCTGCTCGGCGAGCCGCCGGCCACCCTGTTGCCCGAGAACTCCACCGCCCTCGTCGCTTTGGACGCCGGGACGCCACCGCGTGCCGTTGCCGCCGCTCACCCCGACTTCCCGCTGGCCTGGGCCATTCTCGCCGAGGAAGCACTGACCGGCGGCGACCCAGTTGCCGGCTACGCCTACGCCCGCACGGGGTATCACCGCAGCCTCGACCAGCTGCGCCGCAACGGCTGGAAGGGACACGGTCCGGTGCCGTGGGAGCACGAGCCCAACCGCGGCTTCCTCCGCAGCCTCTACGCGCTTGGTGCGGCGGCCGCCGCTATCGGCGAGACGCCTGAGGCTGAACGTTGCCAGCAGTTCTTGGTTGACTCGAGCCCAGCCGCTGCGGCGGCGCTCGCTGCCCCATGAGCGAGGAGTTTTTCGTTGTCGGGGGAGGGGTCTCCGGCATCGCGTGCGCTCGTGCACTTGCGGACGCCGGTCGCGCCGTCGTGGTCCGCGACCGCGGATACCGACTGGGTGGTCGGATGGCCGTCAAGACGATCGACGATCGCCCGGTGGACGTTGGCGCGAGTTACTTCACCGTCTCGGTGCCGGCCTTCCAGAAGGTGGTCGACAAGTGGCTCGATGTCGAACTTGTCCACCCGTGGACCGACACCTTTCATGTCGGCGAACCCGGTGGCCTGATCGGTACACGCACTGGACCGATGCGATACGCAACGTCGCTGGGTCTGCGCTCACTGATTGAGGACCTTGCCAGGGGGCTTGCGCTCGAGCAGCACGACGAAGCTGCCGAAGTCGAGCCAGGACCGTCGGTCGACGGCGTTCCTTACGCAGGCGTGGCCCTTGCGATGCCTGGGCCCCAGGCGCTCGATGTACTCGCAGACTCTCTGGCCGCTGAGCGGGCGGCGTCCGGTGGCATGTGGGAACCATGCACGGCAGTCATCGCCACCTACGACTCCCGAGTCTGGCCAGACCTCGATGGCGTGTTCGTCAACGACTCACCGGTCGTCACGTTCATTGCCGACGATGGACGCCGACGTGGTGACGATGCACCCGTACTCGTCGCACACACGCATCCAGTCTTGTCGGCACGGCACCTCGACGACCCGGACGCTGTCATCGCCCCGGTGCTTGCCGAGCTGCAGGCCGTTCTGGGAATCACCGCGAGCCCGTCATCGGTGATCGCCAAGCGTTGGTCGCTGGCCAAGCCGGTGAACCCGCACGTTGAGCACTACTTCCTGGGCGAAACCGGCGTCGGGCTCTGTGGCGACGGCTGGCACGGCCCGTCCCGGATCGAGTCGGCCTACCTCTCCGGTCGCGCTCTGGGGCGGGCGATGGCGAGTCGGGGCCAAGATACGGCCTGAGCGCGGGGCTGTGCAGATCCGCTAGGCTCCGCGAGTAATCCCCCATATTCCGAGGGAGTTCCGCATGCCTGCGATTGTGCTGATCGGCGCCCAGTGGGGCGACGAGGGCAAGGGCAAGGCCACCGATCTGCTCGGCGAGCACGTCGACTACGTGGTCAAGTTCAATGGCGGCAACAACGCCGGCCACACCGTTGTGATCCCGACGCCGGAAGGGCCGCAGAAGTACGCGCTCCACCTCCTGCCGAGTGGCATCCTGACGCCAGGCGTGACGCCAGTCATCGGCAACGGCGTCGTCATCGACCCCGAGGTGCTCTTTGCGGAGATCGACGGCCTTATCGAGCGCGGTGTCGACGTCTCTCGCCTCGTCGTCAGCGCCAACGCGCACCTGATCGCGCCGTACAACCGCACGGTCGACAAAGTCGTGGAGCGCTTCTTGGGTAGCCGCAAGATCGGTACCACCGGCCGGGGGATCGGCCCGACGTACGCCGACAAGATGAACCGGATTGGTATCCGGGTGCAGGACCTCTTTGACGAGCACATCCTTCGGCAGAAGGTCGAAGGGGCGCTCGACCAGAAGAACCATCTGTTGGTGAAGGTCTACAACCGACGGGCGATCGGTGTCGACGAGGTGGTCGACGAACTTCTTGGCCACGCTGACCGTCTGCGTCCGCTGGTGGCCGATACCTCGCTGTTGCTGAACGACGCGCTGGACGCCGGCAGCACCGTGCTGCTGGAGGGCGGGCAGGCCACGCTGCTGGACGTCGACCACGGCACATACCCGTTCGTCACTTCTTCGAATGCAACCGCGGGAGGGGCCTGCACCGGAAGCGGCATCCCACCGAACCGGGTTGAACGTGTGATCGCGATCGCGAAGGCGTACGTCTCGCGCGTTGGCGAGGGCCCGTTTCCCACTGAGCTCTTCGACGACGACGGCGAACGCCTTCGCACCAACGGCAGCGAGTTCGGCACCACCACGGGCCGCCCCCGACGCTGCGGTTGGTACGACGCCGTCATCAGTCGGTACGCCGCACGAGTTAACGGCGTCACCGACTTCGTCTTGACCAAGCTTGACGTGCTCAGCGGCTGGGAGCAGGTTCCGGTGTGTGTCGCTTATGAGGTGGACGGCAAGCGCTTCGACGAGATGCCGATGTCGCAGAGCGACTTTCACCATGCCAAGCCAATCCTTGAGTATCTGCCTGGCTGGAGCGAAGACATCTCGGGTGCGCGCACGTTGCAAGACCTGCCCACAAACGCCCGTGCCTACGTCGAGACAGTCGAATCGATGTCAGGGGCGCAGATCTCCGCGGTCGGCGTCGGACCTGGCCGCGACGAGATCATCCAGCTGCGTCCGCTGGTCTAACCGGGCAGTAGTGGTCGATGTTGTTGCAGTAACCGTTGCCATGACACCAGATACTGCAACAACATCGGAACTCGTTTGTTTAGAGTGACGATGTGATGCCAACGGTGACGATCAGGGCGGCCACTGCGGCTGACCAGGAGCGCATCGCCGCCGCCGTCGACGAGTGGTGGGGCGGACGCGAGATGTCAGGGCTTCTGCAGCCGCTCTTCCTGGAGAATTTCGCTCGGACGAGTCTGATCGCCGAGACGCCGGATCGGCAGCTTGCCGGCTTCCTGGTCGGGTTCGTGTCGGCGGACGATCCGACCGCTGCTTACGTGCACTTCGTCGGTGTCGCTCCCGAACGTAGGGGCCGCGGACTCGGGCGCCAGCTCTACGGCCAGTTCGACGCAAGCGTGGCTGAGCTTGGGGTGCGTCGGACGAGGTGCGTCACGTCGGTCGTGAACACGGCCTCCATTGCGTTCCACGAGTCCATCGGTTTCCGTGTCGACGGCAACAAGCCAGACGGTGGCGTGGACGGTGGCGCGTACGTCCAGTTGTCGCGCGCTGTCGAAGTTCCTGCTGGCCCGGTACGCGGGCAGGTGAGTTGGCCGCCAGCAGCAGCGACCGTTCTCCTCGGCGATCACGTCGAGGTCCGACCAACGGTGCCCGACGATGCCCAGGGACTCTTCGGCGCGTTAGACGACGCTCGGGTGTGGACGCATCTCACCATGCCGCGTCCAGCCACTCCGGACGCGATGCGCGAAATCGTGACCGCGTCCATGGCGTCGATGCACCCTTGGACGGTCTGGCTCCGTCGTCCGCTGGCCGGACTTGCGAGCGGAACGGTCGTCGGGTGGTCGTCTTACCTCGAGGTGTCGCAGCCCAATGCACGACTCGAGATCGGCTCAACCGCCTATGCGCCGTCGGTCTGGGGTTCGGTCGTGAACCCCGAGACCAAGCTGTTGCTCCTCGGTCATGCTTTTGACGACCTTGGGTTCGGCCGCGTGCAACTCAAGACGGACGTGCGCAACACCCGGTCGCAAGACGCCATCGCTCGGCTCGGCGCCGTGCGTGAAGGCCTGTTGCGTCGCTACCAGCGGCGTCTGGACGGCTCGGTGCGCGACACGGTGCTCTTCTCGATCATCGACGAGGAGTGGCCAGCCGTCCGAGCAGGTCTGCGGGCCAGGCTGCCTTAGCCACTCGGCTTCGCGTAGTCGGTGAGACCGAACCAGTCGATGGCAACGACTTGTTCGTCGCCGACGACCCAGGCGTCGTGGCCCTCGGGAAGTGAGACGACATCACCTGGATGGCTGTCGAACTCCCGACCGTCGGCCATCCTCACGTGCATGATTCCGGATAGTTGGTACTGGAAGTGCGGCGCCTCGCACCATTGCGTCTGCGCGATGGGCTTGACGTGCTCGGACCAGCGCCAGCCTGGCTCAGCGATCAGGCGTCCCACTGATCCCGTCGCGGTGTGCACGAGTTCGACGCGGCCATGCGGGAACTCGCGGATCTCGTCGGGCTTGTCGAAGGTGTGCTGCTCAACGTGTTGGGTCATGCCATCCTCCTTTGGCCCCCTACCAGGGAACCCCTGGCCGCTCGGAGACACAAGATCATTTCGGGTGGTACGCCCGACTTCGACCGCTTGCGCCACCATGCCAATGAGGCCCTACCCTGGAATCGTTCGCGCAAGCCCTCTGAGGAGTCGCCATGACCAGCCCTACCCCTGACCCTGCCCGCGGTGAAGAGGTCGTCGCCCTCGACCGCAAGCACGTCTTCCACTCCTGGTCGGCCCAGGGTGCCCTCAAACCGATGGCCATCGCCGCCGCGGAGGGCTCGTACTTCTGGGACTACGCCGGGACGCGCTACCTCGATTTCTCGTCGCAGCTGGTGAACACCAACATCGGCCATCAGCACCCCAAGGTGGTTGCCGCGATCCAGGAGCAGGCAGCCAAGCTGACCACCGTCGCGCCGCAGCATGCCAACGACGTGCGTAGCGAGGCCGCGCGCCTGATCAGCGAGCTCGCGCCGCCGAACCACAACAAGATCTTCTTCACCAACGGCGGCGCCGACGCCATCGAGAACGCCGTGCGCATGGCCCGGCTGCATACCGGACGCCACAAGGTGCTGTCGGCGTACCGCAGCTACCACGGCAACACCTCGACAGCAGTCACTCTCACCGGCGACCCTCGCCGGTGGCCGAACGAGACCGGCATCGCCGGCATCGTCCACTTCTTCGGCCCCTACCCTTACCGCTCGGCGTTCTGGGCAGACAGCGATGAGCAGGAGGCCGACCGCGCACTCGAGCACCTCGAGTCGGTCATTCAGTTCGAATGACCCCAGACAATTGCAGCCCTCGCACTGGAGAGTGTGGTCGGCACCGCCGGCGTCCTTATCCCGCCTGCGCACTACCTCGCTGGAGTTCGTGAGCTCTGCACCAAGTACGGGATCATCTACATCGCCGACGAGGTCATGGCGGGATTCGGTCGAACCGGTGACTGGTTCGCGTTCAACCACTTCGGCGTCGAGCCCGACCTGATCGCATTCGCCAAGGGCGTCAACTCTGGCTACGTCCCAGTTGGCGGGGTCATCATCAGCGACGAGATCGCCGCGACCTTCGACGAGAGGGTGTTTCCGGGAGGGCTCACTTACTCAGGGCACCCGCTCGCGGCGGCGTCCATCGTCGGCACGATCAACGCGATGCGCGACGAAGGCATCGTCGAGAACGCGAAGGCCATCGGTGAGAACGTGCTCGGCCCTGGCCTGCGCGAGCTGGCCGAGCGCCACCCGGTGATCGGTGAGGTGCGCGGTATGGGTGTGTTCTGGGCGCTCGACCTCGTCAAGAGCCGCGAGACGCGCGAGATGCTGGTCCCGTACAACGCCGCCGGTGCGGCCAACGCGCCCATGGTGGAGTTGGTCGGCGCCTGCAAGAGCCGTGGCCTGATGCCGTTCACCAACTACAACCGCCTCCACGTGGTGCCGCCGTGCACGGTGTCGGAGACCGAGGCCAAGGAAGGCCTGGCCATCCTCGACGACGCGTTCGGCGCCATCGACCACCACTACTCCCCCTAACCCCCAGTCCCCAAGAACGACGCATTCACCCGCTCTGGCGCAACAACCTCTGGGGTCATGCTGTGGGTTTCCGGACGTGGGCGCTCCTCCGAGGTCTCGTAGCCTGCCGGCTTTCCACAGCGTGAGGGCAGAGATTGTTGCGTGAGCAGGGGTGAACGCGTCGTTCTTGGGTTGGGTTGGGGTGGGTGGGGTTGCTCTAGAGGGTCGGTAGGGTCGCAGTCGTGGATGTCCTCGTCATCGGATCCGGTGCCCGCGAGCACGCACTCTGTCGGGCCCTGAGCCTTGATCCGGAGGTCGAGCGCCTTATCTGCGCCCCGGGCAACGCCGGAACCGCCTCGGTCGCCACCAACCTCGCAGTCGACGCCAGCGACCCGGACGCCATCGCCGCGTTGGCTGCCGCCGAGGCAGTCGACCTCGTGGTGATCGGCCCTGAGGTTCCGCTCGTAGCCGGCGCTGCCGACGCCGTCCGTGCGCGGGGGATTGCGTGCTTCGGTCCGTCTGCAGCTGCGGCCGAGCTCGAGGGTTCAAAGGCGTTCGCCAAGGAGATCATGGCCGCGGCCGACGTCCCGACGGCAATGGCGCACATCTGTGAGACCCAGGCGGAAGCCGCAGCAGCCCTCGACGCATTCGGCCCTCCCTACGTCGTCAAGGACGACGGGTTGGCCGCCGGCAAGGGCGTCGTCGTCACCGACGATCGTGACGTCGCGCTTGCCCATGCTGCATCCTGCGGTCGCGTCGTCATCGAGCAGTACCTCGACGGCCCCGAGGTCAGCCTCTTCTGCATCACTGACGGCACCACCGTCGTTCCGCTCGTCCCAGCGCAAGATTTCAAGAGGGTCGGTGACGGTGACACTGGACCGAACACCGGGGGGATGGGCGCCTACTCACCGCTTCCGTGGGCATCGGAGACGCTGGTGGACGACATCGTGCGCACCGTCGTGCAGCCGACCGTCGATGAGATGCACCGACGCGGAACTCCCTTCGCCGGCCTGCTCTATGCCGGATTGGCCCTGACTTCACGGGGGCTGCGCACCGTCGAGTTCAACGCCCGGTTCGGCGACCCCGAGACGCAGGTCGTCCTCGCTCGGCTGCTCACTCCGCTCGGAGGCGTCCTCAAGGCCGCTGCCACCGGGCACCTCGCGGGGCTGCCCGACCTTCGTTGGACGCCGGACGCCGCAGTCACCGTGGTGGTCGCTGCTGAGAATTACCCTGACGCGCCCAGGACGGGCGATCTGATCGAAGGTTTGGATGCGGCTAACGCCGTGCCGGACGCATACGTCCTGCACGCGGGGACGCGGTCAGCTGGCGGCGGCGGCGGCACAGTGAGCGCTGGTGGGCGGGTGCTCTCGGTGGTGGGAACGGGGACTGACCTCGCGGCCGCCCGGGGGGCCGCATACGCGGCGGTGGGGGACATCTCGCTGGCTGGCTCGCACCACCGCACTGACATCGCCGATCAGGCGGCTTCGGCTCGATAAGTCAGTTCCATCCTCTGCCGGCCCGCCTTAGTCTGGAGTTGTGAGCGAGGACAACACCAACGAGGACATGCTTGCGGCGCTGGCTCCTCTGCGTGTGGACTTCACGGCCCGAGAGATCCTGGAAGCCGTACGCGCGGGGCGTGCGGAGCGCGAGATCTCGCTGTTCAAGGCTCATGGAATCGGCGGATGACGCCCTCGGCGCTCATCCTCAGCCGGCATCTGGACGCTGACGGCCGCCTGATCGTGATGCCGCGCAAGCGGGCCAACAGGCTGGTCGTCCTTCGGCACATGGCGCAGGAGATCGCGCCGGGCGTGGACCACGAAGAGACCGCGGTCAACGCCCGGCTGCGCCCGTTCTCCGACGACGTCGCGATGCTGCGCCGCTACCTGGTCGACGATGGTCTGCTGCTCAGGCGCCCACCCGGGATCTACCGACGCCCCGATGAGATCCACCTAGGGGACGAGTAGGGATTTCGACCTCCCAGCCGATACCTGGGAGAATGCGCAAGTGACTCTGTCCCCCAAGCCGCAGATCCCGAACGTCCTCGCCTCGCGCTACGCGTCCGACGCCATGGCCCGGATCTGGTCCCCCGAGCACAAGGTCGTCCTCGAACGGCAGCTCTGGCTGGCCGTGCTGGGGGCGCAGCGTGCGCTTGGCCTCGACGTTTCGCAACGGGTCATCGATGACTACCTCGCCGTCATCGACACCGTCGATCTCGACTCGATCGCGGCGCGTGAACGCGTGACCCGCCACGACGTCAAGGCACGCATCGAGGAGTTCTGCGCGCTCGCTGGTCACGAGCACATCCACAAGGGCATGACGTCGCGCGACCTCACCGAGAACGTCGAGCAGCTGCAGGTGCGCTCTTCCCTTCTGCTCATTCGGGACAAGACTGTCGCGACTCTCGCGCAGCTGGCGACACTGGCGTCCGAGCACGCGGCCCTCGTCATGGCCGGGCGTTCGCACAATGTGGCGGCGCAGGCGACCACGCTTGGCAAGCGGTTCGCGTCAGCGGCCGATGAGTTGTTGGTTGCCTACCAACGCGTCGACAACCTGATCGAGCGCTACCCGCTGCGTGGCATCAAAGGCCCGGTCGGTACCAGCCAGGACATGCTCGACCTGCTCGGCGGTGATGCCACCAAGGTGGCCGAGCTCGAGATCGAGATCTCGCGCTACCTCGGCTTCGACCAAGTGCTCGACAGCGTTGGCCAGGTGTACCCGCGCTCGCTCGACTACGACGTCGTCAGCGCGCTGGTCCAGTTGTCGGCGTCCCCGTCGTCGCTTGCCAAGACCATCCGGTTGATGGCCGGCAACGAGCTCGTCACGGAAGGCTTCAAGGCGGGCCAGGTCGGCTCGTCGGCGATGCCGCACAAGATGAACACCCGCTCATGCGAGCGGGTCAATGGATTTGCGGTGATCCTGCGCGGATACGCATCGATGGTGGGCGAGCTGTCCGGCGACCAGTGGAACGAGGGTGATGTCTCGTGTTCGGTGGTCCGAAGAGTTGCCATCGCTGATGCGTTCTTTGCCATCGACGGTCTGTACGAAACGTTCCTCACGGTGCTCGACGAGTTCGGCGTCTTCCCCGCGGTTGTGCAGCGCGAGCTTGAGCGCTACCTGCCCTTCCTGGCCACCACCAAGGTGCTGATGGCCTCGGTACGTTCGGGTGTCGGACGCGAGACGGCGCACGAGGTGATCAAGGAGCACGCTGTTGCCGTCGCGCTCGAGATGCGTGAAAAGGGCGTCGACCGCAACGATCTGCTTGAGCGACTGGCATCAGACGAGCGTCTCGGCCTCACCACTGCTGATCTTGAGCAGCTGGTCGCCGAACCCCTCACGTTTACCGGTACGGCAACTGAGCAAGTGGCCGCTGTTGTGCTGCGCGTTGCTGCCGTTGCCGACGAGTACCCGGAGGCGGCCACCTACCGGCCCGGAGACATCTTGTGACGGCGTCGCCGATGGCCAACGTGCCGGCGGCCCCTGAGCTGCCTGGCGTCAAGGCCGTCTACTCCGGCAAGGTGCGCGACCTCTACGAGTACCCCGACGGCTCACTGCTGTTCGTCGCGAGCGATCGGATGTCGGCCTACGACTGGGTGTTGCCGACGACCATTCCCGACAAGGGCCGCATCCTCACAGCAATGACGCTCTGGTGGTTCGAGCAGCTCGCCGAGCTGGTGCCGAATCACTTGTTGTCGACCGACGTCCCGGATGCTGTGTCCGGCCGGGCGATGGTGACGCAGCGGCTCGTCATGTTTCCGGTTGAGTGTGTGGCGCGGGGATACCTGGCTGGCTCGGGGCTGACCGACTACAACGCGACTGGCCAGGTCTGTGGCAACCCACTGCCAACTGGGCTCGTTGACGGCTCGCGCCTGCCCGAGGCGATCTTCACCCCAGCGACGAAGGCCGATCTCGGTGACCATGACGAGAACGTCGACTTCGAGGCGGTCGTCAAAACGGTCGGCCTTGAGGATGCCGAATCGCTCCGTGCACTGACGCTGCGGCTGTACTCGCGCGCCGAGGAGATCGCTCGCGAGCGGGGCATCATCGTGGCCGACACGAAGTTTGAGTTTGGCCGCCATCCGGTGTCGAGCCAGATCGTTCTCGCCGACGAGGTGCTCACGCCTGACTCGTCGCGCTTCTGGCCAGCTGACCTCTGGGAGCCCGGTCACGCGCAGCCGGCCTACGATAAGCAGTACGTCCGCGATTGGCTGACGTCTCCCGCCTCCGGCTGGGACCGTCACTCCGGCGACGCCCCTCCGGCGTTGCCCGACGATGTGGTTGAGCAGACCAGGTCCAAGTACGTCGAGGCGTATGAGCTCCTCACTGGCCGGCGCTTCGGCTAGGCCCGCGTGAAGATCCCCGACGGCTACGAAGACTTGTTCGCCGATTCAACCTGCTCCTTCCTCGCGCTGGCGACGGTGCGTCCGGATGGCTCGCCGGTTGTTGTGCCCGTCTGGTTCGTCGCCGACGCCCATGGGCTGCTCTTCAGCACGGGAGCTGACTCGCTCAAAGCGCGCGACATGCGGGAACGTCCTCAGGTGGCCGGCATGGTGATGGAAGAGGGAGAGCACGCGCGCTACGCATCGGTCAGGGGGACGGCGCACGAGGTGCTCGCCCCAGATGAAGTGGACTTCGACCCACAGGCGCTTTACCGCCGGATCGTCCGCCGCTACGAGGGTCACGATCCGGTGGGAGAGCACACCGACGTCTTCTTCCGGCTCGTCCCCGCCAAGGTCACCGGCTACGACTACCGGGGCGACGACTACTAGGCCACCCCAGCTCACCGAGTGCACACCTGGTTGGCACCCCAGCCGACCGAGTGCACATCTGGTTGGCGCCCCAGCTCGTCGAGTGTTCTTGTTTGTTCGCTCCGCCGTGCAGCACGCCGTACCCTGGCCCCATGACATGGATGGTGACCGGCGGAGCCGGCTATATCGGGGCCCACATCGTGAAGTCGCTCAAGGAGTCAGGCCACGGGGTCGTTGCCTTCGACGACCTGTCAACCGGTGAGGCCCGCAAGGTGCCGCACGGCGTTTCACTGGTCGAGGCGTCCGTGCTCGATGCCGTCGCTGTCGAGAAGGCGATCCGTGAGCACGATGTCACGGGAGTCGTCCACATGGCGGCCAAGAAGGCGGTCGGTGAGTCGGTCGAGCGGCCGCTCTACTACTACCGCGAGAACGTTGACGGTCTGCTCAGTCTGCTCGAGGCGATGGATGCCACCGGCGTCAAGAAGATGGTCTACAGCTCGTCAGCGGCAACGTTTGGCATGCCAGACAGCGACGACCCGCTCACCGAGGACTACCTCTGCCGGCCGATCAACCCTTACGGCGAGACCAAGCTGATCGGTGAGTGGTTGATGCGGGACGTCGCCACCGCCATCGGCCTCGACTGGGTCTCGCTGCGCTACTTCAATGTGGCCGGAGCCGGTGGACCCGACCTCGGCGACACGGGTGTCTTCAACCTGATCCCGATGGTGTTTCGCGCCCTGTCCATAGGCAAGAACCCACAGGTCTTTGGTTCCGACTACCCGACTCCGGACGGATCGTGCATCCGTGACTACATCCACGTCACCGACCTCGCCGATGCGCACGTCGCCTCGGTCAAGCGACTCGAGCAGGGATCTGCGTCGGCCATCTACAACGTGGGACGCGGCGAGGGGGTCTCGGTGATCGAGGTCATGGACGCGGTACGCGCCGCCACCGGTCTGGAGTTCACCCACGACCTCGTCGACCGTCGGGCCGGCGACCCGGCCCGCTTGGTGGCGTCCGCCGACAAGATCCGCACCGACCTGAACTGGACGGCCGCCCACGACCTGGCTGCGATGGTGACGAGCGCCTGGGAGGCGTGGCAGGCCAACCCGCCCGCATAGCGGTCGGCGGCCGCGGCACGCCAGACCTGAGGTTCGCGAGCACTCTCGTGTTTGGGCGGCCGTTTCTGGGGTATGAGCCGCCTCAGAATCGACTTAGCGGAGGTGGCCGATGCATGAATCGCGAATCATGGTGGCACTTGCGAGTGCCTTTGTATTTCTGGGCGTTGCCGCAGTTCCTTCGGGTGCAGCAGAGGGCGATCGCGCCTTCTGGGGGCTCGATGAGCCGGGGACACCACCGGTGGCCTTCGACTCGATCGGTGACAACGATGGGAAGAACTTTGACATCCAGGGGACCGGTACGGGCTACATCTTCAACGGGGTGAGCTCTCGCGTCGTGGTGCCGAGCGACGCCTCGCTCAACCCGGGCAACGTGAACTTTTCGTATGGCGTCACCATCATCATGGACGAGAGTCCACCGCTCAAGGACTCCGACGACATCATCCGAAAAGGGATCACGACGTCGTCCGGTGGAGAGTTCAAGCTTGAGATCAAGGGAACGAAATATGGCGCACGTGCCAGGTGCGTCGTCAAGGATTCAGCCAAGGTCGTTGCTGCAATCCAAGGCAAGGTTGAAATCGCTGACGGCGTGCCCCACAGCATCAGCTGTGCCAAGACCAGCAGCGGGGTGACCGTCGTGGTGGACGGGGCCGCGCCGCGTACCCGAGTCGTCAATACCTTGGGCTCGGTATCGAACGCGAACAGCCTCGGGCTAGGCGCAAAAGCAGAGGCAAAGGCTCGAACCGGGTGGGACTGGTTCGACGGCACCATGTCGGAGGCCTGGCTGCGCATTGGCTGAGACCGGCAACCGACGGCGCGCTGCCCAGTTCGAAAGTGGCGCGCGCCGCCGATAGGCTGGTCTCTCATCCCGCCCATCGAGCAGCCGGAGAAGCCCGTGGCTCGCGTCGTCGTCGACGTCATGCTCAAGCCGGAGATCCTCGACCCCCAAGGTCAGGCCGTCCTGGGGGCACTGGCCCGCCTCGGGCACTCCGACATCGCCAGCGTCCGTCAGGGTAAGCGCTTCGAGATCGTTCTCGACGCCGCACCTGACGCAGCCGCCCTCGATCAGATTGCCAGCACGCTGCTGGCGAACACCGTGATCGAGGACTACACGATCCACGTCGAGGAGCAGTGATGGCGGCGCGGATCGGCGTCGTCACCTTCCCTGGCTCGCTCGATGACCAGGATGCCGCCCGCGCCGTGCGCATCGCCGGTGCCGAGTCGGTCTCGCTCTGGCACGGCGATGCTGACCTGAAGGGGGTCGACGCCGTCGTCCTGCCGGGCGGGTTCTCCTACGGTGACTACCTGCGCTGCGGCGCCATCGCCCGTTTCGCGCCTGTCATGCAGAACGTCATCGACGCCGCACGCGGTGGCATGCCGGTGCTCGGCATCTGCAACGGGTTCCAGGTGCTGTGCGAGTCGCACCTGCTGCCGGGCGCGCTGATCCGCAACGACGTCCGAAAGTTCGTCTGCCGCGATCAACGGCTGCGCGTCGAAAGTTCCAACACCTCCTGGACGTCTGATTTTGACGAAGGCCAAGAGATCCTCATCCCCCTCAAGAACGGCGAGGGTGGCTTCGTCGCCAACCAACGCACGCTTGATGAGCTCGAGGGCGAGGGTCGGGTGGTCTTCCGCTACCTGCACGACAACCCGAACGGTTCCTACCGCGACATCGCCGGAATCACGAACGACCGGGGCAACGTCGTCGGTCTGATGCCCCACCCTGAACACGCTGTCGAGACTCTGACCGGTCCTTCGCTGGACGGGCTCGGGTTCTTCTCCTCTGTGATCAGCCAGTTGGTCGACGCATGACGCGGCACGTCGACACCGTCAAGGACGCCGAGACCACTCCAGAGGCTGAGCAGCCCTATGCAGACCTTGGCCTGAAGAGCGACGAGTACGAGCAAATCCGCAAGCACTTGGGCCGACGCCCCACCAGCAGCGAGCTGGCGATGTACTCGGTCATGTGGAGCGAGCACTGCTCATACAAGTCGAGCAAGGTGCACCTGCGTCAGTTCGGCGAGAAGATCCCACCTGAGGCGAAGGATATTCTGCTTGTCGGGATGGGCGAGAACGCTGGCGTCGTTGACGTCGGTGGTGGCCTTGCCGTGACGTTCAAGATCGAGTCGCACAACCACCCGTCCTACGTCGAGCCATATCAAGGGGCAGCTACTGGTATCGGCGGAATCGTGCGTGACATCTTGACGATGGGAGCCCGCCCGGTAGCTGTGATGGATCCCTTGCGCTTTGGCCCAGCCGATGCACCCGATACACACCGTGTCCTGCCGGGGATCGTTGCTGGCATCGGTGGCTACGGAAACTGCCTGGGTCTGCCAAACATCGGTGGCGAGGTTGTCTTCGACCCCACGTACATCGGGAACCCGCTCGTCAATGCGTTGTGCGTCGGTGTCCTTCCGCACGATCGCATTCAGCTCTCCGCGGCGACCGGCGCCGGTAACCACGTGATCCTGTTCGGCGCCAAGACAGGTGGCGACGGCATCGGAGGGGTCAGCGTCCTGGCGTCCGAGACTTTCGACGATGAGGGCCCCAGTAAGCGCCCCAGCGTGCAGGTCGGCGACCCGTTTGCCGAGAAGGTGCTGATCGAGGCGTGCCAAGAGCTCTTCGAGCAGCAGCTGGTCGTCGGCATTCAAGATCTCGGCGGTGCAGGCATCTCATGCGCAACCTCAGAGATGGCATCCAACGGTGACAGCGGCATGCACGTGTGGCTCGACCGCGTCCCGCTGCGCGACTCCACGTTGGCTCCTGAGGAGATCCTCATGAGCGAGTCGCAAGAGCGGATGTGTGCCGTCGTGGCGCCAGACAAACTCGACGCGTTCATGGCTGTGTGCCGTAGGTGGGACGTCGAGGCGGTTGTCATCGGTGAGGTGAACGACTCGGGTCGACTCACGATCGAGTGGCATGGCGACCAGATCGTTGATGTTCCGCCGAAGACGGTGGCGCATGAAGGGCCGGTCTATGAGCGGCCGCTCGCGCGTCCTACCTGGCAGGACGCACTGCAGGCGGACGCGCCGACGAAGTTGTCGCGTCCTGCGTCTGGTGACGAGCTTCGCGAGACTCTGTTGTCGCTTCTGGGCAGTCCCAACCTGGCGTCGAAGTCGTGGGTCACTGACCAGTACGACCGTTACGTGCTCGGCAACACCGTACTTGCACAACCGGAAGACTCCGGCATCGTGCGCATCAATGACGACGGTCTCGGCGTCGCCATCAGCACCGATGGCAATGGACGGTACGGGAAGCTCGATCCATACGCCGGCGCGCAGTTGGCCGTGGCCGAGGCGTACCGCAATGTCGCAACGACTGGCGCCAAGCCGCTGGCGGTCACCAACTGCCTCAACTTCGGCTCCCCGGAAGACACCGACGTCATGTGGCAGTTTGCGGAGACGACCCGTGGGCTAGCCGACGCCTGCTTGCAGCTTGGCGTTCCCGTCACCGGTGGGAATGTGAGCTTCTACAACCAGACTGGTGACTCGGCGATCTTGCCGACGCCAGTCATCGGCGTCCTCGGTGTCATCGATGACGTCGCACGACGCACCCCCATGGCCTGGGACGCTGACGGCGACTCCATCTGGCTGCTGGGCGAGACGGCAGATGAGTTCGGCGGATCTGAGTGGGCACACCTCCGTGGCCACCTCGGTGGTCTTCCTCCAAAGGTTGATCTTGACCATGAACGGCTGATCGCCGAGATTGCCGTCGCGGCATCGCGCGATGGCCTGCTCACTGCTGCGCACGATGTGTCCGTCGGTGGGTTGGGCATCTCGCTCGCCGAGATGGCGCTGCGTTCTGGCAAGGGTGCGCGCATCTTTCTGCCCGATGGCCTCGATCCCTTTGTCGCGCTCTTCGCTGAGTCTGCCGGTCGGATCGTGTTCGTTGTTCCACGCAGTGAAGAGGTTCGGTTCAATGACATGTG
>JBBQAL010000031.1:0-27924 GCA_038316135.1 Candidatus Nanopelagicales bacterium | reverse complement strand
CGGGGTCTTGCCCACCAACAAAGTTGTGGCCACGCGCACCCGCTTGGAGTCACTCGACGTCACCCACGATTCGGCGCGGATCGTGTCGTCCGCGTTCACCTCGTGCAGGAACTTCAGCGTGATCTCGACGGTGTACATGGCGCCCCCGGTGCTTTCCCGGTAGTCAGCGCTCAGCCCAAGTGCATCAAGGAACATCTCGTTGGCGTCGGTCAGCACTTGGGCATACGCCGCATCATTCATGTGCCCGTTGTAGTCGATCGACGATGGCGGGACGCCACACGAGAAGGTTGTGTATGGGGCGCTCACTGCGGTGTCATTGCTCACGCGCAGATCGTGCCACGAGCAGTGCAGGCAACGGAAGGACGGCATGACTAGCGACGCAAATACCCCGCCACGAGTCACCACTCCCAACGAAGGCAAGCTACACACCGGCTGGGACGCCGACGCGCCCATCGGCGCCCCTCTGCGCCTGCACGATACGACAGTCGCTCACGCCTGGTGCGACTACAACGGGCACATGAGCGAGTCGAGCTATCTGCTCGTCGTTGGCGACAACGCCGACTCCTTCTTCCGGTACTTCGGTATCGACGAGGACTATCGCGCCAAGGGGGGTTCGCTCTACACCGCCGAAACCCACTTGCACCATCTGCGTGAGTGCGACGAGGGTGACCAGCTCACGTTCACGCTGCAGGTGCTGGGTGTCGACCGCAAACGTGTTCACATCGTGCACGAGGTGCTCGATGCCGAGAGTGGTCAGCCGGTTGCGACGGCTGAGCAGATGCTGCTGCATGTTGACATGGCAGCGGGCAAGGTCGCACCGCTGCCTGACCATCTCTTTGACCGTCTCAAAGCGATCGAGTCAGCGCATGCCGCGCTGCCCGTACCCGACTACGTTGGCCATGTCATGGGTCTTCCGCCCCACAAGCCCACCGACTGAAGGAGTAGTACGCGATGGACTTCGCACTGACCGACGAGCAGCGTGCCATCGTCGACACCGTCCGCCAGTTCGTTGAGCGCGAACTGATGCCTTACGAGGACGAGGTCGAGCAGCTCGACGAGGTCACCCCGGAGCTAGCACAGTCGATCCGTACCAAGGCACTGTCAGCTGGCCTCTACGCAGCCAACATGCCCGAGGATGTCGGCGGTGCTGGGCTGGATGCTGTTTCGCTTGCGCTGGTTGAGCGCGAGTTGGGGCGTACTTCCTTCGCGCTGCACCACTTCGTGGCACGACCCAGTAGTATCCTGATGGGCTGTGCCGGTGACCAGATCGACAAGTACCTGCTGCCCACCGTCCGCGGCGAAAAGCAAGAGTGCCTGGCAATCACCGAGCCTGGGGCAGGCTCAGATGTTCGCGGCATGACGACGGTAGCGCGTCGCGACGGTGATGACTGGGTGGTCAACGGCACCAAGCACTTCATCAGCCACGCGGACATCTCCGACTTCATCATTCTCTTTGCCGCCACCGGCGAGGAGCAGTCTTCGCGTGGGCCGCGCAAGCTGATCTCGTCCTTCGTCGTCGACTCCGACTTGCCGGGGCTCACCATCACCAAAGGTTCCCCCAGCGTCTCGCACCGTGGCTACCACCACTGCGAGCTTCACTTCGACAATGTCCGTATGCCGGCGGACGCACTGCTCGGTGAAGAGGGGCGAGGCTTCGACCTGATGGGCCAGTGGCTCGGTGCCACCCGGCTCGCCGTCGCCGCGAACTCGGTCGGCCGGGCGCAGCGCGTTCTGCAAGAGGCCCTGTCGTGGTCAGTCAGCCGGGAACAGTTCGGTCAACCGATCGGGCGCTTCCAGGGGCTCAGCTTCCAACTCGCCGACTCTGCCCTCGAGATCGAGGCGGCGCAGCTGCTCACCTTGCAGGCGGCTTCGCGCGTCGACGACGGCACGGTGACCGACACCGATGTCGCCATGGCCAAGCTGATGGCCACCGAGACGCTGGGACGCGTGACCGACCGAGCCGTTCAGGTCTTCGGCGGCATGGGCTTGGTCCGCGAGTACAAGATCGAGCGCTGGTGGCGCGACGCTCGCGTTGAGCGCATCTGGGACGGCACCAGCGAGATCCAGCGGCACATCATCTCGCGAGCGTTGTTGCGTCCCTTGGAAGGAGAGACACGATGACTGTCCACACCGAGGTTCGCGGATCGACCCTGCTCGTCACGCTCGATGTCCCGAAGGCGAACGCGATCAACGTCGCCACGAGCATGGACCTGTACGCGGCCTTTGCCGAGCTGCGCGACAACCCAGCGCTTCGCACCGCGGTGCTCACCGGGGCCGGCGAACGGTTCTTCAGCGCCGGCTGGGACCTCAAGGCAGCAGCCGGGGGCGAGGCCGTCGATGCCGAGCACAGCCCGGGTGGCTTTGCCGGCCTCACTGAGTTCTTTGATATCGGCAAGCCCGTGATCGCCGCCGTCAATGGCTTGGCGATGGGTGGTGGCTTCGAGCTCGCGCTCTCGGCTGATCTCATCGTCGCAGCCGACCACGCCGAGTTCGCCCTCCCCGAGGTCAAGCTCGGGATCGTCGCCGACTCGGGCGGGTTGTTGCGTATCCCGGCGCGGGTCCCGCAGGCGATCGCCATGGAGTGGCTCCTCACCGGGCGCCGCATCACTGCAGTGGAGGCGCTTCGCTGGGGATTGGTCAATCGAGTCGTGCCGTCGGCCGACCTGTTGACCATGGCGCTCGAGCTCGCGGCCGCGATCGAGGAGTCCGCCCCGCTCGCTGTTGCGGCTGTCCTGGAAGTCACCCGCGAGACCGAGGGGATGCGGGTCGACGAGGGCTTCCGCCTGTTGCGGAACGGTGACCTCCCCGCCTATCGGGCGATGATCGCCTCTGATGACGCTCTCGAGGGGCCGCGTGCCTTCGCCGAGAAGCGCTCACCCGAGTGGACCGGTCGCTGACCCGCCGAGTGCGTTTCGCGCGCCCTCAGAGGTGGTAGGTCTCGGTATGGCCATCGACCGCGATGGCCTGTCCACTGACCATCTGCGACTGCGGGGAGCCAAGGAACACCGCCATGTCGGCGATCTCCTGCGGGTCGACGAAGCGGGCGATGGACTGCGACGCGGTGTACTCGGCTTCCACGACAGACGGCTGGACGCCGCGCGCTTCGGCCTCGGCCTCGATGACGCGGTCCATGCGGGCACCGCGCACCGAGCCAGGGCAGATGGCGTTCACCCGGACGCCGTACCGCCCAACTTCGATGGCTAACGACTTGGTGAGACCGATCACGGCCCATTTGGCTGCGGCATAGGGAGTTCGCCGCCCATAGCCCAGTTGGCCGGCCGTTGAAGACATGTTGATGATGGATCCGGACCGCTGTTCCTTCATCACCGGAACCACCGCCCGGCAGGTCAAGAAGTGGCTGTCGAGGTCGATGGCCATGCACTGTTGCCAGTCCTCGACAGAGATGTCCTCAAGATCGGCCGTTGGCCCTGCGATCCCGGCATTGTTGACCAGGACGTCGACACCACCGAGGTCGAGAAGGGCGGCACGACACCATGAAGCGATGGCATCGGCATCTGAGAGGTCGACCACACTTCCGACGACGGAGGGCGCACGGGCACTGAGGGCAGCCAACGCGTCCGACGAGATGTCACAGGTATGGACTCGGGCGCCGTCTGAGGCGAAAGAACGCGCGATGACGGCGCCTATCCCGCCGCCACCAGCAGTGACCATAACCCGCAGCGCTTTGCTCATGCCCCCATTCTGCGGTGGGGTCACGACCTCACAACCGAGAACTCGCCGACGTTCCGTACCGTGGATCTAGGTCGTTGCCATCCTGTGCTCGGAGGCGATCCGCTCGCATGAGTGGGTGTCATCAAATCCGAACTCGTAGCTGCAGTCATGGCAGACAGCCATCGCCAGGTGCCCAAGGTGAACAACCTCGACCTCGTGCGGATGGCAGGGCTCGGCGCCGTGCGCGTGGTCGCGCCGATGGACGGCGGTCAACGTGGCCCGGATGATCGGGTCGGGGCAGTTCGGTGTCACACCACTTCTATCGGCACGTTCTGGGGGATTGCTTGAGCCCTAATGCAGGTCCACCATGGGTGATCGAGCCGGAGGGCGTGCCAGCCAGTCTGGAAACACCTATCCCCAGAAGCGACAACCTCAGCCCAAAGCCCGTCCATGGCTGGTAAACATGCCTCACTTCTTGAACTGATCTTGGAAACGGGGAACTCATGGTGGGTCGTCAGCGTCGCATCCGCACATTGGCAGTCGTGCTGTCCGCAGTCCTGCTCCCGACCATGGCCACGCAGGCCAACGCGACGATCGCCCCTCCCCCCAGTGTGCGGCTGATCTCCGGCTCTGACACCGCGGTCGTCCACCTGTACCGCAACGGACGGTACGAGATGCACTTCTCGCTCTACGTAGCAGCGACCGGGGGATCGTTCGAGCTTTGGCGCCAGCGGGCCAGCTACGACGACCCGGTGACCCTGAGCCAGGTGGTGCGCGACTCAGGCGGCAACATCACCAACACTCTCCCCTTGCCGGGCTTGCCAGAGTCAGATGCGTCCGGTCGCCTTCCGGCCTTCTTGACGTCTGAGTTCACGAAGCGGAACGGCACACCGATCAAGGACGCCAGCCGTGCCTTCTGCCCCAACGACTGGCAAGGCCAGCGCGTTGACGACAGCGGACCAACGACGCCGACCTTCCCCTTCTTCTGCTGGACCTCGCCGTTCAGCCGCGGAATGGTTCTGGGAATCGACCAGGGTTGGTCAACGCAGGTTCGTCCTGCGCTCGGACAGCATCTGAGGGTCGATCCGGGTACCTACCAACTCACCGTCTCGATTGCCGAGCCCTACCGGACCGCTTTCGGCGTGGCCCCAGATGATGCCGCAGTGACAGTCCCGGTGAGTGTCGTCAAAGGAAGCGCGGGGCCCGTTACCGTCCGCAAAGCTAACGACGCCACGATGAAGTCGGGATCACCGACCGAACGGGCATCGGCGCCGATTGGCACTCCCCCTGACTCGGCGCTCCCTGACATCGAGGCGCTCCCCGCCTGGGGCATCCGGGTGGAAAACCGGCCGAAGTCCGGCCGAGCGTACTTGGACTTCGGCGCGACGGCCTGGAACGCAGGACCGGGGCCACTGGTTGTCGAAGGGTTCCGTGATCCCGCATCGCCGACCATGGATGCCTTCCAGTATTTCTATGAGAACGGCGAGCCGGTCAACAAACTGCCGGCGGGCACCCTCGCCTACGACAGCCGAAACGGACATCAGCACTGGCACTTCAAGGACTTCGCTGCTTACTCCTTGCTGGACTCGAGCATGGTCAAGGTTGTCGACAGCGGCAAGGAAGCCTTCTGCCTAGCGCCGACCGACGCCATCGACCTCACAGTCACAGGTGCTGAATGGCGTCCCTGGTTCACCGACCTCAGCTCAGCGTGCGGTGATGAGGGCGCGCTCTGGATCCGCGAGGTCCTGGCCACCGGTTGGGGGGACACCTACGCCCAGTACCGACCGGGTCAGTCATTCGAGATCACCGACTTGCCCAACGGCACGTACTACATCCGAGTGCTCGCCAACCCGGACAACGTCCTGCTCGAGGGTTCGTCGACCAACAACGAAGCGCTGCGCATGGTGAAGATCCACGGCAAGCCTGGCCAGCGCTGGGTCGAGGTACCCCCCTACGGACTGGTCGACACCGAAGGCGGGAACTGCGGCCCTTTCTGCTGACCAGCGTGACGCAAGATCCGCAGCTGGGCGTCGGTGCCGATCGCAATCACCGCGTCCCCCGGCCTAATCACCCGTTCTTGCGGTGGGTTGGTCACGAACTGTCCTTCTGCCTCACGCAGGGCGAGCAGCATCGCGCCACCGCCCTCGTGTTGGCGGGCTTCGCGCACCGTCATCCCGGCTAGGACCGAGCCTCCAGCAACCTCGAAGTCCTCAAGGCGGAACTCGATCTTCGCGTCGTGCATCGCTACGTCCAGAAAGTCAACGACGTGCGGCTGTTGCGCGAACGCGGCAATCCGATCGCCACCGAGCCGTTGCGGGTTGACGACCCGATCTGCTCCGGCACGCTCGAACTTCGGGACCGCTTCCTCCGTCCTGGCTCGTGCGATGATCAACAACTTCTCGTTGAGCGCACGAGCACTCAACGTGACGAAGAGCGAGTCAGCATCGTTCTCCAGCGACGCCACGAGCCCGTAAGCCCGATCGATACCGGCCCGGAGTAGCACCTCGTCATCAGTGCTGTCACCTTCTACCGAGGGGTAGGGGCAGTTGCTCAGCCGCTCCTCATCCACCTCGATCACAACGACTTGACGCCCGGCTCGGTCCAACTCGCGCGAACTGGCCCGCCCGACCCGGCCGAAGCCACAAACGATGACGTGGTCGTTGAGTCGATCGATGTCGCGTTGCATGCGACGTCCTTCCCAAAGTGTGCCGATGTGCCCATCGAGGAAAACAGCAACCAGCAATGTCAGCGAGTAGAGCACGGTGCCGATCCCGCCGAGCATGAGCAGAATGACGAAGATCTTGCCTGCGGTATCGAGGTCGTACGGCTCCTGAAAGCCCACAGTGGTTACGGTGAAGACGGTGGAGTACAGGGCGTCCAAAGGCGCCAGGCCCAAGATGATGAACCCAACCGTGCCGATGACCAGCACCAGAAAGAGCGCCAGCGCGGTCCACCGCACCTGCCGAACGACATCGAAGCCCGCGCGCCCGGTCCGGGACTGCGTGAGGCGTACCGACCTGTTCATGCTCACATTCTTCCGGCTCATGTCCGGTCACCCAAGGACCAACGGCCTATCCAGTAGCCGGGCCTGCCGCCACTGACCCAAGGAGGCTGTAAAGTTCCTCCTCCTCCTGGGCGTTGTGGAGTCGCATCACGCCGTAGAGCCCATAGAGCAAGCGGCGAAGTTCCAAGAGGTCTTCGCTCTCCAGCGGGCCAGCACCGATCGCGTCGACCATGTTCCGGAACTTTCGTACTTGGTGCTCGATCTCGGAGTGCGTGCGACTGAGCCCGGCCAATAGCTGGTCGCCCCCCATCGCTTTCGAGAGCAGTGGGTAGAGCTCGTCCTCCTCAGCCAGCTCGTGGGGGATCAGATCCTCCTCCAGCTCCGTTAACAAGAAGTGCAGGTCAGCGACATCGCCGCCTTCTCCGCCTAGCCGGTCAGCAAGCGAACGGACCCGCTCAACGGTCTGCGTCACCAACTGGTGGTCGGCCAGGTGTCGCCGGACGATCTCGGCGTCAGCGTCGCTCACCTGCGGGATCACTCGTGGCGGGGGACGCAAGGCTGTCAGGGCGACGGCGATCGCCAGGACGTCGATGAGCTCCTGTGACAGGGCACCGATGGCGGGCGGCAGATATCCAGCGGCGGCTACCAACATCGCCACCCCTGAAAGGCCCATCCCGACGACCACGCTCTGGATGGCGATGCGGCGTGAACGTCGAGCAATCCCGATGACGTCGGCGAGCCGATCGATGCGGTCAACGGTGAGTACCACGTCCGCTGTCTCCGAGGACGCCGTGCTGCCATGGGCCGCCATCGCCACGCCGACCGAAGCTGCCGCAAGGGCCGGCGCATCATTGATGCCGTCACCGACCATGACGGTTGATCCGCGCTGTGCTTCGTCAAGTACGACATCGACCTTTTCGCGCGGGTCCGTTTCGGCGTGTACGGCATCAACGCCGACCAGCCGGCCAATCGACTCCGCGGCGTCAGCGCGGTCGCCCGTGACCAGAACCACCCGCTCGAGCCCGGCCGCGCGCAACTCTCGGAGCATGCGGTGGGCGTCCGGACGCAGGGGGTCGGAGAGCAGCAGGGCGCTCGCCGGAACGTCATCGACACCGACGAACACCGTGAGTGCGCCTTCGAGGCTGGCTCGCCGCGCAGCCCGCCGGAGCCATGTCGGCACCTCATCGGGGCAAATCCAGTCGAGACGGCCAACACGCACGGCGTGTCCGTCCACCGTGCCTTCGAGTCCGTAGCCGTGTTCCTCATGCACATCGCTCGGCGGTAGCAGGCTGAGCCCGAGGTGCCCTGCATGCGCGACGATAGCTCCGGCCAGAACGTGCGGCGACACCTGGTCGAGGCTCGCAGCAAGTTGAAGACTGCGGTGCGGATCGGCGTCGTCGGTAACCATGGTGGTGACGACCGGACGGCCCAGAGTCAGAGTGCCGGTCTTGTCGAATAGCAGCACTTGCCCTTCCGCGAGCCGCTCGAGGGCTCCGCCACCTTTGACCACAGCACCCGCCCGGGCGGCCTGGGACAGACCCGACATGATCGCGATCGGAGCGGCGAGCAGCAGCGGACAGGGGGTGGCCACTACCAACACCGCCACTGCCCGCACCGGGTCTCCCGATGCCCACCAGGCAGCACCTGAGAGCAGCAAAGTGAAGGGAACGAAGAACGCGGCAAACCGGTCTGCTGTCCGAACGAACGGCGCCGATGACGCCTGCGCCTCTTCTACCAAGCGAACAATCTGGCTGTACGTCGACTCGGCTGCGAGCGTAGTTGCGATCATCTCGACCGACGATCCAGCGCTGATCACTCCGGAGCGGATCTCCTCGCCGGTCTCGCGCTCGACGGGATCCGGCTCGCCGGTCAGCGAAGACTCATCGAACGTTCCATGGGTCAGGAGCCTGCCGTCAACGGGCACCACCTCACCGGAAGCCACCAGCAGCCGGTCGCCGCGGAGTACCTCGCCGATGGGCACGACGGTAATCTCAGCGTCGGCCATTCGACGCGCGGTTCGTGGCGCTCGAGCGACGAGAAGAGTCAACTCTCGCTGTGCGCGCGCCTGGGCTCTGGCTTCAAGGACGCGGCCAGTCGTCAGCATCAGGGTGATGATGGCACCGGCAAGTGGCTCATTGACGAGAAGAGTCCCGAGCAACGCCAACCAGGCGACGATGTCGACGCCGAACTGTCCTTGCCGGAGCTCCTGCACCAGCCAGATCGTCGACAGCACCAGGCCGAAGAGGGTGGCAACCCACCAGATCGCCTCCGCGGCCGGATCGGAACCAGCCAGCCAGGCCACCGCACCAACAGCCAGCAGTAGGGCCGTGAGCCCGAAGGTCACCTGTTCCAGGTGTCCTGACCAACGCTTCACGTCTCCAGCGTAAGAGAGGGCGCCGGCAAACCTTGGGGGCCAAGGTCCTGCCTTGCTGCGGCTCAGTCGAGGAGCTCTAGTACCTCACGGGCCGCCCGTTCCCCGGACTCCAGGGCTCCCTCGACGTAGCCGGTCCAGTTCGCCGCGCGTTCCGACGACGCCCAATGCAGTCGTCCGACGGGCTGCCGGATCGACGGTCCGTGTGCAACCCATCCCCCCGGTCGCATGACGCCGGAGTATCCGCCACCGATCCAAGGTTGGGCAGTCCAGTCACGGTCCACGTAAGCGACCGGCGCCGGGGTCCCGGCGCCGAAGACCCGTTGCACATGTGCGATGAGCGCCTGACGACGTTCGGCCGACGCGGTTGCTCCGAGCCGAGCGTCACACCACTGGCGCGCGTGTCGGGCCGACAGGAAAGTCGTCAGCATCCCCTCTTGGCTGTCGGGTGCGCTGTTGTCGACCATGAACGAGAACGGTCCGCTGTCATCAGTCACCAGCCCGGAGAATCCTGCGTCGCGCCAGAACGGACGTTCAAACACTGCGTGCAGCTTGATCACCGACCCCATCGGCATGAACGTCCCAAGCGAAGTGTGCGAATCGGGGAGCCCCGGGGTGAACTCGATCGCCCCAAGTGCCGACGGCGGAATGGCCACGATGACGTGGCGAGCCTCGAAACTGCCGTGTTCAGTGCTGGTGACCGCGCCCGTCGGTCGCAGTTCGATCTGTGTCACCGGACAGTCCAGCCGCACGGCGTCACCGAGCCCATTGGCCAACAGCTCGGCCAGCTGGTGCAATCCTCCGACGAATCGCAGCTCCTGCGCTCCTCCTTCGACTCCCATAGCCGCCGAGAGCGTTCCGCTGGTAATGGCACCGTGCAAGACGGTCAACAGCGACATCTCGTCAGCAGTCACCGTCATCAGGCCCTCCAGATGCTGCCGAATCCTGCCGCGAGCGAGCGGATCACCCACCTGTTCGTCGAGCCACGAAGCAAACGGCATCGCATCCCACTGCGTCGCCTCCTGTGCGCGCCAAGGCTCGGCGGGCGGAACCGTTGCGGCCAACGCGTCCAGTTGCTGGACGACCGCCAAGGCGGCGTTCATGGCGGGAGCCTCGGATTCGGGGATCACCGCGCCGTCCGCGACCATGAGATTGATCCCCACAATCGGCGTCTCGAACGTCTCGACACCCAACTGAGCCGCAAGAGCAAGCAGGCGGTCTTGGCCAGGTCCGGACCACTGGCCGCCAAGCTCGATCCATCGGTCGCCGTCGCGCAGCGTGTCGGTCCGTCCCCCCACCCGGCCGGCTGCCTCGAGCACAATGACACTCGCACCCCCTGCGGCTACGTCGCGGGCTGCGGCGAGACCGGAGAAACCCGCGCCGACAACGACGACGTCGACGCCATCCATGGCCTAGGCGCCTGGCGTCATGACGGCGACAAGCAGTTCCTCCCACTGCCCGAGTGACGTGTCCGGGAGGAATGCCTCGATCGCCCGACGGCGCCCGCCCTCACCAAGGAGTGCGGCGAGCGCTGGATCTTCCAGGATCCGGTTCACAGTGGCTCCGTACTCCATGAGATTGCGCGGGTCTTGGACCAAGAGACCACTCTCGCCGTCGACGATCTGGTCACCGATGCCGCCTACTGCGGACGCCACGACCGGCGTCCCCTTGTACATCGCTTCAGTGACGGTGAGTCCGAACCCTTCGGCAAGGCTCTTCTGCGAAACCACGGCGGCATGACGTTGGAGTGCGTTCACGATGACGGCATTCTCCTGAACATCTGACATCGGTAGGCACACCAGTTGGACTCTGCTGCGTTGATGGTGCCGCAGTGCGCGCCATTGTTGCCACGTGTCGTTCAGCACAACGGCGGCCTCTGGATCGTCCGCGACGGCAGTGACCACCGGGCCCGCAAGAACCAGGTGCGCCTCGGTGCCGTCGAGCACGTGCTCGACGAACCCGTGCATGACACCAGCCATATCTTTCAACGGGTCCCACCGACTTACCTGAACGACAAGTGGAGCATCCGCCGGGGGCGGTGGACCGGTCTGGATGATATCGGCGAAGCGCTCGACGCGACCAGGCGTGCCATCTGCCCTGAGGAACGGAACAGGACCAGCGGACGGGCCATCGACGATGCCGACATACGACAAGACGGCACGAGCGTCCTCGGCGCTCATGTCGTGGTTCTTGGGCGACAACGGGTCGATGCTGGGCCGAATGACATGGAGTCTGTCTTTCGGCACCCAGTCGGGCGCGTACTGGGAGCGAGTGAAGACGTAGGCATCGATGTAAGGCTCGAGGTATTCGCGCAGGAAGCCCCATGCGTTCTCGGTCCACTCGTTGCTTCCGTCGATTCCGACGTGACAGCGCCAGACGACGGGAATACCCAACTCGGCGAGAAACCGTGCCATGCCAGCCGTTTGTGGGTCGTGAAGTATGACGATGTCGCCCTCGGTGACGAAGGCCGACAGCTCATCGGTGTTTCGTCGCATCACGCTCTCGTAGTGCGTGGCCTCAGCATCGCCAAGCACCTTCCCGTCGCCGGGTTGACCGTGGAGGTGGTTGTGGAGGCGCTTGGTGATGGCGAAGAACTCCGAGTCGCCCTCGATCACCAACCACCGCGCATCGATGTCGGCACCGCGGGTCAGCGGCAGTAGCACCTGCAACATCTCGGCAACGCCCCCACCTGCCGGCGTTGAGTTGATGTTGATCACGCTGTGACCTCGCAGCGCCGATCTCATGGCCGCCGCATCGCGAGTCACTAACCGCTCTAGCCGCTCGGGCCCGATAATGCTGGCCAATGCCTCAGGTGACCGCGGCGCCAGCCGCACTTCTTCCATGGGGCAAGAAACTACCGCGCGCCAACCATCACCGTGGCGCCTCCGACGTCACTTCCCGGCCGGAACGTGGATCAACTTGCGGTTGACAAACTCGTCAATGCCGTACGGGCCAAGTTCACGACCGACGCCAGATCGCTTCGTGCCACCGAATGGCAGCTCAGGTCCCCCACCCTCTGGCTCGTTGATCCACACCATGCCGGTGTCGAGGCGGTTGGCGATGTCCAGAGCGATGTCTGGGTCAGAGTGGTAGACGGCACCACCGAGACCGAACGGAGAGTCGTTGGCGAGCGCCAGCGCCTCTTCGGCGTCGTTCACCTTGTAGATCACGGCCACCGGCCCGAAGAGCTCTTCGCGGAAGGCACGCATCTGCGGCGTCACATCGGTCAATACCGTGGGCTGGATGAAAGCTCCGGGCCCCTCGATCCGGCTTCCACCAGTGTGCACCGTTGCGCCCTTATCGATGGCGTCCTGGACCTGCGTCATGAGCCCGACGGCCGCAGCTTCTGACGAGAGCGGGCCGTAAGAAACCGAAGGGTCAGTCGGATCACCGATCGTCAGTTTGGCCATCTCAGCCGCGAAGAGGTCGACGAACTCGGTGTAGAGCGGCTCGGCAACGATGAAACGCTTCGCGGCGTTGCAGGCCTGTCCGGTGTTCTCCATGCGAGCAGCTACGGCGTCCTTGGCCACCTGAGGCAGGTCATCGGTGTCGAGAACAATGAATGCGTCGGACCCACCCAGCTCGAGGACAACCTTCTTGAGGTGCTGACCGGCCAGCGAGGCGACCGCCGTACCGGCGCGTTCGCTACCGGTGACAGAGACGCCGCGAACCCGGGTGTCGGCGATCACGTCGGCCGCCTGCTCGTTGGTGGCGAACAGGTTGATGTACGCGTCGGCGGGTACGCCAGCCTCGTGGAAGATGGCTTCCATCGCGAGTGCAGACTCGGGGCACTGTGGCGCGTGCTTGAGGAGGATGGTGTTGCCGACCAGCAGGTTCGGTCCGGCGAAGCGAGCCACCTGGTAGTAGGGGTAGTTCCAAGGCATGATCCCGAGCAGCGCGCCGATCGGCGCCTTGCGGATGAACGCGTTACCACCGGATGACGCCTGCAGCGGCTCGTCGGCGAGCAGGGTGGCGGCCTGGTCGGCGTAGTAGCGGTAGATGTCGGCCGAGTACTCGACCTCATCGATCGCCTCTGCCGTCGTCTTCCCCATCTCGCGGGTGATCAAGGCGGCCAGCTCGCTGGCCCGTTCGGCGTGGAGGTCGGCCACCCGGTGGATCACGGCGGCACGCTCAGCGAGCGGAGTGGCGCTCCAGGTGCGGAAGACCCCGTCGGCTCGCGCGATCGCCGAACTGATCTCGGCATCGGACGCCGTCGGAAACTTCTTCTCGATCGTCCCGGTGGCGGGATTGACGACCTTGTACTCGACAGTCATAGGTGCTCCTCAGCCAGATGCCTTGGCAGATGCTCAGCCAGATGCTCGGCCGAGACGCCGAGCCATGGCCTGACGCTATCCGATCGCCCTTGGGACGGCACAGGGAACCGTTCAAAGCCGGAGGTGCCGACGGCGAGGTTCGGCTGGCAGCATGCGGGTCGGGCATCATGAGCCCATGCCAACTCTGCTGGTGGTGCAGCACACCCCCTCGCCAGCCGTCCAGGAGATGCTGGACGCAGTCCTGCGCGGAACCAGACATCCGGAAGTATCTGGCGTCACCGTCGAAGTCAGGGCGGCACTGTCAGCAGGACCATCGGACGTCCTGGCGGCGGATGGCGTGATCCTCGGGACGCCGGCCAACATCGGCTATATGTCCGGCGCCCTCAAACACTTTCTCGACCAGATCTACTACCCGTGCCTGGAGGTCACGGTGGGCCTTCCCTACGGCTTGTATGTGCATGGCAACGACGACACCTCGGGTGCCATTCGAGGGATTCACAAGATTGCCGGAGGAATGAGTTGGAAGCAGGTTGTCGCCGACGTCTCGTTGGTGGGGGCACCCACCAGGGAAGGGCTCACCTCCTGCGAGGAGCTGGGTGCCTCGCTGGCCCTCCAGGTCTCTGGCTACTGACTCCGCGAGTCGCTCATCGTCGGAGGACGACTCCGACGCATGGAGACGTGACGGCCCCGGCGGGCATCGAGGCGTAACTCGGCGTCACTTCAAGCGTACGAACCCGGGCGTCAGCCTCGGCCTGAACCAAGTAGTCGGCGAACCCGGAATCCCACACAGTCATCTTCACCGAAAGAACGATGACACCGCCGGGACGTACGACTCGAAAGAGTTCTGGTAAACCCTCCACCCCCACGTGCCCGGTGGTAAAGACGCCGGTGCTGACAACAGCCGCGTACGTGCCATCTTCGAACGCCAGCCGTTCACCGAGGAAAGCGTGGTGAAACTCCCGATAGGCGTTCTTGGAGCGAGCAATCTCGAGCATGCCGGGGGACGCGTCGAGGGCGTCGACTACGGGGTAGCCGACCGTACCGAGGAGCTCGCCGAGCAGCCCGGTGCCGGCGCCGGCGTCCAAGATCGGCTCCGAGCCTGCGGGAAGGTGACGAGTCAAGAGGGCGAGCCCTACGGCTGGGTGACGGTAGCCAACCTCACCCATGTCTGAGTCGTACGACGTGGCCCACTCGTCGTACGCCGACGCCAACTCTCGAGGACTCTTGGCTCCGTAGACAGCCTCGAGTTTGGACTCAGCCATGGCACCTCTCCTAAGGGCTCCTAAGAGCGCGTTGGCCTACCTTCCCCCAACGCCCGTAGCCGAGGCAAGACGCTTCGCCTCCTCTTCCCGGTGACCGTCGAACCGCACCCGCGACACTCCGACCATTTGGTGCCGCAGCGTACTTCCGTTACCCTTCCGTGATCAGTTGTTCGTCGATCGCTCAGCGACTGCCGCAGCTAGGTGCGGGGGCCTCCCTTCGGTCGGGGCCATTCAGGCCCGCGAGATTCGTGCCCAACATGTCCAGGCGACTAAATCCCTGTTGGATGACCTACGAGAGGTGATTCTCGGTGTTTGCAGGCAGACGAGTTGGATTCACGGCTGGCCTATGTCTTGTCGTGGTATCGGCCGTGATCGGGCAGTCAGGTCCGTCACTGTCATCGACGCAGCAGTCCACCGTCGAGCGGTACAAGGCGCATCGCGCGTTTGGTGACAACTCCTACTGGAACACGCCGATCCCCCGTAACGCGCCCAAGCACCGCAACAACGGCGGGATCCTGAGGTACATGAGTTCAGCCCCCGAAGCCGGTAAGGGGTGCATCCGCCTAGCAGGAACCGAGAGCAACTCCTGGGGTCAGCCCATCTATTGGGCCAAGAAAGGAAGCCCCCGGTACAGGGTCCATTCGACAAGTTACGACCTCCCGCCAGAGCTCGACTCAATGCGCATTCCGCGGGGAGCGCGGCCAGCGAAGACAAGCGACAAGGCCATGACTGTCTACGACGTCAAGCGCGGGTACGTTGTGTCGCTGTGGCATGCGGCCTTCAACAAACAACGCAAGTCCTGGTCTGCGGGCGGAGCCCAAGTTGCCTACCTGAACTCGAATGGCTTGGACGGCGACTTTCGGGCGAGCAACGACCGGCGCAACAGGGGCACCATGCGGGGCAACAACGGCGCAACCTCTGCGGTCAGGTACGCCGAGGTCAGAGCCGGCGCCATACGCCACGTCTTGAAGATATCTTCGGGGCCGGAACTATCCACGAAGTCGGTGTTGCCGATAGTTCATAGCGATGGCGACACCCGGAACCAGAACGCCCCTGCACAGGGAACCCGACTGAGGCTCAAACCGTCGGTCAACCTGCATCGCATCAAGAATCGGCAAGCTCGGGTGATCGCGCGAGCCATGCAGCGATACGGGGTGTACCTGGGCGACAGCGGCGGAACCACGAGTCTGAAGTTGGAGAACACCCGGACTCACGGACGGGGCCAGCTCTGGAACATGAGTTCTACGGCGCTCTGCCGCATTCCCTTGAGCCGCAAGTACTGGAAAGTTGTGCCATACAAGTACAACTACCATCGCTAGCCAGGCTAAAGGCCCCTCGGCACCGTTCTCTGTCAGCCGTAGGGTGGTCTCGTGACCCTTTTTGATTCGAATCGTCGATCACTCACCTTGGTGACAAGTTTGGCCATCGTGGCTGGTTTGAGTTTGACAACTTCCAGTGCAATCGCCGCAACCGCTCCGGAAGCAGTCACTGGCACGGTGACCGTCACCGACCTGACGCCGGCCCCTGCCGCCTTTGCACTGACAAGACGGCAGATCGACACAATCACCCTGAGCTTCAAGGTCACGAGCAGCGATGGCCAGGCACTCCGCCCCAAGGTGATGGACCGCGCGGGCGGCACTTCATTCACAGGCGTCCAGTCAACCCTGGTCAGCGGGGACCGCAACGACGGTACCTGGGAAGCAACCGTCACCCTTGCTTCCTTCATGGATGGCAACCATCATCCGAGAGTCCGGGTGTGCACGGCGAAGGCCTCCTGCGTCAACCGTGCCCTTTCGACGACAGTCATCGTCAACGGCTCGGATTGGCCAATGCTCACGCGGATCACCCAGAGCCCACGGCGCCTGCACGCGGGAGACGTGAGGGGGGCTGTAGCCCACGGTCGCGTGGTCTTCTCCGACAGTCGAGACCCAGTCAGTGGAATGGGCGTTCGCCTGCTGCGACACATCGGAGAAGTCGGTCAGCGGGTCGACAGCACAGACCGCCGTGGTGAGTTCACCTCGCCATGGCCCTGGGCCGTAGCCGGTCAAGACCCTGCGCGAGTGATCCTGCTCTCCCCCAAAGTCAGCGGCGCCGCCTTCGACCGTGCTGTCCTGGGCAATCCTGACACCCGCTTCCACGTGCTGCGCCCGCACGCCAAGGTGGTGGCCTCGACAGACAAGCGCTACATCGTCAGGGGCACCCTCACCCCAGGGTTTCCCGCGTCGCATCTAGGTGGAGTCCGGCTGCAACAGCGCACTAGTTCAGGCTGGATAACGCGCGACATCTCCCAGATCCGACAGGTGCGCAGCGGTTCCGGCACCGCAGTGAACCGAGCCCGCTACCGCTTGTCGACCTCGTTCAGCAAGTTCGGCAAGCACACGATGCGGGTCCTCAAACCGTCAGCGATGTGCCGCGCTGGCCACTGCCGAGTTGCCCAGGGACACTCAAAACGCTTCTCCGTGGCGGTGGGAAACACTGCGTACTTCGTCGAACGTCGGCTCCATTCACTAGGTGTCCCGGTGGGAGACGTCGACGGCAAGGTAGATGTGCGGACCCAACAGGCCTTCTGCGCGTGGCGGGACATGACCGGCCGTTCGCCTGACCGCGGCGGCTTGACCAAGAGCCTGGTGCGCTCTGTCATGCATCACTCCAAGCTTCCCGCCCCTCATCGCACCAACGGGATCTACGTGAACAAGACCTGCCAGATCTTGTTCCAGGTCAAACACCACAACTTCCGCCGTATCGTCTGGGTCTCCACAGGCTCAGCCGCCCACGAAACTCCAAACGGCACCGGCCACATTTTCCGCAAGGTCAAGGGATGGGTCGAGAGCACTCTGTACCCAGGCGCATTCATGCTCGACCCGATGTTCTTCCTTCCTGACAGGCCGGGAATTGCCCTGCACGGCTCAGTCAGCAATGACCTCGTCGAGCCCTCCCCCGCTAGCCACGGCTGTGTTCGCGTGGTGCGGCCGGCGATACGCCAGATCTTCAAGGAGTCGCCACTCGGCACCAAAGTGAAGGTCTACGGTCGGTACTGACCGCATCGTCCCTCACGCACCGCCTCAGCCACAGAGGTAAACCTCCTCATTGTTCGCAGGACAACTCGACCTCCGCGTCGCACCGGTCGGTGCCTTCGGCTCCATCTGCCTTGTCGATGCGACCTCTCCCGACCAGGTGGTCATCGCCGCCGTTCCCGGATAAGACGTTCCGGCGACTGTCACCGAATATCTGGTCACCCCACCGAGTGCCCCATACGTTCTCAATACCGATGAGCCGGTCACGGCCAACATGGGTCGCCAGACCCTGCGCGAGATCGACACGCACGCCTCCGCGACGATGGACGTCCGGAAACGCTACGGTGTCGACACCCGGTCCGCCACGCAGCCGGTCATCGGCGACTGGTGCATGTTTGCCCTGGTGTCGGCCATTGATGTCTCCAGCTTCAAGCTGGTCATCACCTCGTCCACCGGCCAGCCAATCCGCCTGCGGACCACCCAACACCAGGTCGTCACGCCCACCGCCGAGGATCCGGTCACTTCCCTCTTGGCCGTCAAGGAAATCCCTGCCCTGCCGGCCGCGGATCACATCCCGACCCGTCCCACCCCGCATGATGTCGCGGTGTTTGGTGCCGACCATGACGTCATCGCCGTTGCCGCCGCTGGCCTGCTCCAGGGCAAATCTGATGTCGTCGTCACCATGGTTGCCGTAGGCGTAATAGCAGCCGCGCATGACATCGTTCCCGTCGCCACCGAAGACTTCGCCCTCCTGGGAGTCGACGGTGATCGTGTCATCGCCACCAAGGGCTTTGACGACGTCGGTCTCGGCGCCAGCGGTAATGACATCATCGTGTTCGCTGCCAATGACCGAGAAGAACCCGTCAATGGTGTCATGGCCCTGGCCGGTGACTGCGGGCTCGTCAAGATTGATTCGTATTCCGCGGGGTGCATCCTCGTAGATGAGAATGTCTTCGTTCTTCTGCTGGCCACCGCTCTCGGCGGGATCAAGACCGCCATGAAGCTGATCGTCGCCTGGACCGCCCTCGATGAAGTCACCCTCGATGAACACGGCAAAGCCGTCAGCGCCGCCGTAAACCGTGTCGTCGCCACCCCCGGCATCGATGATGTCCACGCCACGACCACCACACAACCGATCATCGCCACCGAGACCAGCGATCGTGTCCTTTCCACCGAGCCCAACGATCACATCAGCTCCCGGCGTCCCCACCAGAGAGTCCACTTCCGCCGTCCCGACGATCGTCGCTGGTTGGCCGTCACAGGTGTAGCCGACAGCCAGCGCCACGGGCGGAGCCGCGATCACCCACGATGAAAGTGCGACAACAGTCGTCCCAGCTATAGCCCACGCTCGGCGCACAGAGATTTCCCCTAACTCGACGAACCGCATCCATTCAAGGATGCCGTACACAGGCTGGTACGTCACCACGGACCCAGGGCGCTGGCATCAATAGGGTCAGGTCTGCTGCAGGTTCAGGCGACGGCGTTACCTGCCCCACCGCTCGGTTATCTGGTTGGCTTTGAACGTCAGGCTGGGATGGGCGGCTGCTCCTAGGCTAGCTCAAACTGGATCGGGGACTGGTAGCCGAGTCCAGATGTGGCTCGGACACGATCGGGCCCGCACTTCAGTACCGGCACTGCCGCCGCAACCAGTCATGAATTGTGTTCCAGGCAACCCCAAAACGGGCCGGTGCATCGGTCAGGGATTTTCCCTGAGCAAGCACCGCCCGAACCGCTTCATACCGCTGCTCCAACAAGCTCAACTCCCTCATCCCAGGACTGTCACCCATCAACCGGAACACTGTCCGGCATCAACCGAAGGTGAAATGTCACCACTCAGGCGAAGTGATACACGGAAGGGTGGGGCGGGTGGGGCTCGAACCCACGACCGACGGATTATGAGTCCGCTGCTCTGACCGACTGAGCTACCGCCCCAAAGACGCCCTCGGCGCCGATTGCGACACCCATGGCCTGTGAAAGTTACCTCAAAGGTGTTGGATCGGGGGTATGCGCCTGACCCCAACCGAGCGGGATCGCCTCCTGCTCTTCACCGCCGCCGAGCTCGCCCGCTCCAGGAAGGCCAGAGGCCTGCAGCTCAATGCCCCCGAAGCCACCGCAATCATCGCTGACACCGTCATCGAGGCGGCCCGCGACGGTCGTCGGCTCCGGGACGCCGTCGACGCGGCCTGCAACGTCCTCGAGCCTGACGACGTCCTGCCAGGTGTGGCCGCCCTGGTCCCGCAGGTGTGGGTCGAAGCCGTCTTCGACGACGGAAGTCGGCTCGTAGTCGTCCCTGAGCCTCTTGGTCCGGCCTACGGCGACGCCGTCCCAGGATCTGTGCACCCAGCCAACGACGACGTCCAAGCCGCCACCACTGCGACGATCGAGCTTGCTGTGCGGAACACCTCCGACGTCCCGATCAGCGTCACCTCGCACTTTCACTTCTTCGAGTCCAACCCGCGACTGCAGTTCGACCGCGGCGCCGCCTATGGCATGCGCCTAGCGATCGACGCCGGCGAGGCGATCCGCTTCGACCCCCAAGAGACAGTCACCATCGGGCTTGCCCCGATGGGTGGGGAGCGGGTCATCATCGGCTTCGCCGGGCTTGTCGACGGCCCACTCGATGCCCCCGGCGCCAAGGAGTCAGCCCTGGCCAAGGCCCGCGCCACCGGCTACCTCGATACCGGCCCCACCACGTCCGGAGACCAAACATGAAGTCGCACGACTACATCGCCGTCTACGGAGCGACGACCGGAGACCGCGTTCAGCTCGGAGACACCGGGCTGATCGTCGAAGTGGAGAGCGATTCGCAGAAGCACGGCGACGAGTTCCTGATGGGGTTCGGCAAGACCGCGCGCGACGGAATCCACCTCAAGGCCGTCCCGACCTCCGAGTCTTGTGACGTCGTCGTCTCTAACGTCCTGATGCTCGACCCAGTCCTCGGTATCCGCAAGGTCTCGATCGGCATCCGCGATGGGCGGATCAGCGGTATCGGTCGCGCAGGCAACCCACACACCCTCGACGGAGTGGACGTTGTAGTCGGCAACAGCACCGCCGTCATCAGCGGCGAGGGGTTAATTGCTACGCCCGGTGCAATCGACACCCATGTGCATCTCATGTCACCGCGGATCATGGAAGCCGCACTCGCCTCGGGCGTCACCACGATCCTCGGCCAGGAGTTCGGACCGGTGTGGGGCGTTGGCGTCAACTCCCCCTGGGGGCTGCGCAAAGCCTTCGCCGCATTCGACGAATGGCCGGTCAACATCGGGTTCCTCGGACGCGGTTCGTCTTCGGCCGACGCTCCCCTGCGCGAAGCACTCGAGCTGGGCGGCGTCTGCGGTTTCAAGGTGCACGAAGACACCGGCGCCCATGCTCGCGCCTTGGACACCGCACTGAGGGTGGCCGATGAGTACGACGTGCAGGTGGCTCTGCATACCGATGGCCTCAACGAAAGTCTTTCCGTCGCCGACACGCTCAGCGTTCTCGATGGACGCACGATCCACGCCTTCCATGTCGAGGGATGCGGCGGCGGACACGTCCCCAACGTGTTGCAACTCGCAGGCGTCGCGAACGTGATCGGATCGTCCACCAACCCGACCCTCCCCTACGGGCGAGATGCCATCCACGAGCACCTCGACATGATCATCGCCAGCCACGGGCTCAAGCCCGACCTTCCCGGCGACGTGCAGATGGCATCCGATCGCATCCGCGGGGCGACGATGGCCGCCGAGAATGTGCTGCACGACCTCGGAGTCATCCCGATCACGTCGTCGGACGCCCAGGGCATGGGGCGCGCCGGCGAGACGGTGAAACGAACGTTCGCCATGGCAGCCCAGAACAAGCGGGCGCGCGGCCCGCTGCCCGGAAGCAACGACGGGCATGCCGACAACGCACGAGTGCTTCGTTACCTGGCAAAACTCACCATCAACCCGGCGATCGCGCACGGCTTCTCCCACGAGCTTGGTTCGCTGGAGATCGGGAAGCTGGCCGACATCGTCCTCTGGGAGCCGGCGTGGTTCGGTGCCAAACCCAATCTCGTGCTCAAAGCCGGCTTCCCGGCCTGGGGCTTGACCGGCGATCCGAACGCCACGGTCGACCGCTCCGAGCCCCTCGTCTTCGGCGCCCAGTTCGGTGGACACGGCGCAACGGCAGCCGACCTCTCGCTCGCCTTCGTCAGCCAAGGGTGCGATGTGGACGCCCTAGGCCTGCGGCGTCGAGCGCTTCCGGTTCGCAACTGCCGAGGAATCGGCCTCGCCCAGATGGTTGGTAACCACACCATCGGTGAGACCGAGGTCGATGTACGTGGCGAGCGAGTGACGTTCGACGGCATGGAACTTCAGGCCGAGCCGGTCGAGTCGGTCAGCCTGAGCCGGCTCTACTTCCTCTGACGCTCAGCCGGTCCCGGTCATCGTGGCCGCGATGTCCGAGGACGAGTCGCCGCCGCGTCTCAGCACTACCGCCACGAGGCTGATGGCCAGGACCGTCAAAATGAACATCAGGGTCGAGATGGACGCGATGTCTGGCCGCAGTGAGGTCTTCACCGAGGCGAAGACGTATACCGGCCACGGCGTCGTTCCCTGGATCGAGACGAATGACGAGATAACCGTGTTGTCGAGGCTCAGCGTGAACGCCAGCAGCCCACCGGCGAGCACGGCCGGCAGCATCAACGGAAAGGTGATTTGCGTGAATCGCTTGGTCGGCGTCGCGTAGAGGTCGGACGCGGCTTCCTCCAACGATTCGTCAATCCCGGACAAGCGCGCGCGCACGATCAGAGTCACCACGGCAGTGCTGAAGATCGCGTGGCTCACGATCAGCCGCACATAGCCGTTGTTGAAGATCGTGAGATTCCAGTCCTGACCCAACTGGACGTACCAGGGAAGCAAAGCGATGGCGTCGACGATCTCGGGAGTGACCAGGATCAGCGCCACGAACACGAGAAAGAAGATCGTCCACTTGCCCGGGCGTCGTGCGACTGCCACACCGGCCAACGACCCCAGGATGGTCGCGATGATCGCTGACAGCACCCCCACGATCAGCGAGACGACCACCGCTTCACGCGGCGCCGGGTTGTTGAACAGGGCCTGATAGCCCTCAAACCCGAAACCGTTCCACACCGTCAGGAGACGGCCGGTATTGAACGAGAACGCCACGATCCAAAGAATTGGAAGAAAAAGGAAGAAGTACATGAGCACAGCCCAAATGCTGAGGGCGTACTTGGTCCAGTCGATCTTCTTCCGATGCGTGACGACCTGAGTCGTCGTTGCGGTGCTCATGCCGACGCCTCCGGCAACCTGACGCGTCGGCGGGCTCGCAGGATCGTCCTGAGAAGAACGCCCAGAACTGCCAATACGAGGAGGGCGCCCAAGATGAACCCGATCATGATGACTGCCATCGCGGCTCCCTTGGACCAGTTGAAGGTCGTGAGGAATTGCTCAGCCACGAGCGTGCCAGCCATGCTTCCGGCACTTCCGCCCAGGATTGACGGCGTGATGTAGTCACCCATGAGCGGGATGAAAACCAGGAGCATTCCCGCGATCGCGCCGGGAACAGCCAATGGCATGGTTACCTGCACGAAGGTCTTGAGCCGGTTGGCACCGAGGTCCTTGCTCGCCTCGGTGAGCGCGGGGTCGATCCGCTCGAAAGCCACATAGAGCGGAAGGATCATCAGCGGCAGGTAGTTGTAGACCACGCCAAGCTGGACACCGCTTTGGGTGTAGAGCAACGCCAACGGGGCGTCACGGAGTCCCAAGTCCTGGAGCCATCCGGAAACCAGCCCGTTCGGCGCCAGGATGATCTGCCACCCGATGGTCCGCACCAGAAAGTTCGTCCAGAAGGGCACGAGCACCAGGCCGAGGAGCACGCCGCGCCACCGGGGGCGAGCCTTGGTGGCCATCCAGTACGCGAACGGCAGCGAGATGATCAGACAGATGAAGGTGCCGATCGTCGCGATCTTCAGCGTGCGCCAGAAGATCGGCATGTAGGCGGGGTCGATCGCCTTACCGAAATTGTCGAGCGACCAGACACTGGGACTGATGTTCGGTTTCTGGACGAACGCGCTGACCTGCTCGCCCAAGCTGTAGAGCAGGACGAGGCCGACGGGCAGCGCGAAGAAGAGAATGAACCAGGTCCACGCCGGGATCGCCAGCGCGTACTTGGGCGCCCGGATCCTTCGCTTCGAGCCACTGGGCCGTGGGCTAGGAGCCGCCGAGCCAGTGTCGACGGCCTCCGCTGTGTCCGTTGCCATCGCGCTCGCTCAGCCGCCAGCCGCCGACTTGAACTTGTTGTAGATCTCGACGCGGCGTTCTTGAGCCGCGTTCAACTCCCCGGACTCCATGATCGCGACCTGCTCAGGGGTGAAGAACACGATGTCGAGGCGTTCGACGCCGGCGTCCTTTGCCATTGGCTCGATGCCTTTCACACCGGTGTTGTAGCCGATGTATTCGAGCTCCTTGAGGGAGACGTCCGGCTCTAGCAGGTAGTCCATCCATGCGTAGGCAGCATTGGGATGCGGCGCGCCCACCGGGATTGCGTAGGTGTCCATCCAGATCTCGGTGCGTGGACCCGGGAACACCCACTTCCAACGCTCCTTGTCCTCGGACTGGATGATGCCCTGACGAGCGTCGCCGTTCCAGGCGTGGACCAGCGCGAAGTTGCCGTTCTGCATGTCTCCGCCGCCGGGGTAGGACACGAAGGCTTTCACGTGGGGTGCCATCTCGTTGAGCAGGAAGTCTTCACACTGGTTGAGCTCTTCGGTGTCTGTGGTCATCCAGTTGATGTCGTTGGCCCATAGCCAGAAGCCCACAGCGTTGTCGGGGCTGTCGAGCACCGACATGTTGCCGCTCGCCTGGTTCTTGGCCACGTCGATGAAGTCCTGCCAGGTCGACATCTCGACGTCGATCAGCGTGGTGTCGTAGGCGTAGCCAGTGGTGCCCCAGTCCTTACAGATCGAATACTTGTTGCCCGGGTCCCACGGCTGATCGATGTACTCAGGCGCCAAGTTGCCGAAGTTGGTGATCCGGCTCAGGTCGAGCTCTTGGACCAGTTCGTTCTCGACCAGCGCGGGAATGAACGGCCCGGTGGGGACGATGATGTCGTAGCCCGAGGTGCCACTGGCAGCGGTCAACTTGGCGATCAGCTGCTCGTTGGAGTTGTACGAGTCGAGCTTGAAGTCGAGGCTGTTCGTCTTCTCAAACTCCTTGATCACGTCCGGAGCGTTGTAGTCGCCCCAGGTGAACATGTTGAGCTCGCTCTCGATCTCACCTGCCGGTGCGGCGCTCGTGTCAGTGGCCGCGTCTTCCCCGCAGGCGCTCAACAGCGCTGAGCCTGCAACCGCCGCACCAGCAGCACCGCCCATGAAGAGGCGTCGGGATATGCGGTCGACGGCCGCCGGCGGGGCGAGGATCTTGATTGGTTCGTTGCTGTCAGTCATCGTTTCCCTTTTCTCACTCGTCCCGGCTCAGTTGCCGGCTAGCACTTCTGCCTTGTCGGACGCCGGGTCGGCCATGACAAGATCGGCCTGGTCGGCAGTGAAGAGGTAGGTGTGGTCGGCGTTCCATGAGCACCACACCGTCTGCCCGGTGTCCAGCCGGGGTGCGCTGGTGCGGGGAACCCTGGAGAGGATCTCTCGACCTTCACCAGTACTCACAACGAACTGGATGACGTCGCCGAGATGGGAGATCCCGGCGAGCTCGCCGCGGATCACGTTCCGCTGACCACCTGGGTCAGTGCCGGTGACCGTGATCGCCTCGGGCCGAACCGCGGCCAGGGCTTCGCTGCCATCGGCAAGCCCAGTGGTGTCTCGGCTCGAGACCAGCGTGCATCCTTCAGCTGACACGGCCCGCCCATCCTCGGCAGCCTTGCCGTTGAAGAAGTTCTGCTGGCCGATGAAGCCAGCCACGAAGGCTGACGACGGGTGCTCGTAGATGGTGTAGGGGTCGCCCAGCTGCTCGATACGCCCGTCAAGCATGACTGCGATGCGGTCGCTCATCGAGAGGGCTTCCTCTTGGTCGTGGGTGACGAAGATGAAGGTGATGCCGAGCTGCGACTGCAACAGCTTGAGCTCGATCTGCATCTCTTCGCGGAGTTTTCGGTCGAGCGCACCGAGCGGCTCGTCGAGCAGCAAGAGGCTCGGGCGGTTCACCAAAGCCCGGGCCAGCGCAACTCGCTGCTGTTGCCCACCAGACAGCTGCTTGGGTTTGCGTTCTGCGAGCGGTCGCATCTTGACCATGTCCAGCGCCTCAGCGACCTTCTGCCCCATCTCGGCCTTACCGGCGCCCTTCTGCCGAAGGCCGTAAGCGACGTTCTCAGCGACTGTCATGTGCGGGAAGAGCGCGTAAGCCTGAAACACAGTGTTCACGTCGCGCTTGTGCGGAGGGGTTCCCGCAATCGGTTGCCCCGAGATGCGCATCTCGCCGGCCGTCGGCTCCTCGAAACCGGCCAGCATCCGCAGGGTGGTGGTCTTGCCACATCCGCTGGGACCAAGAAGCGAAATGAACTCGCCTGGCTGGACTTGGAGATTGATCGAGTCGACGGCGGTGAAGTCACCGAACATCTTGACTACGTCAATGAGCTCAACGGATCCGGTTTCCCCACCGGGGCGAACGGCGTCTGTCACTCCTCGTTACCTCTCCTCGAGTCGTGCGGGAAGCCCTCGCGGGCGACTCACAGTCAACCGTGTGATGGGCGCATCTAAACAGACTCGCGGCCTGAATCGACGAGATTGCGACCAACTCGTGACCTGGGCGTCACTCTCTGCCATCAACGCTGGTAGACGACGTTTCCTGACGCGACAGTCAGGTCAACCGACGCGTCAGCGATGGTGCCCCCCGTAATACCAAAGATGTTGCGATCCAGCACGGCCAAATCCGCCCGCATGCCCGGAGCGAGCCGTCCACTGGCTTCGTCGTGGTTGACGTGGGCCGTGCCCGAGGTGAAAGCAGCCAGCGCCTCGGCCAGGGGCACTCGCTCCTCGGGCAGGAAGGACGGCGCATCCGGCCGAGCGGGGTTGCGCCGGTTGACCATGACGTCGATCTCCTCGAGCGGATTGGCCGAGGTCACCGACCAGTCGCTGCCACCTGCAAGGCGGGCGCCTGAGCGAAGCATCGCCCCAAACGGGTATTGCATCTCGACACGTTCCTTGCCCAAGAACGGAACCGTCAGCTCGTCCATCTGGGCATCGCTCTGGGCCCACAAGGGCTGGCAGTTCGCGATAGCCCCCAGCTCGGCGAACCGTGAGATGTCGTCCGGGTGCACGATCTGGACGTGAGCGATGTGGTGCCGGTGGTCGGTCATTCCGTTGGCGGTTCGCGCCGCCGCAATGGCGTCGAGGGCGTTACGCACGGCCAGGTCACCGATCGCGTGCATGTGCACCTGAAACCCCAGCCGGTCGAGCTCGGTGACAGCCGCCGCAAGAAGATCATGCTCAACGTACGACAAGCCGTGATTGTCTGTGTGGCCACCGCAGCCGTCGCAGTACGGCTCAAGGAGTGCGCCGGTGTAGTTCTCCAGCACACCGTCGGTCATGATCTTGACGCTCGTGGCGTTGTAGTTTCCGACGACGCCATTCTCTCGTTGGGCGAGGAACTGCGGGATCTGCTCCAGACCTTGGTGCCGGTCCCACCAGAGCGCCCCCACGACGCGTGCGGTAAGTCGTCCGTCCGCTGCGAGCGAGCGGTAGGCATCGTGCGTGCCGGGCGTCACCCAGGCGTCCTGCCACGCTGTGATGCCGAGGGCGTGGAGGTGCTTCTGAGCGTTCAGGATCGCCGCCTCCCACTCTTGGCGGGACGGCAGCGGCACCATCGTGTCGTTGAAGGTGTACGCCGAGCCCTCGTGGAGCATCCCGGTCGGTTCTCCAGTGTCGGAATCCCGCTCGATCCGGCCGTCGGACGGATCAGACGTGTCCTTCGTGATCCCGGCCCGTTCCAGAGCCACCGAGTTCACCCAAGCCCCGTGCACGTCCTTGTTGAACAAGAAGACCGGGCGATCGGGGACAATCGCGTCGAGGTCCTCCTTGCGAGGCAGGCCACCGGGAAAGCACTCCATCGCCCATCCCCCGCCGACGATCCACGGCTCGTCGGGATTCGCGCGCGCGTACTCGTCGATCGTCGCCAGGTAGGCCTCACGTCCGATGACGTCGTTGAGCCAGACCCGTAACCGGTTACGGCCGGCGAAAGGACTGTGGATGTGGGCATCCTGAAAGCCGGGAACGGCGAGCCCCCCCGGCATGGAGAGCACCTCGGTCGACGCACCCCGCAAGTCCGACAGATCACCATCTGCGGCACCGACGGCCAGGATCAGCCCGTCCTTGATGGCGATCTCACGAGCCCAGGAC
>JBBQAL010000164.1:0-4422 GCA_038316135.1 Candidatus Nanopelagicales bacterium | reverse complement strand
CGGATCAAGGCGACTTGATGAGTGGAGCGTCCTAGCCGCTATTGGTGTCAGCCACCATCCGCTCATGGCCTGATGGTCGAGCGCTCGCTGATCGAGGATGTTGCCGCCGTTCGGTGCAAGACTCCCAACATGGAGCCGCGGCGTACCGAGGACGAGCTTGGGGTGGCCCATTCGTGGGGCACGGGACCAGAGGTGATCTTCCTGAGTAGCCCGCTCGCCGATCCGGTGGCTTGGTCGTCCGGGGTGCGGGACGATCTACTCTCGCTCGGCTATCAGGTCACAACGTTCGAGCATCGCCCGATTGAGTTTGACTGGCCGGATGCTGTCACCTGCGTGAGCGACTTCATCGCCCGTCGTCGATCGCCCGTCGCATTAGTCGGGTGGTCGCAAGGAGCGGCAATCGCCCAAGAGGCCGCGCGAGCCGCGGACGGGCGCGTGCGTTGCGCTGCCTTGTTGGCGACGTACGCCCGTCAGAACGAAATCGACAAGATCTTGCAGCGGTGCTGGAACCTTTTGGCAACCCGCCCCGACGACCTCAACACCGTGCGACTTGCGCTCGGACTCCTAACCGCATTTCCGCCGGAGAAACTGGCCGACGACCGCTTCGTGCAACACATGCGGATGATCCAGAGCGATTGGGCTGGGCGTCCCGATCTGGAAGCCAAACGGCGCGCCGCCACCTTCATCTCGACCTATCAGGGTCGGCTCCCCGAACTAGCTGAACTCACAGCCCCATGCCTAATCATGGGTTTCGAGCTCGACACCGACACGTTTGCCGCGCGAGCCCGAGAGGTAGCGCAGGTCATCCCTTCCGCGGAGTACGTCGAACTACCCGGCCTCGCCCACGCGGCACCGATCACCGAACCCGAGCAGGTTTGGCCAAGAGTCGTCGGCTTTCTCCAACGTCACCACCCACCAAACTGACCAAGTCGCGCGCTCATTCCTGCCGCGATCCGGGCGGCTTTCCGGCAGCCTGCGTCCTTTCGCCGCGATTGACTCGGGATACATCGAATGGGGCCATGCGCCTGGCCGCACTGATTGCCCGCCTACGAATGAGCGCACGACGACAACGGTCGGCAAACTGGTTCTCATGGGGCGATGGTCCAGGCTAGCCCGGAACGGCAGATACGGCAGGTGTGCTCGGTACGTCGACCTCACGTGGTGTGTCCGGACGCAGCCTCGGGCGCCAACTTCCCAAGCTTCAGCTGAGGCTCCGAGTCGCGGCATCGAGCTGTCTCTTGCTGGATGGCTCACACGGCGGCGGGGAACCGGGACGCGATGAACTGCGCGAGCGCTTCGCGGTCTTCGGCCGTGAGGTCTCCACCGCGCCTCAACAGTTTGGCCAACCCGCGCCGACCAACAAGAGGGACGTCGCCGATCTTTTCGCCGAACCAGGGCAGTTCGGTGCCCACGAAACAAAGCACCCCCCGAACGGCCACCGGGGCGTCCACTGCCCGCAGTACCCTGGCTACGGCATCGACCTGCTTGGACAGCCCCTCGATCAACCGCGTTTGGTCTCGTCCTCGGATGTAGAGCTTTTCAGTTCTGGGGGAGAAGAGTCCACCGGAACGTCTTACCTCAAGGCTCCCCTGGTGCGTCTTTGCGTCGATCACCCAGACCCCTGTGGCCGCGACAACGATGTGGTCGATGTTGGCTCGCGAAAGGCGACCATCAGGTCTGCGCATAGCGCGGTCATGCAGCACTGACACGTGCGCCCCGGCGAGCCCCTCGAGCGTCGCGCCCACCTTTCGTTCACCGTTGGCGCCCTGAGCCCACACGCGCGTGCTGGTGGGTTCATTGGCCAACGCCAGAATCAGACCACCCAGGCGAGGGTGCTGTTGCCTGATCCGCTCCTCGCGTCGTTGGGAACGCCGCTGGTACTCCAGCTGCGCTGAGGCGCCAGCCGCTGACGTCGCACTCGTCAGCGAGGACTGAGCGGGGGGAATCAGCTCTGACGAACTTCCGGCAACTTGTCCGGGTGGGATGGGCCCGGTGGGAGCGGGCTCTGCGCATCCGAGGCATTGAACCGTGCGGGTGTCGCCATCCCAGATCGCCCGTGTCCCGACGACCAGCGGGCAGGCGCAGTCGCGGCACTCCCCTGGTCGCCTCAGCGCCAGCACTCTCATGGTTGAGATCTCGACAATCCCGTAGCCAGACTAAAGAAAGCCGGGGGTCTCCGAGACCACGGGCTGACTTCCATTCAGCACCTCCATCACCACTCCTGCCCAGATCCGCGGGGTCCAGGTCAGCGGTTGGTACCCGCCAGCGCCTCCCATCAGAACTGATGACCCGAGCTGGCGTATCAGCTCGCCGATCTGCCGCCCTGCCGTCAGATAGCCAGCCTCGGTCACCTTCAGTGACGACAGCGGGTCGGTCTCGTGTGCGTCAGCACCAATCGCCAACAGAACAACGTCGGGCCGGGTGTCCTGCACCCTTTCGATCGCCTCCGTCACCGCAGCGAGCCATACCTCGTCGCCGGATTCAGCGGCGAGGGGCCAGTTGTAGACGCCTGCTTCCGGCACAGACTCCATTCCGGTCTCCGGGAAGATGCCACCCTCGTGGACCGACGCCGTCACTGCTGCTGGCTCACCTTGCAGGAGTGTTTCCACTCCGTCGCCGTGATGGACATCAAAGTCGAGGTATCCGACCTTCATCCCTGCATCGATGAACATCCGGGCGGCAAGTGCCATATCGTTGAACACGCAGAACCCATGGGCCCAGTTGTAGTGCGCGTGGTGCTTTGCACCTTGCGGGTTGAAGCCATAGCGAGTAGTCCCGTCGAGGATCCGACGAGCCAGCAGCTCAGTGCCCCCACACATCAGCGCCCCGATCTGACCCAGATCAGGACGCGGAACACCCCATTCCGACCACTCCTCGTGCTCTCCCCCCAAGGTGTTGCGCACATAGCCGGGTGCATGAACTCGGCAGAGCGTTTCGGACGTGCTAGGCGTTGGCTCAATGACATCGATGCCGATGCCAAGTTGCGGTAGCCCGAGCACGAGCATCTGTACAGCCAGCTCGGCCCGCCTCGGATTCGTCGGATGATCAGGACCGAGGAGCCACTTCCGGTAGTCGGGGCTGTACGCGACGTCGAGCCGCAGCGCGCTCATACCGACCCCCCGAACCTACCCTTGCCGCGCGACCGTCGCGTCGACCCGAACATCCCCTTCTTCGCCGCATACGTCGATCCCATCGACTCAGATGTTCGAGCGAGTTCGTCGAGGTCTTGCGCCTCGGCCTCCAACTGCGAGCGCAGCGAGTCGTCGTCCACTGCCCCAACCGCATCACGCAACGTCTTCGACGCCTCGCGAAGCGTAGTCTTGGCCGCGGCGTCGTCGCCCGAACGCAAGCTCTGAGAAGCCTGCACCTTGGCGTCCTGCGCCTCCAGAATCAGCTGCTCGACGTGCACCGTCGGGTTGGGCACCCGGCCGGCAGCAACGTCAGCCGGAACAACGTTGACCATCACCGGAACGCTGATCGTGTTTTCGGTCAAGTCCGGTAGCGCCACGTAGCTGAGCTCAACCTGACCGACCTGGTGCAACCCGAGAGCAGCCATCCCGGGCACCGGCATCTTGACCAGCACCCTGCGCGTCTCAGCTCCGAACATGTCACCAAGGTCGAGCACGATGCCACCCAGCGGATGCTGCCACACCGGCAGGCGTCCGTAGACACGGAAGCCAGCCACCTCCGGCCCTGCGACCGACAACGTGCATGACTGGTGGGAAGCCGCTCACCGCCACGCAGACCGATGAGGGGCACAAATTCAACCGCAGCGACTACCTGCGCGTCCTCCCCCCGACTGACCCCGACTACTCCCGCGTTTACGGCATGCGCGCTGACACTGAATCGCTCAACGCCCAGTTCGAGCGCGCCTTCTACAACCGGAGGCTCCCCGCCTGGGGACTCCATAACCAGACCGTCGTCGTGCTGATGGCTGCACTCGCGCAGAACGCCTGGGCCCGCCACACCTGGCAGCGAGCCATCGACCGGCAACAGTCACCGCCACAAGTGGCTGCCTGACTCCCACGCCACACACTTCACGCAAGCTCCTTAGATCAAGCACGCCCAAAAAGCGGCCGAAGACCCCGAACAGGCGCGTAAACCACCGCCAGAGCACCAAATCGACCGATGAGCACGCCCCCTAGACTTACTCCGCCCCGATCCGAACGGTTCGCGGCAGGGTCCAGCGGGTTTCCCACAAGGAATTCCGCACGTCCCGCCCCCGTAGCTCAGTGGATAGAGCAGCTGCCTTCTAAGCAGTTGGCCGCACGTTCGAATCGTGCCGGGGGCGCCCTGTGATGTCTCACGGACATCGGCGACACCCGAACCAGCCAGCGCGGTGACCGTCGCCGGTCTTTGTCGGGACCAACGTCCCTGCCAGCAGCCACCATGCACGGTGATCCTGGGGACGTCCCCTAGGAG
>JBBQAL010000096.1:0-10958 GCA_038316135.1 Candidatus Nanopelagicales bacterium | reverse complement strand
GCTATCTGTGTGGGTATCTCACCGACAGCCGGAAATCCGAGAAACTCGGGCGGCTACACACGGAGCGGATGTCAGGCGCTTCTACGTGCGGACAACTCGCGGCAAGAATTCAACGAGCTGATAACAGAACTCTACCGGACGGACCCGGAAACCCGAGCATCCCCGGCATTGCCTGGGCCCGTTGCGGCCGCCGCGGGTCGAGTTTCCTCAACGCGGTCACACCAACGACGTCCACCCGTGTCACAAGTAAGCGCGTCAGAGTGGCGGAGGGGGGTCCGTCGTTCGGGCCGCATGCAGCAACGCCCGCGCGGACCACGCCATCAAGTCGGCCGCCTCCGCCCGGGATAGGCCGGCGACGTCGGTCAGCCAGATCAGCGCCTCGATGCCGATGGTGGCGCGTATAGCCAGGACGAGCCGGTGCACCTGGGCCGCGGTCAGTTCGTCCTGCAGCGGTGCGAGAGCCTCAGCGATCCAACCGATGGCTCGCCCCTTACGCAGGGGCAAGTCAGTCTTCGCAGCGCTCGGTTCGGCGTCCAGCGACAGCCTCAGCATGGTCCGTTGCTGGCGCTCGGTGTCGGCGATGAGACGGATGAACTCCCCCGCCACAACGTCGAGCCGGGCTTCGACGTCGTCGGTCGCGTCCGCCGGCAGCAACGACGCAGCACCGGTCTCCGGGTGGGCCGCGAGAAGCAACGCCCGCTGGCTGGGGAAGTAGCGGTAGGCGGTGGTGCGCGAGACCGACGCCTCTGCCGCGGCCGCCTCGACGGTCGGTGTCACACCGCGAGCCACTAGCTCTCGGGCGGCAGCCACCAAGGCGTGGCGAGTTCGCCGCTTCTGCTCGACCCGACCGCGGGCCTCGTAGGGCATTGACACAACACAGATGGTACGCCAGTCTCTTCGTGGTACCTACGTACCACGACACCTACTCCCGAGAGAAGCCACCATGAGCGCTACGGGCATGTCAGCCCCCGTCATCCGAGCCCGCGAGCACGCCGAGCGCCGCTGGTTCTACGGCGGCGGGGTCCACACCTGGCTGGCCACCGCCGAGGACACCGGCGGCGCATTCATGCTCTTCGAGGACCAGATGGATCAGGGAAAGATGACTCCCCTGCACACCCATCCGGAGTCTGACGAGACGGCCTATGTGCTCGAAGGAGAGATCCTCATGCACATGGACGGCGTCGAGCACCGGATTGAGGCTGGCGGGCTGGCAATCGCTCCCCGCGGCGTACCGCACGCCTTCATGGTGGTCTCTGAGTGGGCGCGTCTGCTGTTCCTGCACACTCCTGGCTGCTGCCAGGCTTTCTACTGGGACGCGAGCGAACCCTTGGCCGACGGTGATGTCGGGTCCGGAACAGTCGACTTCGACCAGATCCGCGCCTCTGCCGACCGCAACGGTGGCATCGTGCTGCTCGGACCGCCCCCGTTCGCCGCGGCGACACCCGCTGCTGCTGCGACGCAGTAGCGCCAGAGGCGCTGGGTGAACGTATCTCTCACGCGTGAGAGATTGACCATGACTGAGGTGAGTGTTCGGGATCGTCGCCCCGACAGGCCTTGCCGTGACCGCCGAGGACGGCGATCACGAGCCGAAGCGTCGCTGCAGGTCGGCATAGGCGATCGCACCGTCGAGGAAGCCGAGGGTGCCAGAGTCGAGTAGCTCCTGGCCGGCGCGTTCCAACATGCTGAACGCGGCACGGGCCAGGCTGCCGCCCAGGCTGACCCGCTTGACGCCGAGCGAGAAGAGCGTTGGCGCGTCGACGACGTTCGCCAGCCCAGCCACTACGTTGAGCGGACCCGGGATGGCCGCGGCGAGGCGGCGAATCGTGTCCTCCTCGATGACGCCTGGGACGAAGATGCAGTCGGCCCCCGCTTCGACGTACCGGACCGCTCGCTCCACCGTCTCGGCGAACGCATCACCGGTCGGGCCGGCAAAGTAGGTGTCAGTGCGGGCGTTCAGCACGAACGTGCCGCTAGGCGCCGCCGCCCGGGCGGCCGCAAGTCGGTCGACGGCCTCATCCAGGCCGATCAACCCGCCTTTGGACGCGTCCTCGATGTTGCATCCCACCGCCCCGAGCTCAACCGCTCGGGCCACGGTGTAGCCGACGTCGTCTGGGGTGTCGCCGTACCCGGCTTCGAGGTCCGCGGTCACCGGCACACTCACGGCGGCCACGATGCGACCGACATGCTCGAGCATCGTGTCGCGGTCCAGCGCTTCTCCATCCGGGACTCCGCAGGACCAAGCGATGCCCGCGCTGGTTGTGGCGATTGCCGGGAAGCCGACCTGCTCAAGGATCCGGGCGGACCCGGCGTCCCAGGCGTTGGGGAGCACAAAGCCCGGACCGGAGTGCAGCGCGAGGAGGGCAGCTGCCTTGTCGCTCAACAGCCCGGTAGTCACGAGCCCACCCCGTCGACGGGAGCTGCCTCAGAAACGCCGGCTTCGCTTTGCAAGAGCCCAACCTCCCCTTCCACACATCGGCAGAGACGGCCGCGATGGCCGTCTCCCTCCTCGAGCCGTTTCCCGCCAGAGCCCATGCGCCCTGAAGGTCAGTAACCCCACCGCTGGGAGACCGGCACGCCCAGCAAGGCATCGAGCTCGTGAACCTCGTCGGCGAACTGGCCACGCAACTCCGCAGCCAGCGCAGGGTCCAACGTCGGACGGTCCGCCCCATACGGTCGGTACAGCGCCTGCCGAAAAACCGTAGATCTCTTGACGCGGGAGCGAAGTTTTCGCAGCCCGAGCCGTCTGGCGACGACCGATGCTGACTTCGCCGCCGAAGCAAGCCCGGCGTTCCGTGGAGTGCCTGCCGTCATCCTGCGCTTAAGCGCCGCAGGAGCCAGAGTCTGGTGTCCGACTCCAAGGAACCTGAAGCACTCGTCGGCGTACCGTTGAGGATCAACTTTGAGGTCATCGAACAGTTGGACAAGCATTTGCTCGTCCGGGAAGTGCTGCCGGTACCGCTCGAGGTATCTGGCGTAGTGGCCGCGGCCCAGAAGGCGGGGAAACCGTTCCAATGCCGTCTCGAAGCTTCCGTCATGCTGCTGGTTCTTCACCAGGTCGAGGTAGTCGGAGAAGGCGCGGTCGACCGGTTCACGGAGGCAGACCAGCAAGCGCATGCCCGGATTGAACGCAGCGATCCGCGAAGGTGCCTCCTCGGAGGACAGGTAGGAGTGCGAGATGCACCCTGACGCGCCGTACGACCGCGCCCCCGCGAAGTGCTCGAGATACCAGTCCTGCCCCTTGGCGTAATTGCTGTCGAAGTAGTACAGGCCCTTGTCCGAGGCGAGAAAGACATCAGGGTGCAGAGCTAGAGTATTGAAGAGCCACGTGGACCCCGCCTTGCTTGTGCCGATGTAGAGGAAATCAGGTGCCAGACGATCACCGTTCACTGCGTGTGCCCCCTCGTACCCAATATCCAGTCCCTTGGTCACCCTAGGGCCCAGACGAGTTGCGCAAGACCATAAGGTGGGAAATACGCCAGACTGCAAGCGATCGCGACCGCGGTCAGTTGGTCCATGTCGACGAACGGCTGCGGATTCGGCACCGACCGTTCTAGGCTCGTGGTGTGCGCGGACTGGACTCCGCACACAGGCAAACATTAGGGGGTAGGGGTCATGGGTCGGATTCTTCGCGCGGTCACTGTCGTGGGCGGGGTGGCAGCCACCGTCGCCGCGACCGTGCTGGTCGCCCCTGCTGCATCTGCAGCAGTTTCGCCGATTCCGGTCGGACCCATCGGCTGGGTCCCCGATGGCCCGGTCCATGCGGTCGTCTCGGCAGGTGACGCCGTCTATGTGGGGGGCAACTTCACCGGTGGTGTCGCCGCCCTCGATGCGAGCACTGGCGCCCTTCGTTGGACAGGTACCGCGAACGGGGACGTCCGCGCTTTGGCAGTGTCCCAAGACGGATCCCACGTCTTGGCAGGCGGTGCATTCACCTCGGTCAGTGGGGCGACCCACAAGAGGCTCGCATCCCTTCGGGTGAGCGACGGCCAAGCCGAACCGACCTGGAAAGGCGCAGCGAGCGGTACTGTGCGCGACATCGTCGTCGAGGGCAACACCGCCTACTTCGGAGGAACCTTCCGGACGCATGACGGCATAGCCCAGGTCGGTCTGGGTGCGGTCTCGGTCGACACGGGAACGGTAGTCAGCAGTTTCACTACCTCTACTGATGCCAAGGTCTTCGGCCTTGCCACGGACGGTACAAGGCTCTATCTCGCCGGCAACTTCACCGCCGTCGATGGGCAACCCCGCGCCTCACTTGCTTCGGTGACAATATCCACCAACTCCCTCGACTCCTGGCAGCCCGCTCGCGGCTGCTCTGCTTGCAACACGTACTGGGACGTCACGGTCGGGCAAGGAACTGTCTATGTCGTCGGCAGGAACGGGGCGGCGGTCTACGCGGTCGACTCCACGTCGGGCGCCAAACTCTGGAGCGTCAGCGCCAATGGCGATGCCCAAGCTGTGACTCTGGTCGATGGACTCCTCTACGTCGGCGGTCACTTCGGCTTTATCGCGGGGCAGTCGAGAAGGATCCTCGCCGCCTTCGATCCCACCACTGGAGCGCTGGACGCCTTCTCCGCGAGGTTTGTCACCTCCTACCCGGGCATTTGGGCGCTGGCCGGCGGCACCGAAACCCGCCTTTATGTAGGCGGCGCATTCACGGCGGCTGGGCCGACACCGAACCGCTTCCCATACTTCGCGATGTTTGGCGTCAGCTGAAACTCTTCATCGAATCCTCAGCTCGGTGTTTTGCCGACGGTCAGTAGGACGGCGGAGTCCTCGACAGCCTCAAGTGAGTGTCGTGAGTCGGGGATGGTGATCAGGTCTCCAGGTGAACCGTTCCATTGGTTCACCCCCGCCACAAGGGTTACTCGGCCCTGCAGCACCTGGAGGGTGGCCTCACCCGGGTTCTCGTGCTCGTCGAGCGTGGTGCCAGCCTGCAGCGCAATCAGGGTCTGGCGCAGCACGTGCTCGTGTCCTCCGTAAACCGTGTGGGCACTTCGACCGCTCGACGACGCCAAAGCCTTTTCCATGTGGTGGCGGACCAGCGCGGTCAGTGATTCCTTCTGCATGTGCTCTCCTGCTCGTAGGTCCGCTGGATGCGGTGCTCCAGGCTCCAGGCTCCGGACCTCAGCCCACTCGGTCCCAACCCGGACGCGGTCGATGGCTTCCGAGTTGGTCGTCGTCGCGGCTTCGGTAGACGATGTATGGCCGGGTGAGATATCCAAGGGGCGCGCTGAACACGTGGACGAGCCGGGTAAATGGCCAGAGCGCGAATAGCCCGAAGGCAAGCAGCGCGTGTAGCTGGAAGCCAAAGGGGGCGTCGGCCATCAACTCCGGGTCGGGTTGGAACGCAAGGAACGAACGAAACCACACCGAGACCCCCTCGCGGTAGTTGTACTCACCGCCGATTGTCATGATCGATCCAGCGATGGTGTTCCACATTCCGAGCACGATGACGACGCCCAAGAGTGCGTACATCACCTTGTCCATGTTCGTCGTGGCGGAAAAGACCGGGCCAGTGGTGCGCCGACGGTAGATCAGGATCGCCATGCCGACGACCGTCATCACTCCAGCCACCATCCCGCCCACAACCGCGACCACGTGATACGTGTGTTCGCTGATGCCCAGAGCATCGGTCCACGACTGCGGCACGAGCAGGCCGATCACGTGACCCCCCACCACGCCCAGCATCCCAAAGTGGAAGAGCGGGCTTCCGATGCGCAGCAGCCGGTTCTCGTAGAGCTGGGATGATCGTGTAGTCCAGCCGAACTTGTCATACCGGTAGCGCCAGAGGTGTCCGACCACGAACGTCGTGAGGCAGAGGTAGGGGACGACCACGAAGAGGAACTGGTTCATGTGCGGGCTCCCGGGAACGACGGCACGGGTAGGAGGGTGGTCTCGGGCACGACGCCGATGGCTGAGTTGGGGCTGAACTGCGGGTTGGCGAAGGGGGCGAGCCCGACTTCTTCTTCGGGAGGACCCTCTGCGGCGAGCCGACGGACGGCGTCGCGCTCGTCTCCGCGCAGCGGTGGCAACGTGGACGTGACCGCATCGACAAGGCTGGCCCATGGTGAGTCCATGTCACGCAGCGAGAGACGCAGCAGCTCCAGCCCTGCGCGGTGGTCGAGCATCAGGTCTCGGCCCAACTCTTGATCGCCGGTGGCTGCGAACTCAAGGACGACACAAAGGTGGTCGGGCAGCTCTGCGTCGTCGAGCGCGAAACCCGCGGAGAGGTAGGTCTGCTTGAAGCGCAGCAGCGCCATCCCGCGTTTGCGTGTGTCGCCGTGGGCGAAGTAGGTCAGAAAGAGGTTGCATCTCCGACGGGCGTCAAACGTCTCGACATAGTCAGCTTGGAACTCGGGTAGCGGTGTGGATTCGAGGCTGACCAGGAAGGTCCGGATCGAGTCCCCGATTCCGGCCGGCAGACCCAAGGACGCCGCCCTGAGCATGTCGACGCGGGCCAACAGGTGCTCGTCCGGGTAGTCAAGGAGCAGCGACACCGACTGCCACACGATCGTCAACTGTTCCGGGGGCAGCGCGGCCTTCGGACGCCCCCCGCTCATGAGTCGTCCCCCTGCGGTGGGAACAGGCCGGGTTGTGAGCCCTTGCCGTCCCAGTTCAGCAGGTTGACCCGGGAACCCTTGTGCTCGGGGCCAGCTAGCGACTCAGAGGTCTGGCGGTCCTGAAGCATTTGGAAGTTCTCGACCGCGATCGGCGTTGGGGCGCCAGAGCCCTCGCCGAAGACGTTGCGCTGTCCCCCGCCGTACTCCGATACCGAGCACTCGGTGGCCAGCTCTTCCAGCGAGTGTGCCTGTTCAGCGTGAGCGGGCGGGATTACGTAGCGCTCGTCGTACTTAGCGATCGCGAGGAGCCGATACATGTCATACATGTCCTCCTCGGTCATGCCGACGGCTTCTGGGATCGATCCGTTGGGATCGCGGCCCATGTTGATGTCACGCATGTAGCAACGCATGGCGGCTAACTTCTTGAGCGCCGCATCGACGGGTACGACGTCACCTGCAGTGAAGAGTTCGGCGAGGTACTCGACCGGGATCCGGAGAGCATCGATCGCGGCGAAGAGATTGCCGGTGTCTTCAGCGTCCTCACCGGTCTCTGCGACGACCTCGACCACTGGCGAGAGCGGCGGGATGTACCAGACCATCGGCATGGTCCGATACTCCGGGTGTAGCGGCAACGCGACCTTGTAGGTGTTGATCAGTGCGTAGATCGGCGAGCGCTGGGCGGCGTCGATCCAGTCGCGGGCGATGCCGGCCTTCTCCGCTTCGCGGATCACATCAGGGTCCGACGGATCGAGGAACACATCGCGCTGTGCCTCGTAGAGACCCTGGTCGTCGGTGATCGATGCGGCTTCGAGGACCTTGTCGGCGTCGTAGAGCATGAGGCCGATGTAGCGCAGTCGGCCAACGCAGGTCTCCGCGCAAACCGTGGGCAGACCGACCTCGATGCGCGGGAAGCAGAAGGTGCACTTCTCGGCTTTGCCGGTGCGGTGGTTGAAGTAGATCTTCTTGTATGGACAGCCGGAGACGCACATGCGCCAGCCGCGACACTTGTCTTGGTCGACCAAGACAATGCCGTCCTCCTCGCGCTTGTAGATCGCGCCACTCGGACAGGACGCGGCGCACGACGGGTTGAGGCAGTGCTCGCAGATACGTGGCAGGTAGAACATGAAGGTCTGCTCGAACTCGAACTTCACCTTGTCGGCGATCTTCTTGAGCATCGGGTCACGATGGGCGTTGGCGGTCGAGCCACCAAGATCGTCGTCCCAGTTGGCCGACCACTCGATCTTCATGTTCTTGCCCGAGATCAACGACTTCGGGCGTGCGACCGGTGTGTGCTCCTGGGCCGGTGCGTCGGTCAGCGTGGCGTAGTCGTAAGTCCACGGTTCGTAGTACTCGCCAATCGACGGCAGCTTGGGGTTCGAGAAGATCGTGAGCAGCTTCTTGAACCGGCCCCCGGCCCTGAGCTTAAGCCGGCCGCGATTGTTGAGCTGCCAGCCGCCCTGCCACTTCTCCTGGTCCTCGTAGGTGCGGGGGTAGCCAAGGCCGGGGCGCGTCTCCACGTTGTTGAACCAGATGTATTCGGTACCTGAGCGGTTGGTCCATGCCTGCTTGCAGGTGACCGAGCAGGTGTGGCACCCGATGCACTTGTCGAGATTCATCACCATCGCCATCTGCGCCATGACCTTCATCAGTAGGTCACGTCCTGGCTGCGCTTGCGAATGATGGTGACCTCATCACGTTGATTACCCGTCGGGCCGAGGTAGTTGAAGGCGAAGCTCAACTGGGCATATCCACCGATCAAGTGAGATGGCTTGACGAGGAGTCGGGTGAGGGAGTTGTGGATGCCGCCTCGCTTGCCTGACGTCTCGGCGATCGGGACGTCGATGAGTCGGTCTTGCGCGTGGTACATGTACACAGTCCCTTCAGGCATGCGATGCGAGACAATCGCCCGGGCAACGACGACGCCATTTCGGTTGACCGCCTCGATCCAGTCGTTGTCGACGATCCCGACCTTTTCGGCGTCACGGTCACTCATCCAGATGTTCTGTCCGCCGCGCGACAGCGAAAGCATGAACAGGTTGTCCTGGTATTCAGAGTGGATCGACCACTTGTTGTGCGGAGTCAGATAGCGGACCGTCAGTCCCTCGACCTGACCGGCCGACCCGTCAGACACGTTGCCGAGAGCGGGCTCGGCGAAGAGTGCGGCCATGTTGAGCGGTGGGCGATAGACCGGCAGTCCCTCACCGAGTTCGGTCATCCAGTCGTGGTCGAGGTAGAAGTGCATCCGCCCGGTCAGCGTGTGCCAGGGCTTCTTGCGTTCAACGTTGATCGTGAACGGCGAGTAGCGGCGCCCGCCGGTCTCGGAGCCGGACCACTCGGGTGAGGTGATGACCGGAACGGGCGGACCTTGGGTGTCGGCGAAGGTGATTTGTTTGCCCTCGTGCTCCTGGGCGAGGTCGGCAAGTCGTACGCCAGTGCGCTTCTCGAGAGTCTTGAACCCCTGAGTTGCCAGGTGTCCGTTGGTAGTTCCGGACATCGCCAGGATCGCTTCGCAGACGTGGATGTCGCGCTTCAACGAAGGACGTCCGTCGGCCACCCCGCCTCGGACGGCACCGTTCTTGGCTCGGAGGTAGTCAACCTGCTTGCTGAGCTCAAAGGTCACGCCCTTCGTCGTCGCACCGAGGGTGTCTGCCAGTGGTCCGAGCGCGTTCATCTTCTCGGCGACTGCTCCGTAGTCACGCTCGACCTCGACGAGCTTGGGCATGGTGACTCCGGGGATCGGCTCGCACTCGCCCTTCTTCCAGTCGCGGACGACGCCGTGCGGGTTAGCCATCGCGTCTGGGGTGTCGTGGGTGAGTGGGACCGCGACAACGTCCCTGCGAACGCCGAGGTGAGTCGCAGCCAGCTCGCTGAACTTCTCGGCGATGGTCTGCCAGGCGTCCCAGTCGGTACGGGTTTGCCACGGCGGGGCGATGGCGGGATTGAAGGAGTGTACGAATGGGTGCATGTCGGTGGTGTTCAGGTCATGTTTCTCGTACCACGTGGCGGCGGGTAGGACGACATCGGAAAATATCGTGGTGCTGGTCTGGCGAAAGTCGATCGTCATGAGCAGGTCGAGCTTGCCTTCGGGTGCCTCGTCCCTCCACCGCACATCGACAGGTCGCTGATCCTCGGGCGTCTCAGTGGCGCGCACTGACGAGTCAGCGCCGAGCAGATGTTTGAGGAAGTACTCGTTGCCCTTGCCCGACGAGCCGAGCAGGTTGGCACGCCAGATCGACAGGATCCGTGGGTAGTTGCCGGGGGCGTCCGGGTCCTCTCCGGCGAAGTCGAGGTCGCCAGATTTGAGCTGCTCGACGACGTACTCCCCCACCGACTTGCTGGCCGCGGCCGCGTCGTCGCTGAGGTCGAGCGGGTTGCGGTCGAATGTGGGGTACGACGGCATCCAGCCCATTCGGGCGCTCTGGGCGATAACGTCTGCGGTCGACTTCCCCGCGAGCTGTCCCTTGCCGGTGGTCGCGGAGAGGGTGTCGGCGCCAAACTGGTCGTAGCGAAACTGGTCGGTGTGTAGGTACCAGAACGCTGTCTGGATCATGTTGCGCGGCGGCCGGTTCCAGTCAAGCGCGTTGGCGATTTGGGTGTAGCCAGTGATTGGCCGCACCTTCTCCTGACCGACGTAGTGAGCCCAGCCGCCGCCATTCACACCCTGGCAGCCGGTGAGATTGGTAAGGGTGAGAAACGCGCGGTAGATCGTGTCGGAGTGGAACCAGTGGTTAGTCCCCGCTCCCATGACGATCATCGAACGACCCTTGGACTCTTCGGCGTTCTGGGCAAACTCGCGTCCGATCCTGGCCGCGGTCGCGGCAGGGACGCCAGTGATCGCCTCTTGCCAAGCCGGGGTATACGGGGACTCGGCGTCGTCGTACCCGGTCGCCCAGACCCCTGGCAACTCCGGACGTCCCACGCCGTACTGCGCCATCAGGAGGTCGAAGACGGTGGTGACAAGGTGGCCGCCGAGGCGTCGCACTGGTACGCCCCGCGGGAGGTCTGCGGCCGCGCCGTCGGGTGTGTCGAATCGCGGCATCCGCACGACGACCGACTCGCTCGAGGTCTCGAGCAGGGACAGTACCGGATCGATGTCCCCAAGTTCGAGGTTCCACTTACCCACGCCGGTTTCTCCATAGCGGTGGCCCAATGAGCCATTCGGTACGACAGGTTCACCAGTCCGGGAGTCGAAGAGCACCGTCTTGAACGCGGCGTTCTCCTCGCCCGCGTGGTCGACGAGGTCAGCGGCGGTTAGGAACTTGCCAGCCGTGTACTCACCGTCGCTTGTGCCTTCGAGCCGCACGAGGTGGGGCAGGTCGGTGTAGGTCTTGACGTATTCGGTGAAGTACGGCGTTGTGCGGTCGACGAAGAACTCCTTGAGCACGACATGACCCA
>JBBQAL010000202.1:0-1510 GCA_038316135.1 Candidatus Nanopelagicales bacterium | reverse complement strand
GGCCGTCCGGTCGTGCTTGCGAGGGCGGGGCCGCAGCGGCTCGCCGGACCGGCAGCGGCCGCCTTCGCCGCGTTCGCGGCGAGCGGCGAGATCGAGCAGGCCCGGCTGGCCCGGTTCAGCAGCGTGCTTGATCGGATCCTGGCGGCGCTGCCGGCCACTGCCGATCGGGTGGGCGTCGTCGTCGCGGGCGTCGGTGCCGGGTCGAGCGCCACGCAGTCCGGGGCGAACTTGGCCGGTGTGCTGGCCGAGGCGCACATTGCGGCGGCTGCCCACGAAATATTGTCCGGCGTGCTCCCGATCACCGAGCGGGACAACGGCAGCGCCCAGACGACGTACGGCATCGATGCGGCGAAGGCCGATCCCCTCATCGCCGCCCGCTTCGCCGGCGCAGTCCTCACCCCGGGTCGCACGGCCGTGCGGGTGCTCGTCAAGAACGGCGTGGGGACCCCGGGGCTGGTCGAGACGGCACGGGGTCGGTTGGTCGCGGCCAAGCACCGGTTCGTCAACGGCGGCAACGCCGACGTCTTCAGCAAGGGCTCCAGCGTCGTGTTGGTCCCTGACGGCAGCGCGCGCAGCGCCTCCCGCGGAGCACAGGTCGCGAGGATCCTCGGCCTTCCCGCCACCTCGGTGCAGAAGGCCGCGGGCGGCCAGACGGTGGCCGACGTCATCGTTGTCCTGGGTGTCGACTTCACTCCGTGAGACGCTAGGGGCAGGCCCGCACCATCCCCTTCTCCGAGGAGCCCCAGCACGTGCCCATCTCCACCCGCGCCCGAGAGCTCACCGTCGCAGCCGCCGAAGCAGCGTCGGACAAGTTGGCCGACAACATCGTCGCCTTCGACGTCAGTGAGCGGCTCGCCATCACCGACGCGTTCGTCATCTGCTCCGCCTCCAACGATCGCCAGGTCAGTGCGATCGTGGACGGGGTGCAGGAGCGGCTGCGCGAGATCGGCGCCAAGCCGGTCCGGCGTGAGGGTGAGCGCGAGGGCCGCTGGGTGCTGCTGGATTACCTCGACGTCATCGTGCACGTGCAGCACTCCGAGGAGCGCGTCTTCTACGGGCTCGAGCGGCTGTGGAAGGACTGCCCCGTCGTCGACCTGCCCGACGACGTACGCCGGGGGAACTCGCGCCACGACGAGCCGGGTGCCTCGGCTTCCTGATCGGCTGGGCCGGTTCGTGCTCACCAGGGGCAGACCGTTAGACTGGCTCGGCTCCCCGGGGCTGTGGCGCAGCTGGTAGCGCACCACACTGGCAGTGTGGGGGTCAGGGGTTCGAGTCCCCTCAGCTCCACCCGGTTGACCTGGCCGTTTCCCACTTTGGGAGGCGGCCAGAGTCATCCGTGGGCACCTCTGTGGTGACCTGTGGCCCACACTCAGCCCCACAGCACGCCGCCCATCTCCTCAGCAGCCTCTTCGGCGAGCGCCGGCAGGACGTGGCTGTAGACGTCGGTCGTGGTCCGCATCTGCGAGTGCCCGAGCAGCTCCATCACGACGCGGGGATGCACCCCCCGCTC
>JBBQAL010000182.1:0-3325 GCA_038316135.1 Candidatus Nanopelagicales bacterium | reverse complement strand
CCGGCGGGGGGTGGGGTGGGGGGGGCGACGTCGGCTCGGCTTGGCGCTGGGACGCAGCTTCGAACTCGCCTGATGGGGTCCACTGAGGTTGTTGCAGTCGCCGAGACTGGCGCTGAGTATCTCCGTGAGCTGCTGGTCGCCAGGACGGCCACCGTCACCACATACACCGACGGCCGCTATCAGGACCTCGTCAACGTCGGCTACCTGCCGCGCGGCGAGGTGCGGTACCCGAAGGACTGCATGTATCCGGAGGCGCTGTACCCGGTGTCGACCCGCGCCCTGGTCGAGCAAGGGGGGTATGTCACGTCCGATACATCGGGGCCATTGTTTCTGGAGTATTGCGCGTCGATGGAGGGGTCGGATGCGACGTCCATGATGGGTGTGTCGATCGTCTCGGGGGGTGTCACGCGCGGCGAGGTGTTCCTCACTCGTGGCCAGGATCAGACGGCATTCGACCGCGAGGACTTTGAACTTGCCAGGGACCTAGCGACCACGCTGGGAAGCGCGCTTCTTGCGGCGCTGCGAAGGTCTGCGGAGAAGAGGTAGGCGGCCGCACCGCTAACGGGGATACGGCGGCTTGTGCTCAGCGAGGTTCGGCCGTGACCGGTTCGGAAAGAGGGTTTCCGGCTTGTCGCCGCCGTGCGCTCATCGGCAATTCCAACTGGGGAGCTTCTCTTGACGGATCGAACCGGGAGACGCTCGGGCGACCACGGCGGCGGCCTGCACTCGAACGCAGACCGGTGGTGTGTGACTTGACGACCCTCCCGTATGCCCGGTTAGTAACGTTCTGAGCGTCTTGCGCCGATAACGAAGTGTGTCACGTCATCCCGGGGGCCATGACCTCGACCGCGAAGGCTGCTGCGTCCTATGCGGTGGGCACGTCACCCGGAGACAGCAGAAAGGTGACCAGTCGAAACCTGACTGCCGGAAGCAGTCACCCCACCCACCTGCACCGCTGATCTGTCTCGAAGCGAGCCCGGTCGACGGGCAGTGAGGAACCCCGTCGCCAACGGGGGATACGGCAACGGGGTCCGCCAACTGAGACTAGTCGACTTCGGTGTCGGCGTCCTCGGAATCGTCGGAGTCCAGGTCCACGCCCGCCTTCCTCAGGAAGGCCGCGGCGGACGTAGAAGTCCTTGATTTTCCCGAAGGCGAGGTTCTGGCACGCAGCCACTCGCTCCGCAGGCGGAAGCGCACCACGACCGCTGTTCGTGCCGGTGCGGGAATGACTGTCATTGTGGCCGCCGGCATCTTCGTCCCCGGATGGTTGGGCACGTTCGACCGTCCCGTGACTCCCTCCGCCGAGCTGGGCAGCCAACAGCCAAGTGGGTTTGCGTCTGCGGGCGTCGTGCCTCAGCCGCCGACTCCGGATCGGCCGATCACCGTGGCTGCCATGGACATCCCGGAAGCCGTCCAGTCCATCATTCCTGGGAACCTCGGAACGATTGTTCAAGACGACAAACACTCGATCGTCGATAGCGACAGCGAGCGCATCATCTACTTCATGTTCGACGGCGGCCTCACCTTGGTGAACATCCAACCCGCCCCTGATGTTGGCAAGACCTGTGAGGAATTCAACGATCCATCGCCGGATCGCAGCCGGTGCGTCGCCAGCGATGGTCTTGAGACGGTGATATGGCCCCCATCGGGTCCGTCAGGTCCCCGTTCGGCAGGTGTGATGGTTTGGCAGCACGGATACGAGATCAGTGCATACGTCTTCGCCGACGACGGTACCTCGCCTACGAAAGCCGGTGAGGGTCTCGACACTTCGGGCTTGATTGAACTCGCCAGCAGCGAAGTTTGGTTCGAATGACGCCTCGCTTTTCTCAAAGCTGTCGCTGATTGCAGCGCCTTGGGCGTCCCGTTCGATGCCGGAGCTCCGCCATCGGCAGGCCTGGCGGCTGTACCGAGACCGTCCAGATCCGCCTATGAGTCGGACGTTGTGAGAATGGCACCACTCACGGTTGGCCAATGGCCTAAACGGACGTCCGTGTGGGGCGGAATCCTCTTTTCGGTGACCCTCGACCCCTCCGTCTGAATCCCCTGTTGCCAGGTCACGGTGGCCGGGCAGGGAACCATCATTCGGCTGAACTCAGAGTTGAAGTGTTGTCGGTCGTGCGGGCAGCGCGAAAGGTGTCGCCTCTGGGAAACTACGCCGAAGTGACTGAGATTCAGGAATTCGACAAGGCCGACGATGACGACGTGACCGTTGTGGTCTAGACATCCCAGGGGCGTAAGTCGTCAAGCGGCTGCGTTGGCGCGGTGTGCCCAGGCGGTGGCTTCGTCGTAGCGTTGGTGGTGGCGTAGGCAGCCGTCGAGGATGCCGACGAGGCGGTTGGAGAGGGTTCGGAGTGCCTGGTTGTGGGTTGCGCCCCGGGCTCGGTGGCTGTCGTAGAACGCTCGGGAGCCGGGGGATGCGGTGAGTGCGGCGAAGGCCTGTTAGTGCAGAGCGTCGGCGAGCCGTTTGTTGCGTGCGTAGCGTGCGAGGACGACCCGTCGGGTGCCCGAGGCTTTGGTGATCGGACTGGTGCCGGCGTAGTTGCGGCGGGCTTTGGCGTCACCGCAACGGGTCTCGTCGTCGCCGAACTCTGCGAGCACCCGAGCACCGAGGACCGTCCCGAGGCCAGGTTGGCTGGTGATGATCTCAGCGTTCGGGTGTTGGCCAAAACACCGCTCCACCTCAACTTCGAGCCCACGAACCTGGCTGGTCATGGTGGTAATCACGACAACCAGCGATCGCACACTGACGCCGTAGGCATCGGTGAGATCCTCTGATAGGCCCAGCTGCTCACTGCGTAAGGCGGTGAGGATCTGCTCGGCGCGTCGCTCCAGGTTGCGTTGCCGGCCAGCCTTGCGCAGCACCGCCACGACCCGTGACTTGGTCAACAACCGCCCCAACACCGGCGTCGGAGCGACCGCGAGGACCGCCATTGCGTCTCGCCCGGCCAGGTCCTCACCGAAAGCCGCGAGCGCAGCAGGGTAGAACTCCCGCAGCATCGACCGCAGCTGGTTGCTCTGGCGTTGCCGGGTCCAGATCATCGTCTGGTGGGTTCGTGCCAGAGTCTTGACGACCTCAGCCAGCTCGCTGTCACCGGCGACCGGGCGGTGGTGGCCCCGGTCGGTGCGGACGATCTCAGCGAGAACGTGAGCGTCGCCGGGGTCGCTCTTGGCACCTGAACAGGTGTGCCGCTCCCGAGAGCGGGCGGACTGGACCGGGTTGATCGCATAGACCACGTACCCGGTGGCGACGAGTGCTTGGACCCACCCACCGCGGTCGGTCTCGATACCCACGATCACCGAGTCCGGGTCATCGGTGTCGTCGAGG
>JBBQAL010000151.1:0-5061 GCA_038316135.1 Candidatus Nanopelagicales bacterium | reverse complement strand
CGTGGCCCTGTGGCAGGCGTGCGACTTCGCGTCCGCCGAACAGGCCGTGGAGATGTACCGAAATGCCTACCCGCACGAGGCGGACGACCAGGACCTCATGAAATTTGTCAGAGACCTCTCCGACTGACGAACAGCTCGTAGACCTATGAGTTCGCTCCTTTGTTGTCACGCATGGGGGTGTTGACGGCGTCAACGGCCGTACGCGATCGGTCCCGATGGGATCCCACGGTTCCCGAGGCTTTGTGCTCGAATCCAACGGTTCCCGAAGGTTTCCGACAGTTGGGACAGGTTCGATTCCCGCCACCTCCACTTGATCAAGGCTCTGACCTGCGGAAACGTCGGGATAGGAGTCGAACCTGACTCCCGCCTCCTCTTCCTTATGTCTCGCAAAGGGTTCCTTCGCCAGGTGGCCTGAGCTTGCGTGTGTTTCGGTGGTCGACGTCGTTATCCCCGGATGGGCCAAGAACGCATTTCGGCTGTTGACGGCGTCAACACGGCGTCAGCGGGGGCGAGGGGTGTCCGGAGGTTGACGCTCGAGTGCGAGCGATTCCGAACCCTGTCGACACCAGTCATGAGCCTTGGCGGGTGAGCGGGTACGACGGCTCGCCGAGGAGGGCGTCGGGATGCCAGCAAAGACCAGATTATTGAGATACGCCGGCAAGTGCCGTAGTATCAGTTAGGTCTGGTCTATCTGAGAGGCAGATGTGGTGCGGTCAACGTCTCCTGAACGCCTGCTTGAGTCAGTCCTGCCCCCGGGGGCTGACCTACACGTCGTCCCGGCAGGTGACCGGGCCGGCGACTGGCAGATCCGGGTTGCGGGTCGGCGTTTGCGCGCCAGACAGGTTCCCGGTGTCGAGCTCAGTTCGGTCCGTGCGGCGATCAGTGCACAGCCTGGGGTGCAGCTGCTCATCTTGACTCGAGTGACTCCAGGTACGCGTCTGCTACTTGCCGACGCGGGCATGAACTGGGTCGACGCCTCGGGTGCCGCACAGATCGCGCTCGGGACCTTGGTCGTGTCACGGGACCCAGTACCAGTCACCAAGCCGATTCCAGAACCTCGGTGGACGCAAGGCGTGCTCGGCACGGCCGAGGCGTTGCTGTGTGGAACATCGGCAACAGTCTCCGCTGTGCAAAGGGCCACGGCCATGGCCCCAAGTAGCGTCGGGGTAGCCCTCCAGACCCTCACTCAGTTGGGTTTGCTCAGCTCGGCCGCTGCTCGAGGGCGTAAGTCGGGCCGTCACGTGATCGACCCCGACGTGCTCCTACGCAGTTACACCGAGGCCGTCCATCGGACCCGTGCGCGAGCGGAGATCAGTGTCGGGGTGCTGTGGCGAGACCCTCTCGCCGAGCTCGCGAAGGTCGGGAGAACGTGGACGGCTGCCGGTAGGAGCTGGGGAGCAACCGGTGCGATCGCTGCTGCGGCGCTTGCCCCCGTCGCCACGCAGGTGGCCCCGCTTCAGGTGTACGTAGATGCGCCTTCACCGGCGCTGCTCGCTGCTGCGGCCCAAACGGCTGGTCTTGATCTGCTGCCCGGTGGGCGACTCATGCTGCGTCCGTTCCCGACGACAGCTACCGCAAGTTTGGTTTCCGTCGACGCCAACAGCGGCCTGCCGCTGGTGTCGTGGCCACGCGTTTATGCGGACATCTTCCACACTGGAGTCCGGGGCGAGGAAGTTGCGGATCATCTTCTGGAGGTGACGCGCGGTGGCCGTAACTGAAGAGCCGCCGCGTTCGGCAGAGGCCCGCGCCGCCGCCGAGCTGGCGCTCGTGCGGGTGATTCACCAGTACGGCGGAACACCCAGCTTCGTCCTGCTCGGCGGCCTTGTGCCGGCGTTGCTTTGCGCCGGCGCGCCGTGGCGTCACGCGGGCACAACCGATGTCGACGTACAGGTGGACCTTGAAATTGCCGCCGGGTCCCACGATGCTCCACGGCTGGAACGAGCGCTGCGAGCGGCTGGGTTTGCACCGACCGAGGACAAGGCGTGGCGATGGGTCACCTCAACGGCCGGTGGGACCAAGGCCGAGGTGAAGTTCGAGTTGCTCGCTGACCTGGACGACCAACCTTCGGGAGTGCCGGTGGTCTTCGACGGGTGCGAGCATCTCGGTGCCGCGAACCTCCGCGGCACCGGGTACGCCGCTCGTGACGTCGTCTTGCACGACCTCATCGCAGATGACGATGGCGTGATCCGGCAGGCGCAGGTCGCGATGAGTGGCCTTGCCGGTTTCCTGCTTGCGAAACTGGCGGCGGCCGCCGGGAGGCGTAAGCCGAAGGACTGGTACGACATCGCATTCGTCCTGTTGCACAACGACGCGGGTGGAGTGGAGGTCGCAGCCAGGCTCGTGACCGACACGTTTCCGACTGCCGCAGATGGCGAGGCTAGGACCTGGCTCCTGGACGCGCAGGCGAACTTCGCCGACGGCTCCGCCCAAGGAACCGCATCTTACGTCGAGCAGATGCTGCTGGATCACCCAGACCAAGACGCAGCACAGCTTGCCGGAGATGCCCAGCTGGCGATCTCCGAGTTCTGTCGGCTGCTGCGGCCCAGTAGCTAGCCCAGTCGCGTGGCGTCAGCAGTTGAAGTCAGCCCACGTTGACGGCGTCAACAGCCCGACCCAACGGGACCCGACGGGACCCGAGAGATCCCGAGACTTTGTGCGCGAACCCAACGGTTCCCGAAGGTTCCCGACGGTTCGGTCAGGTTCGATTCCCGCCACCTCCACCATGACCGACTTACTCGAACCCTGGTTCGAGTAACGTGCGGTTAGGTCCACTTGATCATGGCTCTGACCTGCGGAAACGTCGCGATAGGAGTCGAACATGGCTCCCGCCACCTGTTCCTCATGTCTGGTCAGGGTTCGTCCCTTGCTGACTGATCAGACGCCCCATTAGGGGCCAGACCGCTAGTGGCCCGCAACCAAGGGGTCGCCGACCGCGTAGTGCAGATGCACAGTCCCTGACGCGAAGCGATCGAGCGATAACAACCGTAGATCCAAGCGCACATGATCGGGCAGCGCGGTGGTGCCGCCTCCCAAGATCACCGGCCCCACAACGAGGTGAATCTCGTCGACCAATCCAGCAGCAAGGGCCAGACCTGCAAGCTCAGGTCCGCCGATACTGATGTCGCGGTCGGCCGCTGCCTTCATCTCGGCCACCAGTTCAGGTATGAACTTCGGCTCGATCCGGGTCTTGGCCGTCGAGACGTCAGTCAACGTGCCGGAGAACACCACCTTGTCGGCCTGCTGCCATACCTGCGCGAAGTCGAGCATCACCGCCGGCTCGTCGTCTGCTTCGGTCACCGATTCCCAGAACGACATCACCTCATACATCCGGCGCCCGTACAAGTGGGTACCGATGGGTCGCTCAAGGTCGTTGAAGAACTGGTGCACTTCCTCGGAAGGCTCAGACCACCCGAACGATCCGTCGGCATCGATAAAGTACCCGTCGAGCGAAGTGTTGATGGCGTAGATCAGTTTGGCCATGTGGCTCAGTGTACCTACGACACGCGACGCGCACCCGGCGTCCCGCCCCGTACGGTGGCCAAGCCGAGGGGCGCTGAGAGACTGACAGCTGAACGCGAACACCAGACGGGCACATCAGATGCGTGCTGATCGCGACTGCTGCACTTGGGGTGTTGCCGTCCCAGCACGATTGGGTCTCTGAGTTTCTTGATTGTCGGCGCAGAGGCCGCCATCGCCGCCGCATTGCGGCGTTACTCCGATTCGGACTCGAACCCGCTCACCCGGCGTTAGAGTCGCGCGTCGCGCTGCCCGGGGACGTCTGGCCAGCAGGCAAACTCGGCGGTTGTCGGTGCGTCGACGCTCGGGTTCTAGCGATCCCGAACCGGTGGGGACATCCAGCAGTGAAGCATGGCCCGGGTAGGAACGCCGGATGTCCGGCACTTCTACTCGCGCCGGCTCTCCTCAACCATGACTCGGCGTCGTCCAATCACGGGCGAGAATGGCCATGACGTGGGCGTCGACCCACTCGCCGTTGTAGCGCAGGGCCTGGCGGCGGGTACCTTCGTGAACAAATCCGACTTTCTCGTAGACGCGTCGGGCCCTCGGATTGAAATCGAACACCTCTAGTTCGACGCGGTTGAGGCCCTGGTCGACCAAGGCGTGGTGCACCGAAAGCCAGGTCGCCTCAGTCCCGAGTCCTCGATTGCGCGCGCCGGCGATCCAGATGCGAAACCCACAGGAGCGGTTCTCCAGGTCGAAGTCGTTCAGCACCGACTCCCCTACGACGTCTCCCGTTGATCGATCGACGATCACCCACACAACTCGGTCGTCGGCATGCGTCCATCTTCGGTAGACCTCTTCGAGCTCAGCCACAGACCACCGCCGAGCATCACTTTCCTCGTCTGAGTGAATCGATCCGGTCAGGCGCGACACTTCACGGTCGGCCATGAGCTCGTGCAGCGTCGGTACGTCACCGACTGCCACCGGGCGAAGAACGACAAGTTCTCCGACGATTGTGGGTTTGACGGTGAAGTCGATCGTCACCGTCCGACTCTATTCCGGAGCGGCCGGACCGCACGACAGTCTCGGCTCGCTCCACCAGAGTCGGGCCAGCGTCGGTCGGCGTGAAATCGCAGCCACGGAGGTATTGATGCAGACCCTGTCTCGGCGGGCACTTAGCTGCCGCCATGACCGACGAGGATGATCACCTGGCTGCGAGCCCGAGACCTCGGGTGGATCTTGCCCGCCTTTAGCCGCTACCGGGAATGTCTCGAATCAGACACTTCGCGAGAGGATTGGGAGGTCGCCAACTCTGCTCGTGAGTGCGAGTAACGAGTCCGGGCTGCCCCAGAGTGAGGTTGCCCGCCGGGCCGGCACGTCACGCCCAACCTTGTCGGTCTACGAGCACGGCCGAACGTTCCCCGCCTTAGAAATGCGCGGGGAGTGCTGGCTGCCACGCCGGCGGCTGCAAGCTCGTCTCGGAACGGTGCCTGAGTCTGCTCGAAGTTTTGAGTTCAGATCCCTACGAACGACACGCGGTGGCGCTTCACGAAAGTGTTTCGCTCTCTGAGCGAACTGACGCCCGGACCCCAAGAACGCTAG
>JBBQAL010000097.1:0-10801 GCA_038316135.1 Candidatus Nanopelagicales bacterium | reverse complement strand
CACCCCACAGGAGGCGCTGCCAGTCGGCTCATCTTGCGGGAGTCTGCTGCCAATGTCGAGCATTCACGCCCAGCTAGGCTCACGTCATGACACAGCACCCCCTTGATCCACTGACGGCTGCCGAATTGAGGTCGGTCGTTGCGACCCTTCGCAGGGATCGAGGTCTCGACGATCGCTACCTGATGGCGATGGTGCAGCTGGAGGAGCCGACCAAGGAGCGCGTTCTCAGTTGGCAGGCGGGCGAGCCTGTTGACCGCGCTGCCCGCGTCACGGTGTGGAACCGGGCCGCCGCAACGGTGAGCGAAGCCGTTGTCACTGTTGATGGTGAGGTTCTTGAGTGGAAGGACATCCCCGGGGCTCTCTCGCCGGTCCTCGGACCCGAGGCAGATGACGCACTGGCGGCAGCCAAGGCTGATCCCCGCGTGATCCAAGCGCTCGCAGACCGTAGGATCGCCTCGGCCGACGACGTGCACATGGAGACGTGGCCGTTCGGTGCCCAGATACCAGCAGGTCTTGACGATGGTCGTCGGCTCATCTGGACACCAATGTGGCACCGCCCATGGCCAGGTGCCAATGTCTACGCCCACCCCATCGGGGGCCTCCGCGCGATCGTTGATCTCGACAACGCCGAGGTTGTGGCCGTTGAGAACGAGCTAGGGATTCCCATTCCCTCGACCCCCGCCCCCTATCGACTCGACGAGACCGGCGGTGGCGTCAAGCTACGTGAGCTCTCGATCCTGCAGCCCGAGGGTGCATCGTTCACCGTCGATGGATCGGCGATTAGCTGGGAGCGATGGCGTTTCCGGATCGGCTTCTGCCAGCGTGAAGGTCTGGTCATACACGATGTGCGCTTCGACGATGAGGGCGCCGAGCGTCGCATCGCGCATCGGATGTCGATTGCCGAACTCGTCATTCCCTACGGTGACCCGAGCCCAGGCGCCTATCGCAAGAACGCCTTTGACACTGGTGAGTTCGGGCTAGGCAACTACACAAACTCGCTCACCTTGGGTTGCGACTGTCTCGGCGAGATCGTCTACATGGACGCTGCCGTTGTTGATGGTGACGGCAACGTACGCGAGATTCCCAATGCCATCTGTCTGCACGAGGAAGACTTTGGAATTCTGTGGAAGCACACTGACGAGCTGGGACACGTCGAGGTACGCCGGGGACGCCGGTTCGTTGCCTCGTCGATCGTCACGGTCAACAACTACGAGTACGGGTACTTCTGGTATTTCTACCAGGACGGTTCGATAGAATTCGAAGCCAAACTGACCGGCATTGTTCTCACCCTTGCCGCAGAGCCGGGTCAGGAGTACCCCTCCTCAACCGAGATCGAACCGGGCTTGCTGGCTCCCTACCATCAGCACATCTTCTGTGCCCGACTTGATCTCGACGTTGACGGCACCGAGAACTCCGTTGTCGAGGTCGATGCCGTGGCGCATCCCATCGGGCCTGAGAACCCGCATGGGGCTGCCTACGTCACCCGCGAGACAACACTGGATGTCGAGGGCACTGCGCAACGGCTGATCGATCCGATGGCTAACCGCTATTGGAAGGTCATCAACCCGCACCGCACCAACCACGTCGGACAGCCGGTTGGCTACAAACTGATTCCGGGGCATACGACCTATCCCATGGCGCACCGTGAGTCGGTGATCGGGCAGCGTGCGGGATTCATGTACAGCCACCTCTGGGTCACCCCGAATGCTCCGGACGAGAAGTACCCGGCAGGCGACTACCCGTTCCAAGCTGAGGGTGGCGCAGGCCTTCCCGCGTGGACCAGTGCGAACCGCAGCCTCGAGGACACCGATGTCGTGCTCTGGTACGTATTCGGAACCAACCACATCCCGCGCACCGAGGACTGGCCCGTGATGCCGGTCGAACGCGCTGGCTTTCACCTCAAGCCGATCGGTTTCTTCCGTCGTAGCCCGGGTATCGACGTAGCGCCATCAGCGGCCGTTCACTGCCACTAGCCCTACGGACGAGGGGGCTCGGCCGGCGTCAGGCCTTGGGCTGCTTCGAGTAGTAGTCGCGCCACACCAGTCGGTGCACGGGAATCCATCGTGGGATCGAGCGCACGCCCGGGATGAATGGGATGAAGATGAGCCCCAAGGACAGCGCACCCATGATGTAGAAGATGTACGCGTCTGCGTTCGCACCGAACGGCGCGGACTCTTCGTTGTTGAACGGAGGGATCTGGTACCAGAACGAGTAGAGCCAAAGCCACGCTTGGCCCGGGTAGCTTCCCGTCTCGTTCATCATGCCCCAGGTGTCACCCTGAAGGTTGGCTGCCGTTGCAGCGTCATCGAGGTAAGAGCCGTCTCCCATGAAGAGGATCTGCTTGGTGTAGTCGGTCTGGTAGAAGCCGCCCTGCGCCATCAAGATTCCGTCGTAGGCACCGGACTGGCCCATCGAGAGCAATCCGTTCGCCAGCGTTGGGACCGGGCCGTAGTCGCCCGCAGCTATCTTCGTCAGATCCCCATCGACATCGGTGATCGCCGTATCAAACGTGGTGGCCCACTGTGCCTGCTGCTCTGGCGTCGCCGCCTTCCACGCGGTGACTGCATCGGTAACCTGCGTTGGCTGTTGCTGCGACTCAAGCGGCGTTATGACGAAGTCGTTGGCGGGGTCGACGGGAATCCGAACCCCCATGAGCTTCTGCATGTTAATGGGGCCGACGGTGAGGCCCTCGCTGGCGCTGTTGTATGGCGGGCCGTAGCCTGCCGACTCGCTCGTGCCTGCGAGCTCAGCCACGGTCGTTGCGAAGAAGTTGTCGGGAGCCGACGTTGCCCACCCCTTGAAGGTGAGGGCCGGGTCGTCCGGTGAACTGAAAAGCGCTGCCAGTGAAAGCGTCAGGACGGCGACAACGAGGATCGCCACCACGCCTTCCTTGACGATGTCGTAGCGCCGAGTGGGTCCAGTCCAAGGGACAGAGGCAATGTCGTTGTCCGGGTGGCGTTTCATGACTGAACCTCAGCCTCTGGAGCGTCGATGACGACCGGTTCTTGCTGGGGGGCCGCTGCATCGATGGGCGGAACGATTCCGTGCTTACGGACGAGCAGGACGTGAATGACGGTGAGGGCGCCAAGCACGAGGGGCAGCAGAAACACATGCAGGAGCAAGGTCTGACCGAGGTTGGCCACGTTGAACCAGGCGCCAATACCAACAGTGTTCAGCCCATCTTTTGCTTCGAACGAAATCCACTGCGAGTCAAGATTGGTTTGCACCAAGTAACCAGTGAAGGCGGTGCCGATCGACACGATGAACGCGACGGCTCCGGTGATCCAAGTCATCGCGCGACGGCCGCGCCAAGCGGCCATCCAGAACTTCCCCCACAGGTGCACCACCATGAAGACAAAGAAGAGCTGAACACTCCAGAAGTGCAGGCTGTTGGTGAAGAGCCCGAACGAGGAGGTGTGGTACCAGGCGGGGCCCTCGAACGACAGGACGATCCCAGAGGCGATAATCACCACCAGAGCGGCGATCGTGAGGACGCCAAAGACGTAGATCCACGACGCCATGTAGGCGGGCTGTCTTGCGGGCAGCAACTTCTCCGGAGGGTAAGTACCGAAGAACTTGCGGCGAACCGCGACCGTCCATGACCCGGTTTCGGCCGGGTCTTCCTCGGCCATGTTGAACGGTTCGTCGACCGGAACTTGCTCGGTGCTGGTCATGACTCGTCCTTCCCCTTGGGGAACGGCAACACGAGCGCGAGGACGAAGAGCAGCACCATGATGAGGATGACCACCAGGTTGCCGATCGAGACCTGGACGAATCCCCAGACGAGGTAGTGGGCCGGTTCGTTGAGGTCGCTCGTCAGGGCTGAAGCAAATGCCATCAACATGGGCATGGCGAGTTCCAATGAACTGAGTCGCGGGTCCTGGGCGGGCCTGCGTCAGTTCACGGTCGCAGATGTAGGTCGGCAATTCCGCAGGACTAAGACACTTGCGTTGTGCCTTGACTTGTGTGGTCTGACCGGCCGGGTGGCGGTTATGCCCACGGCCCAGCGCTCGGTATCGAGCGGCGTCCAAGCTGGTGAGGGTTTCGGCCCATGTATGTCGATCTATACTGATACATCTCTAATTGTATTAGCTTTTATTATGAAGCCGTATAGAGTCTGATGCATGGATCCGGTCGGCAACCCTTACCAGCCGGGAGCTGGCCGGCGCCCGCCTGAGCTGGCCGGGCGCGACGCCGAGCTCGATGCCTTCGCCATCCTGCTGCAGCGCTACGAACTCGGCGTTGGCGAGCGGGGCAGAGTGCTCTACGGACTGCGCGGGGTCGGCAAGACCGTCCTGCTCAACGAGTTCCAGGCCATGGCCGAGGAGCGTCGCTGGGTGACGGCCAAGGTGGAGGCCGCCGCTGGGCGCTCGATTTTGCCCACTCTCGCCCAGGCCCTGCACCGCTCGCTGCGATCGGCGACCGGCCGGTTCGAACGAGGCAAACTCCTGGGTCTTCTCCAGGTGTTCCGTGCGTTCAGTTTGAGGATGGATCCGGACGGTAGCTACACGTTCGGCTTTGACGTGCAGGTTGCATCTGGTCAAGCCGACACCGGAGATCCTGCAGTCGACCTTCCCGAGCTCTTCGCTGCCATCGGCGCGACGATGCGTGATCTCGGGGTAGGTGCGCTCCTCCTCATCGACGAGATGCAGGACGTTCCGGCCGCCGAGCTCCGGGCCATCAATACAGCCGTGCACGAGATGGGGCAAGGCGCCGACCCGCTCCCGCTGGTCGTCGTCGGTGCCGGGCTTCCGTCGTTGCCCGAGGTGCTGGCGAAGGCGACGTCGTACGCCGAGCGCCTCTACGAGTACGTTCCGGTTGGCGCTCTCGACCAGGCTTCGGCTCATGAAGCGCTCGTCGTTCCGGCCGAGGCGCTGGGCGTCAGGTGGGAGCCGGAGGCGTTGGCGCGCGTTGACCAGTTCAGCCACGGCTACCCCTACCTGATTCAGACCGGAGGCAAGTACGCGTGGGACTACGCAGCAACATCGCCGATAACGGCCGAGGACGCAGATGCCGGGTTGGTGCAGGCACGCCGTGAGGTCGACGCGGGGCTCTACCGGGCCAGGTGGCAGCGCGCTACCCCGCTGCAGCGACAGATCATGCGGGCCATGGCGGACCTGTCCGCAGACGAGCCGACCTCGATGGCGCAAGTGGCTGAGGTGCTCGGTCGCGAACGGAACGAGCTCTCGGTGCCGCGTGACCAACTGATCAAGAAAGGCCTGGTCTACGCCCCCGATCGAGGACTGATCGCGTTCACAGTCCCCGGAATGGCCGACTACGCGCGCCGCCAGCCGGACTAACTGGTGTTCTGAGAACGTCTCGAGTGAATGACCCAGCCGCTACGTTTGCCCAGTGTCCATGAGTAGCGGGCGAAACAAGAGCCCCACGCCGAATGGCAACACCAGGATCACCGGAAAGGAACAGTTCTATACCCCGCGCCCCGTTGCTGACCGAGTCGTTGCGCAGGTGCTGGACGTAGTCCCCGATGCCGTGACTCGCACTTGGATCGAACCAGCAGGTGGGACTGGCGCCTTCATCGATGCTGCGCGCGAGGTCGGCGTCCTCGATGTCATCAGTTTTGACATCGATCCGCGGCACCGAGAGGTCGCCCGGGGTGACTTCTTGCAGCAGCAACTAAACGTGCGAGACGCCGTCAGCGTCGGGAACCCCCCGTTCGGCAGGAACAACGCGCTCTCGGTGCCTTTCTTCAACCACTGCGCTGGCTTCAGCGACTACATCGCCTTCATCGTGCCCCGCTCGTGGCGCAAGTGGAGCGTGATGAACCGCCTCAATCCCTCCTTCCACCTGGTTGCCGACGAGGATCTGTCGATCAACTATGTCGACGGCGAGGGCGGTGCCCCATACGCCCGTACCTACCTGCAGACCTGCGTACAGATTTGGGAGCGCCGCAACGAGAGCCGCCCCAAGGTGAAGGTGCAGGATCACGGGATCGTTGCCAAGTGCACACCCGAGACCGCCGACGTCGCACTGACGATCTTCGGTTTCGGCTGCGGGACCGTGAAGACGGACTTCCCGAGACAGAAGGTCACCACCGAGATCTACCTCAAGCTGCTGCACCCCCGCGCGTTGGAGGCGTTGCGGGCGGTGGACTACTCGCGGTTCTCACGCAACGTGGCCTATACCGATGCGCTCTCCATCCAAGAGATCAACTACCTGCTGAACGAGTTCTTGTTGGGGGACCCGGGGCTGGTGCCTGCGCCCTAGCCAGCACGCGGTGTCGCTAGCCGAACCAGCGCGCGACCCGGCTGGCGCCGAAATCAACCTTGTCAGCAGCGAGCGCCTCCGATGGGCCTTCGAGGACGCCCGACGGCGGTTGGCCGGGAACGAAGGTGACGTCGACCTTGCCCACGCGGTCGCCACCGAACTCCAGGTAGCAAGTGCCACGTCCGTCATAGCGTTCAGCACCATGCCCATGAACGCGGGCCGATATCTGCTGAGCGACGACCTTGGCTTGGCCTTCGGCAAAGACTCCAGCCTTCGCTGTACCGACGCTGGTGACATCGCCGACCGCGTAGACGTCCTGGAATGCCGTTTCCAGGGTGTACGGGTCGACCGGGATCCAGCCGTCGACTGCCAACCCTGACTCTTCGACGACGTCAGGGACCCGATGACGGGGGACTCCCATGAACAGGTCGTATGCGCGGGAGGAGCCGTCGCTCAACAGCACCTGCCTCCTGTCGGGATCGAGACCATCGACGACAACACCGGGGACGAACTCGATGCCGCGCTCGGTGAATGCCTCCAGGAGCGCAGCTGATGCCGCAGGTGACGGGGGGACGGGGACGCCGAACGGCATGACCAGAGAGATCTGACTCGTCTCACGTAGCTCTCGAGCCGTCAGGTAGTCGTGCATGAGAAGTGCGGCTTCACTGGGCGCTGGGGGGCACTTGAACGGCGTTGAGGTAACACCGATGACCACCGAGCCGCCGGTGAACTTCGGCAGCGCACCGGCCAGCACTTCTGCTCCTGACTCGGAGTAGAAATCGAATCCACCTTCAGCAAGACCAGGGATGGCACTCGAATCCAGGTCGGCACCGAGTGCCACGACGAGGATGTCGGCGTCAAACGAGCCAGCATCGGTCTGCGCCCGCCGCAGGCTCGGATCGATGGCAAGCACCCTTGCCTGGACGAAGCGCGTTCCAGGTTTGTTGATAGTGCTGTAGTGGTGACGCACCTCGGACGGCTGGGACCGCCCGAAGACGACGTCGAGCTTGGCGAATCCAAAGGTGAAGCCGTCGGTGTGATCTATGAGGACCACATCGAGCGTGTCTCCGAATCGCTCGGAGAGTGAAGTTGCCAGTTCCAGACCGCCGAATCCGGCTCCAAGGATCACGATGCGCATCGGGGAACGGTTCCGGAAGGTCAAACAGACGGCAGAGCCTGAACGGCCTCTCCTAGGCGGTTCACGATCACGTCGACGTCATGATCGTCGATGTTCAGTGGTGGCGCGAGCAGCACTGCCTCGATGACCTGACCAAGAAGCGGCGTCGGGCAGGAGTAGATCATCAGCTGCCGGTCGCGTGCGAGGGCGGCCAGCGCGTACGACGATCCCGCCAACGGTTCGAGCGAGTTCTTGTCGGTCACGAGTTCGAGTCCTTGGAGGAGGCCGCGTCCGCGAACCTGCCCGATGTGAGGCGAACTTCCGGCGATCTCCAGGAGCCCCTCATGGAGGCGCTTCCCCATTTGAGCGCTGTTCTCAAGAAGTCCCTCGTCTCGAATGGTGCGAATCACCTCTGCTGCCACCGCGCACCCGACCGGGTTGCCCGAGTAGGTGTGTCCGAAGGGAAAGCCTTCCGGCGCCGCGGCGAATACGTCAGCAATCTCGCCGCTGATCGCCAGCCCGGAGAAGGGCGTCACGCCGCTGGTCACGCCCTTCGCGAAGCTGAGCATGTCTGGCTGAACACCCCAGTGGTCGACGCCCCACCACTGACCGGTGCGGCCAAAGCCGGTAACGGTCTCGTCGCAGATCATCAGAACCTCATAGCGATCGCAGAGCGCCCGCACTCCCGCGAGGTATCCGTCCGGCGGCACGACGGCGGCGGTGCTGGCGCCGGAGATCGGCTCGAGGAATACCGCGGCAACGTTCTCAGGGCCGCGCGCCACCAGTGCGTCCTCGATCTGCTGCAACCCGAAGGCTAGTTCGTCGTCAGGTGTCCGACCAGAGCGGATGTCAGCGTTGGGTGCCTGCGCCACCGGGTTGTCATCGAGCACGTGCTCGAAGCCCTGACGCCAGCGTGAGCCTGAGAGCCCGAGTGCACCGAGCGTCGAACCGTGGAAGCTGGGGTAGCGAGAGATGAGCTCGGTCTTGCCGGGCTTACCGACGTGTTGCCAGTAGAGGAGCGCCAGATGGATGGCCGACTCGACCGATTCTGAGCCCGATGAGTTGAAGAAGGCCCAGCCTCGGTCCATCGGTGCAATCTCGCGGATCAATCCGGCCAGTTCGATCATCGGCTCGTTGGAGAACGAGAACCGGTAAGTGAACGTCAGCTTTTCCAACTGGTCCTGCGCGGCCTTCACCAGCCGCGGGTGGCAGTGACCGAGGCTCATCACCATGGCGCCGCCACACGCATCAAGCCATTCGGTGCCATCGCGGTCCCAGATCCGCATACCGGACGCATGCGTCGCGACCGGCAAGCGGCGTCCTGGCGAGGCGGTGAGCGAGTAGTCCTGGTAAGTCACCTGACGATCGTAGGCCGCCATCGTCAGGTGCGCATGAACCAGATCGTTGGCCCGCCCCCCGGAGCTTGCTTCTCGCCAACAACCCCGAAGCCGAACCGCTCGTAGTAGGCGACGTTGCTTCGCTGGGCGGTCTCCAGGAAGGTGGGCAGGTCATCTTCACGAGCCTTTGCAAGGCCGTGCTCGATCAATCGGCGGCCCAAGCCGCGCCCTCTGGCTGAGGGGTGGACGGCCACCAGATCCATGAACCAACAGGGCTCACTGGGTATGTGTCCGGCGAGCCAGTCCCAGAACTGCCCGTACCTGACGCCGTTGTCGTCGGTATAGGCCGCAACAGCTGCGCGGGTCGGCTGCTCGAGCTCCGCGAAACGTGCCGCCGCGTGAGGGGCGACCCAGGATGCCACCGCGAGGCCGTCCTCGAGCATCCACGCCGAACCCACCTCGAGGTACATCGACACGATCGGCTTGGTCATGGCGATGACGGACTCCACCGAGACCTCACGGGGTAACGGCCACCGAATCATCGGGTCGTCGAACATCGCGGCGCCGAACGTGTCGGCGAACTGGTTGATGTCGACGAGCGTGGCCAGTCTCGGGGGTGTGGTCACACCTCAACCCTAGGCCCGGATCGGGCAGACCCTACTTGGCTGGCTTGACCCAGATCAGCGAGTTCGGCACCGGGCGCTGGTAGATGGTGTCTTTGTCGTCGACGCGATCCCAGTTACCGTCAGAACGACGCACCATCGCGGTGGTGGAGCCACCACCGTCGAGTTCGTCAGCCTCGACGAAACCCAGTGCAATCGCAACGTTGGCCTCTTGAGCAAGACCTAGTCCACCGATCCGATACCCGTTCCGGTCGTAGCCGCTACCAGGCAGCGACAGCGTCATCCAGTTGCCGTCCTTGTCCCAACCAACGGTTGTCCGCGGCCGCTGTTGGTACCACAAGCCCTCGCACGGCAGATCAACCTTGCCGGCATCGACCAGGGAGACACCCCGGCCGATCGCTTCTTGCAAGGCAACGCCTGTCGTCGTGTCCTGCTGGACGGCGATCAGAGCAGAGCTCTTGACCTTCGCGCGCTTGGCGACGGCGGCGAACTTGGTGCCGAATGCCACGACCTTGGTGTGCGGTTGAACGGTCTTGCCCGTCTTGTTGCCGGTGCGGACGGCGGTGATCTTACCCTTCTTGACCACCCACTCCACGACGCCGGCCGGACGCTTGGCGTCCCTGACATCAGTCCAAGCCGAGGTGTAGACGGCCACTCCGGCGTCCCCGAGCACCTGCCAGTTCATGCTGTCGACGTTGAAGACCTTCTTGCCGTGGGCGACGGTCCCGGTAATGCCGACCTCGCCGTTGAACGGCGCACCAGTCTTGTCGATGCCGATGACCCGAGTGCGCGCGGTTCCCATCCGGACCGGCTTGCCATGGGTCACGGACGCATTGCGGGGAAGGTAGACCGTCTGGTTGTCGATCCGGTAGCCGTAGAAGAAGTCACCGTTGACTGCCGAGATCCCGCGCTTGCCCTTGGGGCTCTCCAGCTGTGCTCGGAGGTCACCGAGTGCGCCCAGCTTCTTGGTCACCAGCCGGGGCTGGGCCTTCGGAGGCATCACCATCCGGTGGACTTTGGCGGTCTGGGAGCGGGGCTGATTGTTGGTGGTCCAGTTCACCTTGACGTTGTATTCGTTGCGCTCGACGCCGTTCCCGTAGGTCACGCTGTTGACCCGGTCGACGGTGACCCGCATCGTGCACGGTGCTGATACGGCTGCGTCCGATGGCGCACCGAGAAGGGCCCCAGCTCCCACAACCATGGCGGTCGGCACTCCGACCACTCGTGCCCATGTCATTTTGCGCGCCACGACTAGCTCCCCAAACCCCGAATACGATGAGTGGACCCTGGAGGGGTCCATACAGAGGTATCGGCCCAGGTACTGCTCCGCTGGTAGCCCGTTTGGGTGACCATCCCCCCGCGACGGCCTGCCCGAGGCGCCATGTCGGCACGAGTCGGGCGTCCTCTTGCCTTGGCAACGGCGTACAGACAGGATGCCCACCATGTCTCCTTCACCTGTCGCGGATCTGCTCCTCACCGGCCTGGACGTCTACTGCAAC